>NZ_JBIVGV010000005.1:0-340470 GCF_044748865.1 Pseudomonas sp. NPDC089734 | reverse complement strand
ATTACGAAGCGCTGCTGCCTTGGAACTGCTCGCCGGTCTCGCCTAGCTAAGCGCACCACCCATCATGAAGCTGGTGGGGTTTATGGAGCGCTTACGTTCAAAGTCTCAAGAGCAGACCTACTATTATGTACCTCAACTAGGTTTTGTATGAAAAGACTGATCATTCTGGACACCTAGATGATCGATTCCACTGCTGTACGTGCAACCCAAGCTTCTTCAGGTGCTGGAAAAAAGGGGACCTGAAGAACCCTTAGATCATGCGCTGGGACGTAGCCGAGGTGGTCTTACTACCAAGACTCACATGATCTGTGACGCCAATGGCGTTCCGTTACGCTTTGTGCTTTCGCCCGGTCAAACCAGCGATATCGCCCATGCCCAGCCGCTCATGGATCAGATGCGAATTCCCGGCAAGCCGGGGCGACCACGCAAGCGCAGTCGCTGGTTACTGGCTGATAAAGGCTATGACGCAGAACACCTGCGCCACTACTGCGACCGGTACCGAATGCAGCCGGTGATCCCGCTACGGGCTATGCCGTGCAAGCCTCGACCAGGTTTGCCTCGACTCTTTGATCGTCCGAAGTATCGGCAGCGGAGCATCATTGAACGGATGTTTGACTGACTCAAAGAGAACCGCAGGATCGGTACTTGCTACGACAAACAGACCAAAAATTTTTCGGCAATGTTTTCGCTTGCTCGTACGCTGCAGTGTTTGCGACAGTTAATTTAGTACAGACTCTAGATCATCACACCATTTAGCATAGGACACAGAGTCATCTATCGCCTTGCATCATCTAACCAACCGAAAATGATGAGAAATAAAACGAAAGCTTTTTATCCTCGAGCTCGCTCAACTGATAACGCATCCTATCAAAACCAGAATCCAGCTTGCTAACATTCATATGCATCAACTGAGTTAATCCACCACCAAAATCACGGGACGTAAATTGGCTAATATCAATGAATTTGATACGTACGACATCAGCCCCTATCTTTTCAGAGGCCGAAATCGATAGAAACAAATCATAAGCCATCCCATCCGCACTCAACTGAATACTAATTGCCTGCAAGCAGTTGTGAGAAACAAGCAACTCATTCAATTCTGGAAGACTAATCATTATTCAACCTCGTCTCTTTCCCATTAGCGCCATAACCTGGACCATATTCATAAATATGCGTGTGTGGGTCGGAATGATATTCCGCAGGCTTTCCTTGGCCCCCATATCCATGATTAGTGTAATCAGTTCTTTTAACCTGCCGGCCATACTCGTCGTACTCAATCACAGATTCTTCCAGCTTCCCAGTCGCGGAATTGTACCTCTCTTGTGTCACACTTTTTATTCCAGGAGTCGTCTGATGCGGTTTTTTCCCAGTAAATACCTCGTCTGGAAATATTCCTGTCTTTTCAACAGCTTCCGTCTTGTTCCCCGTAGCTTTACCTGTTACCTCTTTTGCACCATTTAACTATCTATGTATGGAGATAATTTTAGTATTTCACCAACATCCCGCCTTGCTAGCTCCGCCCATTCAGGCTTTATATCACCGAGCAGCTGTATAAATCTAAAAAAATAAAGCCTTCTTGTATCGCAATTGTCCGCTCTATTTTCAAGCTCATACTTAAGCGCCATCTGCCGCACGGCCCTGGCCATAATCCAATAAAGCAACTCATCCAAAGAATTGGTCGATTTACTATATATTTCATAACCTCGTTCAGAAGACACATAATTAAAGCTATTTTCGTGAATCTCGACGTAAGGTGCTCCATCATCTGCGGGGGCAGACAATATGACCAATAATGATTTTGGTGCATCAACTCTGACTCCAAGTTCGTCAACCATAGATTGTAATTCACGAATAGATGTAACCATTTTTACCGCACCTCTTTTATAAAGTGATTATCAATAAGCCATTGCACGTTAACTCTCTCAGAAAAGGCTGGCAGAATCTGTATCCCACCACCTGGTTCATTGAATGCAGGGGCAATTTTCCCTTGAATCACAGGCAAAGGTTTAAGCACTTCATATTCGTAGTACCCCCCAGCCTTTGAGCCAGGTGCTAATGCCCGCTGATCATATGGAGTACCTTTGGGCGACAGAAATGAACCATCAGGCCCACCATAGCGGTCCAGTTTGGTGCCAACTGGTAACGTATTTTTAACCGGGTCTTCAGCGAATCCTGAGTTTTTCGGCCATTCCCACCCTCCGTCAGCTTTCTTAAACTGGTCGTAGTAAGAAAATCCTCCAGCTTCATTATCGGCTATAGCACCAATTGAGTCAGGGCTCTTCGCAGTACTGCCTTTTGCACCATTAGCTTATCGGAATTTCCTCCAACTCAACTGCATTTAATTGATATTCCTCCAGCACTGAAAAATCATCAGAATTGTCATGTAATCCATGGGAGATGATAAAGCTCTTGCCCCCTGACAAACTAAAACGCAAGCCGACTTCACTGGGGCATTGGAGTTCCTTCGCACTCATCTGCCTGTGCTTAAGTATTGTCACACCAATTACACAACAACCGACAAGTTGCTTCCAAAAAACAGTAGAAAACCGCCCATACTCAGAAATAGCGAACAATTCCTCGTCACTACCCAATGAGCTCGGATTTTGATTCGCGCCCCTCGCAGCTTCATCCCAAACGATGACGCTATTCAGAGAAGGGTCACTCGAAAAGCCAAGGATTATGCCACCCTCAAAATAGACAGCTAAAGGTCCTGCCGTCAATGAGAAAGCCAATTCATCCTCAATACCACATTGAGCGGAAACTTCCGACGCAGGCCACCAGCTATACCTAACAAGCTTGGCGACCTGTTTACCAGTGAGACGTCGAAGAAACTCAATTGCAACTGAAGGCACCATTGAAGTCATATTCTTATCGCCCATTAAAATGGCCCATTCTTCTGTGCTGCTTGGATCAACAAGTCGATCATTCGAAGATTATTTTTTGACGGTGCGGAGTTAAATTTAACGGCAAGTGGATCAGCTACCACAACGCGCCCCTCATTGCTAATCAGGAACTGCAGGTCATTGATCTGGACATTATTACTTACCATTGTATTTCGAATACCTTGCAGATCTGAAATGCTTTGCTGATTCAGGAGTGACGAGTTGCCGACAGTGCGCACCTTCCCGTCCACAAGCCTCACGATATCTTTCGACCCTTGAGCAAACTGGTCCATCAGCATACCGGGGGTACCGTCAACACTCACGTATTGAGGATTCACAGTGGGAACTCCCGCATCATGCAGCTTGCCGAGCATGTTAATCTCATCGGAAATCACCTGCGAATTCGTTCCATTGCGCAAGACGCCAACTGCTTGATTGTCTCCATAGGCATAAACATCCTTATTACCGCCGCGGCCTAGTAAGTCTCCAAGATCAGAACGACCAATGTTCGAGCCTACAATGGCATCAGTACTTTTTGCACCAACTAATCAGTCACTATTTTTTGCGTCAAGCTAGCGACTTTAGATTTAAGCATTTCATCGTCCAACTCATACTCTTCCCTTGACTCATCTGGCTCGTACATGTCCGCTGCACAAAAAATGCTGGACAAGCATTCGCTCAGCAAAGGCTCATCGAGTTGAAGGAGATTCCTATCTCGCTCAATTTTCCAAAGCTCAATATACGCCTCAGAAAAAATTTCGACCGTCAGCCTTCCGGCCACATATGATCTTGCAAACTCCAAGAGAGTAAAACTCATCGTAGAACTCCATTTTTAATATAGTTATCAAACTGCTGAGTTCCTGGTGAGAGCTTAAAGCCCGTCACAAAATTTCCTGACGCATCGAGCACAACAGCGTTGTTGGTGCTCGAATTAAAGAACACCTTGGAGTCTTTTACGAATCCGTATGTACCTTGCTGAATCGTAGAAGAGGAACTCATGTGGGCTTTGATTGCAGACTCATACTGAGCAAGTGTTTCAGGATTTTTCTTTGTAGTCACCACACCAAAATCCGAAGCATGCTTGAATTTTTTATCGAGCTGCTTCTGGGTAACGCTAGTTAACGCCTCAGCAACACTATCACCTTTTGGACCAACAGTATCACCCGACGCGAATTTCGTTGTCTACACGCGCAACGCCAGACGTGGCGCGGCCTGCGCGCCGGTCGGCTCAGCTGATTCGCGCTCACTGAATAAAACCACCCCGACGCGGGTTTTCAGCCCGTCACAGCACACCCTGGATGACCCAAACCAGCCGACGACAAAAAGCCCCTGGCCGTTCGGTGGCGAAGCCATCGGACGGCCAGGGGCCAACAAGCGCAGCGCGTTAGGCTTCGGGGTTCAAAGGGGTTTCCCCTTTGGTACGGTCGATTGGTTACGAATGGCGCAGCTCATTTGTAAACAGTCGGTAACGTGCCTCTCCAAAAAGCCTGCTGGCTCTACGCCGGAGGGAAATTGCTCTGAGCTGCTCTAAATTGCTCTAAATTGCTCTGATTGGCTTTAAGTTGCTCTAACTTGCACTAATCGAGAAAACCTCGCCGCCCTACAAGACGCTAATCCAACGGGGTATCGGGGCGCAGCCCTGATCAGGGTTTTGTATGGGTGGTCTGCGTGCAGGCTGTCCGTACAAAACATTTCCTGTCCGACAGTTCACTCAGATTTATCACTCGACTCGTAGAGGCGGCTTCTCGGGATTCCAAGGGCACCCCTTTGGCACCGGATGTGTATACATCCATGGCGTGCCTGTATTTTTCGCCGTTGATTGAGGCCGCTTCGCGGCCTGCGGGGATGTCAGGCAGTTGTAGGGAGGTTGTCAGGCCTTTGTCATGACTACATGTGCTTGTCAGGCGCTTGTCATGTGTTTGTCTGGCATTTGTCAGGCCTGATCGCTCTCTTCGTCCGCTTCGGCGTCCAGAGCGGTTAACAGAGCTTCAACGGGCTCATCAGGAAGGGTTTCAGTCATGGTTTGGCTGGCTGTGTTCTGACGTTGCAAACGTGCTGGATGGGTCGCGGTGTGAATTTCTTTCAACGCCCGGATACTGACCTGAGTGTAAATCTGCGTGGTGTTCAGGCTGACATGCCCGAGCATGGCCTGGATGAACCGAATATCGGCCCCGTTCTCCAGCATCAGCGTGGCCATGGTGTGGCGGAACAAATGGCAACTGCCACGCTTGCCGATGTTGGCTTTTTCGATGTGTTCACGCACCAGTTGCGTCAGTCGATTGGGGCTGAATCCTTCGCCCTGTTGGGTCAAAAACAAGGTGCCATCGTCCAGACCCATCACAAACTGGGGCCGCACGTCGTCGCGGTATTTGGTGATCCAGGCCAAGGCCCGTTCACCGATGGGAATCATGCGGTCTTTTTTGCCCTTTCCCTGGCGAATCATCACCGTGCCGCGCTCGTAGTCGATGGCGCTCCAGCTCAGGCCGATCAACTCCATGCGGCGCATGCCAGTGCTGTAAAGGGTTTCCAGCATGGCCCGGTCGCGGATGCCGGTCGGGGTTTGAGTGTCCGGCACATTGAGGATGCGTTCGGCTTCGTCGCTGCTAAGGATGTGTTTCGGCAAACGCTGCTCCATCCTCGGTAGATCGAGGTCGGAAGCCGGGTTGTACAGGATGCGGTTGGTTTTGGTCAGCCACTTGAACCACACCCGAATCGGCGTGATACGCACCGTTTGGCTGCGCGCTGACAACGCTTCGCCGTCGGCTTTTCGATACAAAAAAAGATGACGCTGGTAGCGCTCTAAAATCGGTCGGGTTATTTCTTGTGGCCGGGTCAAACCTCGTTCATCACACCAGCGGATAAACGCAATCAGCAGGCTTTCGCGGTTGCCCACGGTGCGCTCGGAATAACCACGTTCGCGCTGGTATTGCAGGAACTGTTTCATCTGAAAATACAGGCTGCCGGGATCGCCCAGCGGGCCTATAATTTGTTCCGAAACTCGCTGCTTTTTGCTCTCGCCTTTTTTCGGCATAACCACCTCGACTTAGACGGCGCGGGACAACGCGGAGTGGTTTTTTTGTGGCGGCTGGATCAGTGGTTTTTGATTCAGGCCGACCGCTTCGGCCTCAACACCAGAAACGGCGTGGCTTTGCGCATGGTTGAGGGTGTCCGATTGAGTACCGACCATGGCCCGACCTGAGTCCGACCGTTTTTCTGAATCCCCCGACCGAGCGGATGTGGTGTCGAGTTGGTCGGCATCGATCAGGCCCATCAGGTGCGGTTGATGACCGCTTTTTCCGTCATACGTCAGGGTGTATTCATGGGCCAAACCCTTGCGGTGCAGCAGCAAATATTCCAGCTCGGCCAATCGGCCCAGATGGATTTTTAACTGAGTATCACCCCAGCCGGTGGCTTCGCGCACGTCCTTGCGGCCAAAGCGAAACTCTTTTTCTTTGAGTCCCTGCGCCTGACTTCGGACCTCGACCCAGCCTTGCAAAAGCTCCAGCAACCGCCGCGTTTGCGGCGGTAGTTCGTCCAGGGTGCGCCCAAGAATGTCGTGGGCCAGCCGGTTGGCCAACACAATGTCGCCCTGCGTGACCTCGATGTAAGCCAAGGATTTGCCTCGGTGCTCGACGTGTTTGATCGGGCGTTGATGCTGATGCAGCAAGGCAATGCAGCGAATCAGTGTCAGGTATTTCATGTGGTCGCGCCGGGTGCGGGTTTTGTCCGAAAGAAACGTCAGTTGGTCAGCAAACGGATTGACCACTGCCACGGTTTTAATCAGCCGCTGGGCGTTCTGATGCAGGCGGGTAATGGCCTGTTTTTCGGCGTCGGCCAGCAGGCCGTCGAGGGTTTGTTTTTTACGCTGGGCGGCATGGATCGCTTCGGTTTGCTCGCGGCTTTCGTTGATGGTCAGCACCAAACAGCGGTTGAGCAGCTCTTCGTCCACGTCGATCGCGGTGGTGGTGAGCATCAGCATCACCGGGCCTTTGACCGTGTATTGCTTGGTGATCAAGTTGCCGGTGGCTTCGTCCTTGCCGGTGCTGGCAATGGTCAACTCTCCGTCCGACTGCAGCAGTTTCAGGGCATAAGCTGCTTGGCGAACGCCCTCCTCTTCGGCGATGGCCAGGATCTTGTGTTGCAGATCCGTTTCACCAAGGTAAAACAGACTCTGCCCGGTCATGGCGCTGTACTGGATGCGTTCTTCTTCCGGCATCAGGTTTAGAACGGCATCCATCAGCGAGCTTTTGCCCGCCGCGCTGGATGACTGAATCAACACCGCCAAGGGCTGATCCAGCTTGCGGGAAACCGCCGCCAAGTACCCGGCCAGCAGGTTGTAGGATTCACCGACGACACCGCATCGGGTCAAATCTGCCTCGATGCGCTCGATCAGATTCGGCGCACGCAGCAGGTTCAACGCGGCCTGCTCATCCTCCGCGCTCAGTGTCGGGGTGGGATTTTTCGGGGCCAGTGCTGCCTGGATTGTCGCTTCCTGCAAACCTTCCAGCTTGAGCAACAACTTGCCCAGGTCGCGCTTGATGATTTCTTCCGGAACGCCCAGTTCGATGCTCGCCTGTTTCAAATAGCTGTAGCGGGCTTTGGCCGCATACAAATCAAAACTGTCCACGTAATAGGCCGCTTCGCGGCCCGTTACGTGCTCTTCGGCGACCTCGCGGCGCACCTGCACATTGACCCGCATTTGCTCCGGGCCGAGGTTCTTTTTCCAGCCGCGCACCCGCCATCGGCGGTCGGCCACCGCCAGTAAAAGATCGCCCTGGGCGTTTTCCGAAAACTGATCGGCCTGCGTTTCCGACTCGGGAATTGGCCCACCGACAACCAAAGTTTCCGAATCGGAAACTCCCGGCATCGGTGGCAACTCGGCGGTTGCCTGCGGCGCAGCGGCTAAAGAAAAAATAGTTTCTGGCTCAACCAAAACCGGCGTGCCTTTGCCCTGCCACAGCGCCTGTTGCAACAGTTCGCCCAGCGCCTGGGCCGGGTTTTCCACCTGCAAGGCGAAAGCGTTGGCGTCCATGCCCTGCGGAAACAGCAGACGGAAGACTTCGATGCCGGCAGAGCGTAGTTCCTCGGCCAGTTTTTCGGCTGCTGCGTCTCCCGCTGAGTCGCGGTCAAAAGCAATCACCACCCGCTGGGTGCCGTGGTGTTTCAGGGCCTGCCAATGATCTTGGGAAAACCCGTTCACGCCATAGGCGCTGATCACGTTGCGAAAGCCCGCACACCAAAAAGTCATGGCGTCGATCAGCGATTCGCAGAGAATAATTTCCAGGCTGGCCAGCAACGCGGCCTCGTTCCAGACCCCGCGCAACGGCGTGGCCAAGTACAAATGCCGTGGCTGATTGTGCAGTTTGTTGTTCGGCTGCATCCGCCGTCCGTAAAGCTGCATCACCCGTCCAGACTGCTCCGGCTGGGCGCCGTCTTCCAGACCAAACACCGGCACGACCAGACAACCATTCAAATGCTCATGCCCGGTGGAACGCAAAACACCCAAGGTCTGCAACTGCTGACGCACTTGGCGACCGGCTTGGGTGTGTCCGGCAGGCAAGCGGTAAGTCAGGGTTTTATTGGCATAGCCCAGCTGAAAATGCTCGATCAGCTCGGGATGATTCAGGCCGCGAGACTCCAGATAGGCCAGTGCTTCGGGCGATTGCTTGAAATTGGCGTGGTAGAACTCGACCACCGAACGCAGCAGCGCAGCGTCTTCGACCTCGGAAGCGGCAGAAGCCGGAGAGCCCGCGGCTAAAGAAGGAAGGTGTCGAGCATGGCTGCGTGACACACCAACTTTCTCCGTGTTCTCCAGCGGTGCGTCGTTGCGCAACAGTTGGACCGCGTGCGGCAACGACACACCTTGCGTTTTCATCACCCAATCGAGCACCGAACCGGCGGCTCCGCAGCCGAACCAGTGACACCTCACGTTTGAGGCGTTCCAGTTCGGCTTCGGGGATGCGGGCCATCGGGTGTTCTCCAAAAAGCTGTCAAGAGGGAAAAGCAAAAACAACTCGACGGCAATATACCACCAATAGTAGTATTTACAACAAGCAGTGGTAAACCATGGAGTACGTTAATGGCTGTCCTATTACAGATCTCGTCGACGACAGCCATGAGCATCACCAACGAAGAACGTGAATTTTTCATTGCCTTGGGCGAACGCATTGCCCGCCTGCGCAAAGAACACGGCATCACTCAAACTCAACTGGCCGAACGGCTGGGCGTGTCCCAGCAGACCATCCAAGCCTATGAGTCCGGCAAGCGGCGGATTCAGGTAGCGGCGTTGCCGGAGCTGGCCCGGCTGCTTGCGACCACACTCGAAGAACTGTTTGGTCAGCAGCAGGAAACCACTGTGCGTAAACGTGGCCCCGCTCCGAAATGGCAACAGCAACTGGAAGCCATCGACCAGCTACCTAAGAGCCAACAGAAATTCGTTGCGCAGATGCTCGATGCCCTGATCGCTCAGGCCACGACTAAAGCTAGCAGCGAAGGAAGGGAGATTTTGCAGTAAGTAAAAAGACTGCGACTAAATCCTGAAAAATCGAAAAATGCATGCAGGACAATCATGAATAACAAGCAACTAAACGAAACAAGCAAGTTTCTAAGTTATATCTTGCGCCATGAGCCTCACACTATCGGATTGCAACTCGACGCAGAAGGCTGGGCAGACATCAACTCTTTGATTACCGGCGCAGCGAAAGAAGGCCGCGTACTTGACCAGGCAATAATTCAGACAGTAGTAAATAGCAGTGACAAGAAACGCTTTACCCTCTCCGACGATGGCCAGCGTATTCGAGCCGCACAGGGACATTCAGCACCAGACGTAAACCTCCAACACATAGAGAAAGAACCGCCAGAATTCCTCTACCATGGCACTGCAACACGCTTTCTTGAATCTATTCTTCAGCAAGGATTGATTGCAGGTTCACGCCACCATGTGCATCTATCGCAGGAGACTCTGACGGCTATCGCTGTCGGACAGCGCTACGGTAAACCAGTGGTTCTGAAGATTGAATCCCTGCGGATGTACCAACAGGGATTTAAATTTTTTCAGGCTGAAAATAGTGTTTGGTTAACTGAAGCGGTTCCCGTTAATTTTATTTCAAAACAAAATCAACTGTCCGACAGCTCATTGGATAAAAATACATCTACAGCCAGCACATGAAAAGTAAGATTCTCTGACAAAAACTGAATGCTGAAATGCCTCAACTTCGGCGGTTCGTGACTCGACACGGAACGCCATGCTTTCAAGTTATTCCTTACCAATTCGGAGTCTATAAACTCGGTCAACTTACCCAACCGAAACTCACTTGGATCACCATCAAACTCAAAAATAGCACCTCCAGGGAATGGCTCCCGAATAAAGCATCGCACAGACTTGAACGCAACCTCCCGCCTTAAAGCCAGTACAACCTCTTCGCTATCAACTACAACCTCCTTCTCATACTCAATATCAAGTATCACATCCGAGCCAACGGAGTGGAATGATACTCTTGACTCACCATATCCTGGCAGCCACTCATATGGATCTAGTATTAATTTTGGCTGACCTATTTTCATGGACGCACCGAATTTAATTGCTCTGCGCCTGTCGGCGGCAATTTGTTATTTTTTAACTGATCTGCTGCCAAATCATTGAATGTCTTACCTGGATAAGCCTCAACACCTGTCTGATTTCGCCCGAACCACTCACTTCGAGGGATAGCTGCCTGCTCAAGCGCGGTAGAAGTTCGCGTATTCAAAATAAGGCGAGTCCCATTCATATCTACATAATCAACGGGAAGCTGATTCGGCTTAATTGTCCCAGCCCTCAAAGCGCCGGCTAAGTCATCAACTGTCTTGATCGGTGTGCCAGCCAGCTCTGAGTATACCTTTTGCCCATCCTCACTAAAGGATCGATCAGACTTGATTTTATTTTGAGCAAAATTTGCTTCTGTTAACGTCCCTCTCTCTGCATTAGCAAGGGTACCTGCGCCTTTTGCACCAACAGACGCTTCCCTAGCCCGCCAAAAACGCTCGATATACTCCTGGGTCCTGAGCGAGTTTATATTATCAATTGTATTAGGTCCACGTACACCAGCAGGTATCGCCAACGCAGCTATGCTTGTTGCATGCTCCCACGCCCCCGTAACCTTCGCCAACTCTGTCAGGTCATCTAATGCTCTCTTGGTCAAAAGGGCCTTGTACTGATCACATGTCACGGTCGTACAATTGAGTTCTTTTAACGCAGTCAATCCGCCCTGAATCTGGTTCAACATGGATTTGGCAACTACACCACTAACAGCATTTTTCGACCAATCGGAAACCTCGTCACTAGCCTGCTGGTATTTGCCTCCTACCCACGTTTTTCTTTGGCAGTCCTCATCACTCCCACAACTTTGCATGTCCCCAACAAAATCGCTCATATCACTGTGATTGAGGTTGTTGTAGAGAGTCGCATTGCTCGCCACCCACGAACCTGACTGCAAGTTACTCGCTTCATCACTGACCACCGCAGCAGCTAGGACCCCCAGCAATTGCGAAGACATCAGCATCAAGTGATCACGATTCTCTGGATCAATTTGTGCTGACATACGACGCAATTGATTGGCGAACGCCTCATTTACTCCCGCCGCCATTGCACCTACCGCAAAGTCACTACCTGACGCTTCGGCAATCATGCCTCCTACCATTGCATGTAAAGCGATTTTCTCCGGGCTGCCAGTCTTCAGCCCTAGATTGCCCACCTGATCAAAGGAATAGGCCGCTAAAGTGTTGTAGATGGCAGACTGCAAGATGCCGGACAGCGTCATGTCACGACCAAACGCTTTGGCAATCACTGCAGCAGATGTGTTGTTGATTAACTGCTGCCCGGCAAAATGACTAACTGCTTCAACCGAACCGAGGTCGATAACCGTCTTCCCATTGACCTCCTTGGTCATGGTCATGTCACCCAGATAGTTCTCGGCTACACCCGCAGTGACAGCAGCAATAGCGGCATTAGTAAGGCCGTCCTTGCTGATCATCGCCTTCACACCAGCGCCTAAATCGCCCTTGTTATTAATGGTTGCAACCGTGCCAGTAGTCGCCAGACTAGATGCGCCTGCTAGCGACCAGCCCCCAAGGCCGACACCGGCAGGGCCAAGCATGACTGTCATAAGGATGGCGATAGCTATCTGCGCAGCAGGCCCCAGCCCCGAGTTGTTGTACTTGAAGCTTTCGTGGATTTCCTTGACTTGCCTCCAATCCACATCACCGCGCTTTTCGGCCTCTTTCAGCCAGGCCAGTTGAGGATCGGCCTGGACCATCGCATCAATGGTCTGGCTGACGGTTTGCTGATCGACCTGCTTGATGTCAATCCGAAGCCCATCAACGGCCTTGATAACGATCTTGCCTTGAGCAACCAACTCACTCTGCCGAAGAGTCTCATCGGTAGTACCCTTCCCTTTCATCGAGAACCAAGCAGCACTGTTCTTGCTCTTGGTATGGCTCTCGTCATGCAGATCCTTCACCCCTTCAAAGGTGATCGCCCCGCCACTCTCCAGCGTCAGGTCATTGCCGCTGTCGAGTTTCGCCACCTGATACAGCTGGTCGCCGCCGCTTTTCAGGGTCAGGTCGCCGCCGGTGGTGATTTCGCTGCCGATGTTGCGGACGTCCGTCACTTCGTCACGTTTGGCCGCCTTGCTGCCGAAGCTGCCTTTCTTTTTCATGTCGTACAGCGTGTAGGTGCTGTTCTGAGCAGCGATCAGGCTGAGGTTCTGCCCGGCATAGACATAGGCTTCGTCGCCGGCCTTGAGTTTGCTGGCCATCAACGTGGCGTCGCGACCGGCTGCGATGCTCAGGTCTTCGCCCGCGGTGAATTCACTGGCGACTTGACGGCTTTCGTTGTCGACCTCGTGGATTTTCTTCTTGCCCTTCTTGTCACGGCTTTCGATGTTGTGTTCGTCGGCCGCTGAGGCCAGGTTGACGTCTTGTCCGGCGGTGACGGTCAGGTTTTCGCCTGCGCTGGCCTTGCTGGCCACGGCGTTGAGGTCGTTGCCGGCTTCCAGGGTCAGGTTTCCCCCGGCCGTGATGCTGGAGCCCAGTTGGGTGATGGTTTCTTCGACGTGCAGATCACGGCGCAGACGACCGCGGGTGACGGTGCGGTCCTGTACGGCCAGCAGGTTGATGTCGTTGCCGGCGGTCAGCGTGGCATCGCCGCCGCTGCTGATCTGGCCCTTGTTGGTCAGGTCGTTGGCCGCGTTGATCGTCAGTGCCGTGGTCGCGCTGATGCTGCTGCCCGCGTCCACCTGGGTGGTGCTGCCGCCGCCGAGCTTGAACTGAACGGCCGTACGGTCGTTGATGATGTCGCCGGTCAGACTGGTGAGGCTGACCGTGGTGGCACGGATCTGCCCAGCCATGGCATTGCGGATGCTGCCCTGGGCCAGCATCGTCAATTGGTCATTGGCCTGGGCCAGTCCGCCCTGGTAGAGGCTGCCACCGCTGACGATCGTCAGGTCTTCGCTGGCGCGCAGGGTACCGACACTCTTCAGGTCACCGCCCGTGATCATTTCCACGTTGCGACCCTGAACCAGGCTGCCGCCGCGCAGGTCACGGGAGTCCACCTTGGCCAGGTACAGCACCGGGGTCAGCACGGTTTCGCCTTCGATGACCCGCTCTTCCATCCAGACGATGTCATGGGTCAGGGCCGCGACCTGCTCCGAGGTCAGGCCGACGCCAACACTCAGGTTCAGCTTGTCCTTGCTGGCGATGGCGTTGTCCATCAGGTACTGGAACTGTTCGTAGTCGCTGCTCAGGCCGTCGGCCAGGAAGCGTTGCCCGGTCTGGGCGCGCACGGCGTCGGCAACCAGGCGGGTTTCATAGCGACCATCGCCCAGGCGACGCGAGGCTTCGGTGGTGTCGTAGCCCAACTGGCCGAGCAGGTAGTCCGAACTCATGAACCGTGTGGTGTCGGTCAGCGTCGGGTTGGTTTCGATCCGGTACGGGCTCGCCGGGTTGCGGGTCGGGGTGAACAGGCCGTACTCGCCCTGGGGCAGACGGAACCCCGTCAGTGCAGTCGGGTCGACGCTGACGAACGGCGCGCCGCTGAAATCCACCGGGACAAAGCTGACGCTGACGCTGCCATCGGCGGCCACGGCCTCGACGCGCTGGACGTCCTTGACCGGCCCAGACGCCCCGACCGGTGTGCCGAGGATGATCTGCTGCTGACCGGCTCCGGTGGTGCTGCTGTCCAGTGTTGCGCCGATGAGTTGCGCGGTCCCGTGATCGTCCAGGCTGCCGTTGACCAGTTCGCCGCTGACGTTGATGGCCAGTGTATTGCCAGCCTGGACGGTGCCGGTGTAGGTGGCACCATTACCGGGACGAATGGTATTGGTGGTGCTCTCGACCCCCAGGTTGGTGACGTTGGTCGGAATCGCTTCCTGCTGCTCGATCGGCAGGTGGGCGTTACGGGCATTCCAGCCGTTGGAGGCCGACTCGACGACACGGTAGGCACTCTGAGACCCCGTGAAGTAGTAGTTGGCGTTCTCTTCACGGTTATCGAGGGTGACACCGCGGTTGTAGAAGTTGGTGGCGGTGATGGTCGAGTTACGGTTGGCCGCCAGCAGGCTCTGGCCGTTGGTGACGGTTACCGTGTCGAGCAGCAGGTCGCGGTTGGCCAGCAGGCGCGAAGCCGGCGAATCCTTGAGGATGCTGCCTTCATAAACGGTTCTGACAATGTAGTAACCCCAGTGATAGTTGTCTTTGCAAAACAGGCAGTTGATTTCGATCCTGCGGCTGGCGATCTTCTGGGTGGCCTCGAACTCGGCCTTGGCATTGTTCAGTTCCCGCACCTTGATGTCGACATCGCTGGCGCTTTCGATACTGGCGGACAGGTTGCTCAGCAAGCTGGCACGGCTGCCGTCCACGGCAGAAAAGCTCAGGGCACCCTGGCTGTAGATGTCCGCGTAACGGTTCAGCAAGCTGTCGGCGCGCAACGTCATGGCGCCACCGGCAAAGATCAGGCTGTCGGCCTGGTTGTTGATGTCACGGGTAGCGGTGAGCGTGAGCAGTTGCTGGGCACCCAGGGTGCCACGGTTGTCGATGCGATTGGCGACCACGCTCAGGTTACCGCTGGAGGTCAGCCGACCGAGGTTATCGAGGGTACCGCCCAGGGTCAGTTCGGCATTGCCGCCACTGGCCATGCGTCCGCCGTTCTGGGTCAGGTTGGCAGCAGCGAGGCTCAGGACCTGTTGGGTCGAGATCAACCCCTGGTTGGTGACATCGCCGGACAGTTTCAACGTCAGGTTGCCGTCGCTGAGCAGTTCGCCCGCGTTGTTCAGGCTGACGGCTTCCAGGCTCAGGCTGCTGGCGCTGGAAAGGCGGTCACCCGCGTACAGGGCCATGCTCTGCAGGCCGCGGATGTCGAAGGCGTCATTGAAGTGCCAGACACCGGTGCCGTCGACGTTGGTGATGTTCCAGTCGCCACTGCCCAGCCCGACCAGACGCCCCTGAGCGCCCTGCAGACTGGTCGAGAGCAGGCTGAACTGGCCGGTGGCCGCATGCTCGATCTGGCCACCGCTGTTGAAGAGGGTGACGGCCTGAAGATCCAGGGCCTGGCTGCCGATGGCAATGCGTCCATTGCGGTTATCCAGATCCCCTTGCAGGGCAAGACGGCTCAAGGTGCCCTGATGGGCGAGCACGCGCCCAGAGGCGCTGTTGTCCAGACTCTTCGCGTTCAGCAGCAGAGCCTGACTGGCTTCGATCAGACCGCCCTGGTTGGTCAGGCGACCGAGCGTCAGGTTCAGGTTGCCCGCCAGACTGGTGAGGCTGCCATTGCTGTTATCGACGTCACCGGCGTTCAGGGTCACGTCGCGGGCGCTGATATTGCCGCCCTGGTTGTCCAGATTGCCCTGAGCCAGATCGATATCCGCCAGACTGCCGCCGGCCAGAATACTGCCGTTCTGATTCTGCAACGCACTGGCCGTCAGTTTCAGGCCATCACTGCCCGACACCAGTTGACCGCTGACGCGGTTGTCGATGTCGGTCTTGGTGTCCACCACCAGACGGTTGCCCAGCACCTGCCCGCCCTGGTTGTCCAGGCCTGCCAGGGTGCTGGTCAGTTGCACTTGATCGCCGACGATCACGCCCAGGCGATTGAGCAGGCTGCCGGCTGTCACGGTCAGATCGCCAACCGTGGATTGCAGACGCCCCTGGCTGTTATCGAGTGCCTGGGCAAGGGTGACGGTCAGGGTGCCGCTGTCGGCGATGACGCTGCCCTGCTGACTGTTATCGAAACTCGTGCCGGTCACCGTAACGTTCTGGCCCAGCAGGCTGCCACCCTGGCTGACCATCGTGGTACCGCCGACCACCAGATCGGTGGCGGCCTGCAAGGTGCCGCCGGTATTGTCGAGACGTCCGGTGCTGATCACTGTCGCCGCACCGGTACGGGCATCGATCAAACCCTGGAGGTTATCCAGGCTGCTGCCGGTGACCCTGACCGTCTGGCCCAACAGCTTTCCGCTGTTGTTGACCAGCTCGGTGCCACTGACCACCAGTCCGGTTTCGGCCAACAGGCGACCCCGGGTGTTATCGACACGTCCGCTGCTGGTCACCGTCGTCGCCCCGACGCTGGCACCAATCAGCCCTCCGGTATTGTCCAGACTGGCCCCGGTAAAGGTCACGGTCTGTCCCAGCAGATTGCCGCTCACGTTGAGGACGTCGGCTCCCGTGACGGTCAGATCCGTGGCGGCCTGTAGCGTACCTTCGGTGTTATCAAGCGTCCCGGTCGTTGTAACGCGGGTCACTCCGGTACTGGCCGCGATCATGCCTTTCGTGTTGTCGAGGCTGGTGCCAGTCACGGTGACGGTCTGGCCCAGCATCTTGCCGTTGTTACTGACCAGCTCAGTGCCGCCGACCACCAGATCGGTGGCCGCCTGCAAGGTGCCCTCGGTGTTGTCGAGAGCGCCACTGCTGGTCACGGTGAGCGCACCGTTGCGGGCGTTGATCCTGCCCTGAGTGTTATCCAGACTGGTACCGGTGACGGTCACCGTCTGGCCCGACAACGTGCCGTTTTTGTTGACGAGTTCGGCCCCGCCAACCACCAGACCGGTTTCGGCCTGCAGCGTACCAGCAGTGTTATCGAGCTTGCCGGTGGTGGTCACACGGGCTGCGCCGGCACTGGCCCCGATCAGGCCGCTGGTGTTGTTGAGGCTCGCCCCGGTAAAGGTGACAGTCTGCCCCAGCAGGTTGCCGCTCACGTTGAGTACGTCACCCCCTGTGACGGTCAGGGCAGTTTCAGCCTGTAACGTACCGCCGCTGTTATCGAGCTTGCCGGTGGTCGTGACACGTGCCGCACCGACGCTGGCACCGATCAGGCCGTTGGTGTTGTCCAGACTGGTTCCGGTAAAGGTGACGGTCTGCCCCAAGAGGTTGCCACTCACGTTGAGCGCATCGGCTCCCGTGACAACCAGCGCAGTGGCGGCCTGAAGTGTGCCTTCGGTGTTATCGAGACGGCCGCCGGCGATGATCGTTGCAGTGCCAGCGCGAGCCCCCATGACACCCTTGCTGTTATCGAGCGCCTGCCCGGCAGTGACGCCAAGCGTGCCCGCCGCGACGACCGATCCGGCGTTGCGCAGGTTTTTCGCCTCGATCTTCACATCGCCCGTGGTGTTGCGAGTGTTGTCGGCGTTGATCCCGGCCTCAATGGCTCCCTGATTGCTCAACAGCCCCTGACTGGTCAGGGTCACGTTACCGGCCGCAGCCAGACTCTTCTGGCTGGACAGATCGCCATTGGCGTCGATATCCAGATTGCCGCCCGCATGCAGCGCTTCATTGGCCTGAACACTCTGAGCCTTGACAGTGACATCGCCGCTGGCGGTGGTCCTCGCCATGGTCAACAGACCGTTGGCATCAATGTTCAGGTCGCCAGCACTGGCAGCCATCTCGCCATTGAGCCGGACACCCACGCCCTGTTCCGTGCCCACCAGCCGGATCGCACCGGCGTACATCCCGCCCAGGGCCGAGCTGTCGATGGCCAGTTCCGGTTTGACACTGCCATCATCAGCCAGCGCCGTGGCGTCCAGGGTCTGGGCATCGACGTTATTGCGGCCCGCGATGATGTTGAGCTTTTTCGCGTGCAGTTCGGCGTTGACTTTGGCACTGCGGGTGATGATGTCGAACTGGTCGAGGTTGGTGGCATTGAGGCCGGCACCTTCGAGGCTGACGTCCCCGCCCTGGACCTCGTAGCGCGTGATCTGCCCCTGATCCAGAACCGGCTTGCCGGTGGTCAGGGTCGCCTGTGGCGTGTTGATGAAGCCGCAACCGTCACAGGTAATGCCGTACGGGTTGGCAATGATCACCTTGGCCGAGGAACCCGCCACTTCGGTGTAGCCCTTGAGCTGGGTGCGGTTGTTGCTGACCACCTCGTTGAGAATGGTGCTTGCCGCCTGACCTTGCAGGTTGCTGTTGCCGATGATGATCCCGCCCAGCTGGGTGCTCTGGGTCTGGGCCGTGGCGTTGTTGAGGATCACCCCCTGGCTGCCGACGTTGTACTGCTGGTACTGGTTGTGCGACAGCCCGTTGGCATTGGGCGCGGCAATGTTGACGATCGGCACCCCGTTGCCCGCCGCCCCGAGGCTGGTGCTGCCCCCGCTCACCACGATCCCGTCGGCCTGCGCCCACATCGGCTGCCAGAACATCGCATTGGCCAGGATCAGCGCAATACCGCGCTTGGGCATCCCCCAGAAACGCTCACGCGGTTGCAGGCTGGCCGAAGGTTGACGGGCCAGGAAGGCGAAGTGTTTGACGTCCATGCGGGGGTGTTCCTGCGGGGGATCAGAAAAAGGGTAAAAAGGTCTGGAGGGCTCAGAAGAACAGTTCGAGACGGAAATAGATCGGTGCCTCACGCTCGCTCAAAGCGGCGGGCCGCTCCAGCGAATGCGCGAAGGTGACGTTGGCCGCGAGGTATTTGCCTCGTGTGAAGAACTCCACGGCGCTGCTGGATACCCGGCCGTTTTCCCCTTCACTGTTGGCATCGTGGCGAATGACGCCCTGGTCGTAGGACAGGCTCATGCCGTATTGCTGCAACACCGGTTGCAACCAGTCCCAGCCGACCGGCCGGGTCCAGCGCAGGTCATTGCGCCAGTAACCGCCGCTGTCACCGGAGAGGAACTGATCCTTATAACCACGTACGGCAGACTGCCCGCTGATACTCAGGCGCTGGCTGTTATAGAGACGGTCTTCGCTGCGCTGGCCGGTGGCCAGACTGTTGAAGCTGAAGTTTTCACCCCACAGCTGGAATGGCTGCTGATAACTGAGGGTGGCGGTGTATTTGCGGTAGCGGGCCGTAGGCTCATTACCCGAGGGATGGCCATCGTCCATGGCGTCCAGCGCCCCGCTGCCCTGTTGCATGCCCAGGTCAAGGTTGGCGAACGCACTGCCGATCAATCGGCCGTGGGTGATGCCGAATTGCGTCTCGGTGATGCGTTGAGCACCGCTCACCAGTTCGCTGTCCTCAACAAAACTGCGGGTACGCAGGTGGCTGATGCCGATATTCAGGGAGGTCTTGCCCCGGGCATCGCGCTGGATCACCCGATCGGCGCGTAATTGGTGTGTCTGGCTTTCACCGGTGAACTTGAAATCGATCCCGGCCCCCTGCCCCAGGGTGCGGTATTCGCTGTCGTTGTAGGTGTAGCTGAAATTCCACCAGCCCCATGGCAGGTTGTAATTGAGCATGCTGCTGTAGGCGCTGCGCTGATGATCGCTGACGGCATCGCGCCCGCCACGCAGGCTCAACTGATCGGCCAGCCCCAGTGGGCTGTCCCACTCCAGACCTGCGCCCCATTGTTGTTCGCCGGTGCTTTTCTGGCCGTTATTGTGCCGGGCCAGCGAAACGCGCCAGGGTTTCTGCGGGGTGTTCTTGACGAGCACATCACTGCCCCCCACGGCCTGCCCCGGAGTCAACTCCATCTTGGCCTGATTGGACGGCAGACGATTGAGCTGATCGACCATCTGCTCGATCTCGCGCAGATTCAGCCTTTCGCCTTCCTGCCCCGGAAAGGTCATGGCCAGTTCACGCTCGGACAGACCGTCGCCCTCCTCGCTGCGAAGGTTTTCCAGCTTGCCTTCTACCACCATCACTTCCAGATGCCCCTTGGAGAGGTCCTGTTGCGGCAGGTAGGCGCGAGTGGTGACCAGCCCCTTGTCGACGTAGTGGTCGGTGATGGCTTTCAGTATGTTGTTGAGGTGGGCAACACCCAGGCATTGCCCCAGAAAAGGCTTGAGCAGTGCCTCACGCTCGCCGTCTGACAGCGAGTCGGCGCCCTTGAGCTCGATGTGATTGATCGTGAAGCAGCGCGTGTCGACCGGCTCGGCCGGTGCAACCGGAGCCTGTCGATTGCCCGGTAGCTCCTTGAGTTCCTCCAGGCGACGGCGTTGCTCTTCGAGCAAACGCTCCTGGCGGTCACGGATCAGGTCCTGCTCACCCGGCGTAGGGGCCGCCAGGGCCGAGAAAGGCGCTGTAACGAGCAGCGTCAGCAGGACGTTCCGAAAGATGAAGGGGGTCACGATGCGTCCTTGCGGTATCAAATTGATATCACTTAAATGAGGGCGGCGATCGTAGACCGTCATTTCAATGTCGTCAATTTTTTGTAGCAGCCGTGTATCGGATTTGTTACCTAAGGATTGGAACCTGCCGGCACGCGAATTTCCTGTCTGCATCTGCACTGCTGCCTATCAACCTTGCAGCCGCAGAAGCGCACCGCCAACCATTGAAAATGGCGTGCCTGAAACAATGACGCCACAAGCGATCATCATTCACAGATTTGTCTGGAACCTGCTTACAGGCACTCGCCACTGCATGAAGAATGGAGCGCACTGTAATTCAGGGATAAGAGATAAAAAGACTAGATATATACCGCATGCCCAACAAATGTTCATGCTTGAATGAATAACAACAAGAAACAGCTACAAAAAAGTGGACAACCTATAAATAAAAAGTGTGCTTCCGGCTACGAAAGCACACTCCCATTCAGCAGGTAAAATCAGTGACCGATACTATTGATCAATACGAGTGTTCAGCAACACGAGCACCGGATGGCTGCCTTGTTTTCTGCCACTCGCTTTTCAGGCTTTGCAGCATGCGCTCCATGAAAACCGTGTCTGCCGCGGCCTTTTTGCCAACGTAGCCCTGGCCGCGACGGAACATTTTCAGGCCGGCGCGCATATCAGGATGCGCTTCCCGGAACTCGCTTTCCTGAGTGCATGGCGACATGGGGTCAACATGCACTTCGCCCGAGTGGGCTATCCACAACATATGGCTGTCCAGAGTATCCTTGCGCACGGCAAACAGACGAGCCAGCTCATCAATAGTCGGATGATTGTTTATATTCATGTTGATGCTCCTTCGCTCGTTAACCTGTTCAATACCATTGATATATAAACTTGCCTGTCAGGCGATTCGCGAACGAGACCATGTATCCGTTCGCTCACGGTATTCCTGATCCAGAGAACGTGCAGGTAGCCTTGATATAAAGCCACTACAACAAGGCGGTGTCTTGCAAGAGGAAAAGCAGCGAAAGCCAAGGAACCTGGCGGATGACCGTTGCCGGGTCAGCCACAAGCATCATGAGGACGTTTCGCCAGCTGCTCGCCTTGTCGGACGTGCCATGCCGGGTCAGCTTCATCAATCTGCCTTGTGGGCAGCCTGCATCCGGGAACATCTCGACGGCTTGCCGAGCGTGTTCAGTACATTTTTCCAGCGCTCCCGATCAGGGAGACGACTGCATAATGCAAAAGGAAAAGGGAGACGTCAACCAATATGTAGTGATTATTTTTGATCACTACATATTTTCTTCTCTTCTGACAGGACAGCGCCGCAGTGACCGTACAGTCACTGCGGCGCCGGGGTGCGACCCGCTTATCGGGCGGTGAAGGCGGTGTAGCTGTTGATCAGGTTGCGATAGTTGGGGATGCGCTGGGAAAGCAGGTTGGCCAGGCCTTCCATGTCGTTGCGCCAGTCGATCTGCAGTTCACAGGCGACCGAGAACCAGTTGACCAGTTGAGCACCGGCCGCGCTCATGCGCGCCCAGGCGGCTTGCTGGACCGTTTCATTGAACGTGCCGGAAGCATCCGTCACCACAAACACCTCAAAGCCTTCGGCCAGGGCACACAGGGTCGGGAACGCTACACACACGTCGGTGACCACACCGGCGATGATCAACTGCTTGCGACCGGTCGCCTTGACGGCCTTGACGAAGTCATCGTTGTCCCAGGCATTGATCTGCCCCGGGCGCGGGATGTACGGAGCGTCTGGAAACATTTCCTTGAGTTCAGGAACCAGCGGGCCATTGGGGCCTTGCTCGAAACTGGTGGTCAGAATGGTCGGCAGGTTGAAGAATTTCGCCACATCGCCCAGGGCCAGAACGTTGTTCTTGAACTCGTTGGGAGAAAAGTCCTGGACCAGCGAAATAAGGCCTGTCTGGTGATCGACCAACAGAACCGCTGCGTCATCCTTGTTCAAGCGTTTGTACGGGGTGCTCATGGTTGACTCCTTGGTTTTATCAAGATTCAAGACGGTCAATGATGGCCATCGACCGCGCAGTTGCAGGCAAGGGTGGAACAATCAGAACGCAAAGCACGAACAGCCAAACGCGCCCCAGAAACCCTGGAAATCGCTGACCGGCACGCTGGAAAGCCGCGCACGTTCATGGCTGTGGGAATGGACGGCGCAAGGGCCGCTGCATTGATGAACCTGGGCGAGCACCGGTGAGGACGGACGCCAGTGCCCGGCCACTTTCGCCACGGGCGACCAGTCCGGCAGGACCGGCAGGCTCGGTGGGGCCAGTTTCTCGAAATCGCCGGAACCGAAGACAACCTTGCCATCTACGACAGTCAGTACCGACTCGATCCACTTGATGGATTCCTCATCGACACTGAAGTAGTCCGCCGACAACGCAACCAGATCTGCCAGTTGCCCCACCTTGATCTGGCCCTTCTTGCCCTGCTCGGACGAGAACCAGGCGCTGCCATGGGTGAACAGTTCCAGTGCGGTTTCACGAGGCAAGCCCTCTGGATACAGTTCAAGCCCGCCCACCGTACGGCCACTGACCATCCAGTACAGCGAGGTCCAGGGGTTGTAGCTGGAAACCCGCGTGGCATCGGTACCGGCGCCTACCGGCACGCCTTCGGAGAGCATGCGCTTGATCGGCGGCGTCATTTCGGCAGCCTTGGCGCCATAGCGGTCGACGAAGTATTCCCCCTGGAACGCCATGCGATCCTGAATCGCAATGCCGCCGCCCAGCGCACGCACCCGTTCGATATTCTTCGGGGTAATGGTTTCGCAGTGATCGAAAAACCATGGCAAGCCATTGAACGGAATATCGCGATTGACCTTCTCGAAAACATCCAGCATCCGGCTGATGGACTCGTCATAGGTCGCATGCAGCCGGAATGGCCAGCGATGCTCCACCAGGTGCCGGACCACGGGCTCCAGATCCTGCTCCATACCGGCTGGCAGGTCCGGGCGAGGCTCAAGGAAGTCCTCGAAATCGGCGGCCGAAAAGGTCAGCATCTCCCCTGCCCCGTTATGCCGCAGGAAGTCGTCGCCCTGATGCAGGGTGACCGACTGGGTCCAGTTCTTGAAGTCGGCCAGCTCTTCCTTGGGCTTCTGGGTGAACAGGTTGTAGGCGATGCGCACTGTCAGTTGTTTTTCGCGACCCAGTTGCTCGATGACCGCGTAATCGTCGGGGTAGTTCTGGAAACCGCCGCCCGCATCGATGGCGCTGGTGATGCCCAGCCGATTGAGCTCGCGCATGAACTGCCGGGTCGAGTTGACCTGATATTCCAGCGGCAGTTTTGGACCCTTGGCCAGGGTCGAGTACAGGATCATGGCGTTGGGTCTGGCCACCAGCATGCCGGTCGGATTGCCCTGCGCATCACGCACGATCTCGCCGCCCGGCGGATTCGGGGTATCACGTGTGTAGCCCGCCACCCGCAAGGCGGCGCGGTTGAGCAAGGCGCGGTCATACAGGTGCAACACGAACACAGGCGTATCGGGGGCCGCCTGGTTGAGTTCTTCAAGGGTCGGCATGCGCTTTTCGGCGAACTGGAATTCGTTCCAGCCCCCCACCACACGTACCCATTGTGGCGTCGGCGTGCGGTCAGCCTGTTCCTTGAGCATGCGCAAGGCATCGGCCAGCGAGGGCACGCCTTCCCAGCGAAGTTCCAGGTTGTAGTTGAGGCCGCCACGAATCAGGTGCAAGTGTGAGTCGTTGAGCCCCGGAATCACGGTACGTTTCTGCAAGTCGATGACTTGAGTCGCACTGCCACGCAATGCCATCACTTCAGCCTCGCTGCCCACGGCCACGAAACGCCCGCCACTGATCGCCACGGCACTGGCCTTCGGTTTTTCACGATCGACCGTATGAAATTGACCGTTGAAGAGAATCAGTTCGACATTCATCGCAGCACCTTTGGCAAAGGGTTGAGAGGCACCGGCGTAGCCGGCAAAGGGTAAAGCGGGCAGGATCGCTGCAGCGGCACTCAGCAATGAGCCCTTGGCAATGAACCGTCGCCGTTGCAGGTCGGTTTTATCGTCACTCATGACTTCACTTTCCCTGTGGTTCTTTGATCGTGGCCTTCAACCAGGGCGCAAACAGGCGCGTGGCCGCAGGCATCAGCAGATACACCACCAGCAACACGATGGTCGCCGTCACCAGTGCATTGCTGACCAGATAGCCGGACAGCCAGGGGCTGAGCGCCAGAACCGGTTTCCACAGCAACGGAATCAGCAGGCTCAGCGGCAGGATCACCAGAAAGGTCACACAGGCCTGTTTCCAGCGCGGAGGCGGCGTGACGTCATCGCTTGGCGGGGTGAACCAGAATTCGTTGTGCGGATTGACCTGTGTCTGGTCGCCATCGGCCAGCATGGGCTCGGCTTCCTGCACCAGTTGTCGCCGCTCGCTGGAGTCCAGCCAGTGCTGCATGGCGTCGGTGGAGTGAAAGCGCAGAACACAGGTGAACAATTGCAGGCCGGCGGACTGGCTGCGGATCACATCAACGCCCAGATGCCCCGGATAACCACTGGCAATAGTGACGATACGCCGCAACCAGGCTTCATAGGCCGACTCTTGCCCGGCCTTGATGCGATGCTTGATGACCAGCGTGACGACTTCACTGAAGACCGTACTGGCCACGGCACGCGCTTGTACGTCGAGACGAATGGAATCGGACATGGCCAGCAGCTCCGTAAGCAACGAGTGAATATCATCGGGCCAGGCGAAAACGCGCTTGACCGAGAGAGATAGTGCCGTTGATTACAGGCCAGGAATTGAACGTATGTGCTGTCTTGTACCTGAGTCGATACATTCAGAAGGCCAGCATCAAAATGCCACCAAACCGATGCCTGAACAGATCAAAACCGCTCTGGAATCAGTGTTCTAACGATTTTTATTGACCCATTGCAGGCCTGACATCGCGAAAAAGGACTATGGTATGAGGCCACCATCTGTTGTAAGTGAGCCTTTACCATGTCGTCGGCCCCCTCCGGAACCTTATCCATGCGCTCCGAGCGGCTGCATCCGGGTTTTGTCATCGCCTGGTTGTTCTGCGCCCTGTTCTACTTCATTCAATACTCGTTGCGTTCCGCGCCCGGCGTGATGATGCCCGAGCTGACCCACGCATTCGGCCAGAATGTCGTGGCCATCGGAGCCCTGATCGGGCTCTATTACTACACCTACTCCGTATTCTCGATTGTCGCGGGCGCTGCGCTGGATCGTCTGGGTGCCAAGTATGTGATCCCGCTCGGCATATTGATGGTGGCCATCGGGGCTGCCCTGTTCGGACTGGGGGAATTGCAGGCCGCCCAGCTTGGGCGTCTGCTGCAAGGGGCGGGCTCGGCCTGTTCCTTTACCGGCGCGGTGTACCTGGCGACCCATGGTTTTCCGTCACGTTATCTGGCTACAGCGGTCGGTTTTACCCAGTGCTTCGGCATGCTGGGTGGATTTGCCGGGCAGTTCGGGGTCGGCCCGCTGATCCATGGCACGATTCTGTGGGAACAGTTCTGGTTTCTGTCCGCCGCCTGCCTGTTCGTCGTCGCGATTCTGGTGATGATCGCAACGCCCAAAGGCCACGATGCTCTGCCAGCAGGCAGCAGCAATTCGATCGGTTCGATATTCGCACCCTACAAGCAGGTACTGAGCAACCCTCAGTCCTACCTCTGCGGTTTCAGCGCAGGCCTGCTGTTTCTGCCCACCACCATTGGCGACATGATCTGGGGCGTGCCTTTTCTGCATGACGGCTTGTCGGTCGATTACGCCGAGGCGGTGAACCGCAGCAGCATGGTGCCGCTGGGCTGGGTGATCGGTTGTCCGTTGCTGGGTTATATCTCTGATCGCCTCGGACGGCGTAAGCCGGTCCTGATTGGCGGTGCGCTGCTGATGTTCGTGTCCTGCGCCGCGATTCTCTATCTGCCCGCTGGTATTGCACCGCCATACCTGTTCGGGCTGCTGCTGGGCATTGGTTCGGGGGCAGCAATGATTCCTTATTCCATCATCAAGGAAGTCAACCCGGACAACGTAAAAGGCAGCGCAACAGGCGCCATCAACTTTCTCGTCTTTACGTTCAGTGCCTTGCTGACCCCGGTGTTCGGCCATCTGCTGACGCGTCTTGCCGGGGGTAATGCGTTGAGCCTTGACGTGTTCCAGGAGGCCGGGGTCTATCTGCTGGCAGGTATCGTACTGGCCATTGTGCTGGCCGCCTGCCTGCGTGAAACCGGCCCGAACGGCAAGGTCAACGCATAGCGAACTCACGCATGCGGAGCGCCGTCAGCCTTGCTCGGCGCTGCGTATTGCGGTTTCAGCTTGCCTTCGCCATTCAACAGCCAGGCATCAAGAATCTCCCTGACTACAGGCCCGGCCACCCGACCGCCCGCCTCGCCGTTTTCAATCATCACCGCCACGGCGATTTTCGGGTGTTCGGCCGGGGCGAAACCGACGAACAAGGCGTTGTCCCGGTTACGCTCCAGCGTCTTGAGACGGTCGTAACGCTCGCCCTGCTTGATCGCGACCACCTGTGCGGTGCCGCTCTTGCCTGCGATGTGATACTGCACGCCTTTGGCCGAATCACGCGCAATGCCCCGCGGATCATGCATGACCATTTGCATGCCCTCATTGACCTGATTCCACTCGTTCGGGTCGCGCAGCACGATATTGGGCATCGGATGCTCGTCCACTGGCGCCACGTTACCCACTTCCATCGCCAGATGCGGACGGTGCCAGATACCTTTACTGGCAATCAGCGAGGTGGCCTGTGCCAGTTGCAGCGGCGTAACCTGCATGTAGCCCTGCCCGATTCCCAGAATCACCGTTTCGCCCGGAAACCACGCCTGACGGCGCGTTGCCCGCTTCCACTCACGGGAAGGCATCAAACCCGCCGCCTCCTCGAACATGTCCAGCGAAACCTTCTGCCCGAGGCCAAACATGGCCATGTAGTCGTGCAGACGGTCGATGCCCAGCTTGTGGGCCAGGGTGTAAAAGTAGGTGTCGTTGGAGCGCATGATCGCGGTGTCCATGTCCACCCAGCCATCACCACTGTGGTTCCAGTTGCGGTATTTGTGATCGAAATCGGGCAACTGGAAATAACCGGGGTCGAATACCCGCGTCGAGGCATTGACCACCCCGGTGTCCAGCCCGGCAATGGCCACTTCCGGCTTGACCGTCGAGCCGGGCGCATACAGGCCGCGCAGTACACGGTTGAACAACGGCCGGTCTATGGAGTCACGCAAGGCGGCGTACTGCTTGAAGCTGATGCCGGTCACGAACAGGTTCGGATCGAAGCTGGGCTTGCTGACCATGGCCAACACTTCGCCAGTGGCCGGATCTAGAGCCACCACGGCACCGCGTCGATCACCCAGGGCATTTTCGGCCGCTTCCTGCAGGTGCGCATCCAGGCTCAGAGTAATGTTCTTGCCGGGCACCGGATCGGTATGTTTCAAGACACGCAGCACGCGTCCCTGGGCATTGGTCTCGACTTCCTCGTAACCGACGTGCCCATGCAACTCAGACTCGTAGAAGCGCTCGATGCCGGTCTTGCCGATCGATTGCGTGCCACGGTAGTCCGTGTCCAGTTGCCTGGATTCCTTTTCGTTGATTCGCCCGACATAACCGATGGAATGGGCAAAGTGCGCGCCCAACGGGTAATGACGGATAAATTGCGCCGCCACATCGACTCCCGGCAGGCGGAACTGGTTGACGGCCAATAGCGCGATCTGTTGTTCGGTCAATTCATACAGCAGGGTTGCAGGCTCGAAAGGATGCCTGACCTGCTTCAGCTCCTTGTCGAAAAGAATCCGGTCCTCATCGGGCAACGAGAGGATGCTCATCAGTTCGTCGATCACTTTATGCCAGTCACCAGCGCGCTCACGGGTCAGGGTCAGATTGAAGCTGGGACGGTTGTCGGCCAGTACCAGACCGTTGCGGTCGTAGATCAAGCCCCGCTCTGGCGGAATCGGCAGCACATGGACCCGGTTGTTTTCGGAAATGGTCGAGTGGTAATCGAATTCGATGACTTGCAGAAAGTACAGCCGCGCGATCAGGCAACCGCTCAGTACAGTGACCAGCAGCGCGCAGACGATGACACGCAGATTGACCAGGCGACTTTCTTTTTCATGGTCCTTCAAAGGAATGGGATTGGGCATTTCTACAGCTTCTCGGTAATGACAAACGACGCGAACGACAGATGTAAGTAAATATTTCGGCGCGCACGATACCAAGAAGTGAGGGGTTACAGGGGACTGTCTGCCGGAAAGAAGCCGGACCGCTCATGAAAAGCCCTGCTCAGGACGGCTCCGACAGCCGCTCCGCCGTGGCTTCCCGGGCCTGCATGATGCGAGGCAGGTTGGTTTCGATCCAGCAGGCCAGCGTCTCGACCTGCAAGGCAACCTCCTCCCCCATCGGCGTGAGCCGGTATTCGACATGGGGCGGGACTACCGGCAACGACTTGCGATCGATGAACCCGTCCTGCTCCAGGTTCTGCAGGGTCTGTGACAGCATCTTTTCACTCACGCCGCCAATCTTGCGGCGAATTTCGCTGAAGCGGTGCATGCCTTCACGCAAGACCACCAGCACCAGCACACCCCACCGGCTGCACACATGACTGAGCACGATGCGCGAAGGACAATCGGCCGCCATCAACTCGCCCTGGCGTGCCTGGGTAATCAATGACGCGGCAAAAGAGGAAGGATGGCCCGTTTTATCAGTCATGACACTTACCTTTTTGTACGTACTTACGAAAGGTTAGCATTATGTCTATGCTGGCCCTTCATTTCAACGAGCCTCAAGGACCTCCTCATGATTGTCGTTACAGGTGCTACCGGCCAGCTTGGCCGTCTCGTCATTGAACAACTGCTCAAACGCACTGCGGCCTCGCAGATCATTGCCGCCGTGCGCAGCCCGGAAAAGGCCAGCGATCTCGCAGCACTGGGTATTCAGGTCCGTCAGGCCGACTACTCGCAGCCTTCCACACTGGACAGCGCCTTTGCCGGCGCCGACAAGGTTCTGTTGATTTCCTCCAGCGAGCTGGGCCAGCGCACCTCACAACACCGCGCCGTGATCGAAGCCGCCCGGCGTGCCCAGGTGAAACTGCTGGCCTACACCAGCGTTCTGCACGCAGATACTTCGGTACTGGGCCTGGCCCAGGAGCACCGTGAAACCGAAGCGCTTCTGCGTGAAAGCGGCGTGCCATCGGTCATTCTGCGCAATGG
This sequence comes from Pseudomonas sp. NPDC089734, assembly GCF_044748865.1. Classification (NCBI taxonomy): domain Bacteria; kingdom Pseudomonadati; phylum Pseudomonadota; class Gammaproteobacteria; order Pseudomonadales; family Pseudomonadaceae; genus Pseudomonas; species Pseudomonas sp. NPDC089734. The sequence goes on along the minus strand of NZ_JBIVGV010000005.1, from coordinate 310,869 downwards.
CTGGTACCACGAAAACTACACCGCAGGTATCCCGGCGGCTCTGGGGCTTGGCTCGGTCTATGGCTGCGCGGGCGACGGTCGCATCAGCTCGGCTTCACGCAACGACTACGCAGAAGCCGCCGCGGTGGTCCTGACTTCAAGCGAACAACAGGCAGGCCGCGTCTACGAACTGGCAGGCGATGAGTCCTACACCCTTGCCGACTTCGCTGCACAACTGTCGAAGCAGAGTGGCAAGACACTGCCTTACGTCAACCTTCCGGAGGCCGACTATCAAGGCGCACTGGAGCATGCAGGCCTGCCACAACCTATCGCGGCCCTGCTGGCCGACTCCGATACCGGCGCCTCAAAAGGCGCGCTGTACGATGACAGCCGCCAGTTGAGCGCGCTGATTGGCCGCGCTACAACGCCGGTGTCGGTGAGCATCGCAGCGGCTGTGGCGGGATAAGGAAAGCCCTTATATCCAATCGAATGATTTGAGATGGAAAAGGTCCCAGTCTATGTAACAGGCATAAAGCCATTGTTGGATAGACCGGGAGCTTTGACATGAAGAGTAAATCGTTGATTGCCTGCATGGCCCTGCTGGGCTGTTTCTCTTTCACGACACTGCCTGTCCAGGCAGAACAGAAGGTCGAAGAGTCCGCAGACAACATGCACGAACTGGAACTCGGCTCACGGGCACCTCAGAAATTCCAGCGGGCCGAAGCGGCAATCACTGACTGGAAAAGCAAGGGACTGAAGGAACCGGCCAAAGAGAGCCAATGGGTGCAGATCCATGACAAATACGTGCGCGTGCAGATTACCAACGGGCAAATCGTCGATATCGTACCGGTGAAGAAATAAGGGCTGCACCTTCATCAAATGCCCTCAGGTCTGAGGGCATTTGACCGGAAAGGACACGAACGGCTTGATTTCCTTGAGCACGAACATGCTCTGCATTTCCTTGATACCGGGCAATCGCCGGATGGTGCTCATGGCAAAATCCGCATACGAGTCCAGATCCCGAGCCACCACCTGCAACAGAAAGTCTGCATCGCCACCGATGCTGTAACACGCCACCACATCCTCCAGTTGCATGACCTCCTGCTCGAACTTCTTCGCCTCGGCTTCGCTGTGAGAATCGATGCTGACCCGTATGAACACCATGACCCCCAGCCCGATCTTGCGACGGTCCAGCACCGCCTTGTAGCTCAAGATATAGCGATGCTCCTCGAGCTGCCTGACCCGTCGCCAGCAGGGCGAAGCCGACATGCCGATATGGTCGGCCAGTGTCTGGTTGGTGATCCGGCCATCCTGCTGCAAGGCCGCAAGAATTCTGGCGTCTGCCAGACTGAGCATCTGATCGGTCATATATTCCGAAACCCTTTAAAAACCCGGTAACTTTTACCTACTTTCATGCTTCGAGCAATAAAAACAGACAAATCTTATCCGGCTCAAAGGCGTAGCATTTTTCGACCCGACTTTCAGGAGATCAACATGCTGGATATGACACAGGTACTGACCTATTCGACCGCCCTGGGCATTGCCGCCGCCATTCCCGGCCCCGGCATGGCGGCTCTGGTTGCACGCAGTGTCAGCGGCGGCGCGATTTCCGGTTTCTGCCTGCTGTCCGGGCTGATCCTGGGTGACTTGACCTACCTGTCGTTTGCCGTCTTCGGGCTGGCCCTGATTGCAGAACACTTCAATGCGCTGTTTCAAACCGTACGCTGGGGGGCCGCGCTGTATCTCTGCTATCTGGCCTGGCAATTCTGGTTCGCCCGCCACCAGGCCCTGGACCCGGACAAGCCCGTACAGAGAAAAGCGTTATGGGCGGCGGCCATTTCAGGGCTGACCATTACCCTGAGCAATCCCAAGACCATCGCGTTCTATCTGGCCCTGTTGCCACTGGCGATCAATCTGCAAGCTGTTTCGCTGCACACCTGGGCTCTGGTTCTGGTGCCGCTGACCGTGCTGGTATTGCTGGCCGTGGGCACGCTGTTCATTCTGGCCGCCGTGCGCATCCGTCATGTGCTGTCGGGACAGCGGGCTCAGCAAAGGCTGTTTCGCGGAGCCGCCGCAATCATGGTAGTGGCGGCGGCTTCGATGCTGGCACGTTGAGCCGGCTGTCAGGGGCAGGTGCGCTCAGCGACAAGCTTCGGCATACCGTTTCGGCGTCACGCCGAAATTGCCCCGAAACCGGTTGGTAAAGTGACTCTGGTCGAAGAACCCCACGTTGATGGCGGTCTGCGCCGGGCTCACGCCTTGCGCCAGAAGGTCCTTGGCGGCCCGCAAGCGTGTCTGGGTAATGTAGGCATGCACCGTCATTCCGGTCTTTTTCCGGAAAGAGCGCATGAAATGGTATTCACTGAGGCCAACCGCCTGGGCCACCTGGGAAATCGTCAGGCGGTCACCGAAACAGGTGTGAATCAGATCCTGTGCCCGGCGTACGTCAGCGGTGGGCTGTTCGCGCATGACCGTGCCATTCACCGATTGGCCGTAACGGGCAATCAGCAAGGCCAATACATCAAGAAAGGCAGTCTGTCGCTCCAGAGGATCAGGCGATGTCTCAATGATGCTGTGCGCCATCGTCAACTGACCTGCCAGCGCAGGATTCTCTCTGAGCGCATCGCGCCCGAAGTCGAGCTCGATCACGGGCGAACCAAAGACATCCTCGGCCACCTGCGCCAGAAGCTCCGCCCCCGGATAGAACGCACGATAAGCCCAGACACCGGCCTCCTCCGCCGCTTCCCCCGTATGCACCTCGCCCGGATGAATGATCATGACCGTACCGGGAACCGCGACACCGTTGTGACGGGCAATGCAATGGCGCTGGGCGCCCCGCTCGAATGCAGCGATGACGAATTCATCGTGCGAATGGGGTGAATAACGGTGGGAACAGCAGACCGCACGCAGCAATTCCATGCCGTCCCCCACATCGCTGTCGCGCCATAGCAGGATTTCCTCTGACATCGGGAGAGGTCGGCCATGGTCGTGCCTTGACGGGGTCAGTGATGTACACATGCGCAGGATTATCCAATACGGGAGTTATTCACGGGCGTTAGCTTACCTAAAACTCACTGGATAAGCGGAGGACAAGGCGATTGAATATCATGGAACCCGATAAACGCCTTACATTATTCCATCACGAAAACTCCAGTTACAGGGAGCAGCTCCTCAAGCTTGCCGCTCTGGCCTTGCAGATGTCTGAAATCGAGCTTCCCGAGACGGAAATGCACAGGATTTCCTCATCCATCGTCGATAAGGCCAGCGAGGATCTGATTGCCCAGTGCACACGGGATCCGGCTTCACGCTTCAAACCCCTGGAGTGCCACCTCTCCATCCATTCGGCTTTTTTCGCCGTTCTGTGCTACCGCGTGGCGCACACCCTCATTTCCGCGAAGGATGCGCCCATGTCTCATGTGGTCGCGGCCATGAAGCTCGGCTTCGTCGCCCGCAGCCTGACCGGGATAGACATCCATCCCGAAGCCCGGCTCGGCGAGCGGTTCGTGATCGACCATGGTTACGGCACCGTCATCGGCCAGACGGTAGAAATCGGCAACGATGCCTACCTGCTCAACGGCATCATCCTTGGCGGACGGAGCATAGGCGATGCACCGGATGGCAAGCGCCACCCGACCATAGGGCATCGGGTCCAGATTGCAGCCAACGCCAAGATACTCGGCCCGGTTCACATTGGCGACGATGTGATCATCGGTTCGGACGTGACCATTACCGAAGACGTACCGGCCCAGCGGCATGTCTATGTCCGGCGCGAGCGCCCGAACATAAAGAACCGGAGCGAAGTCCTGTTTGATGTCGGCAGAGCGTGAATCCTGTTTGCACAGCCCTCCCTTAGATACCCAGCACACCCTGCTGACCCTTTTCCAGATTTTCGGGAATATTGAATGAACGCAAGACTGACCGCCAATGAAGCAAGAACGGCCTTCGAGCAGTTTGAATACGATGGCTGGAAAAAGGTCGCCGCGGCCTATCACCAGGCCTGGGGGCACACCACAAGCCCGTTTGCAGTTCCGTTGCTGGACATCGCCCGCCTGTTTCCTGGGGCCAGGGCCCTCGACGTGGCAACCGGGCCGGGCTATGCCGCCGCCATTGCCGCAAACGCTGGCGCATCCGTCGTGGGCGTGGACTTCTCGGAAACCATGCTTGAGCATGCCCGCCAGTTGCACCCTTCCATCCACTTCGAGTTTGGCGATGTTCACGCCCTGCCCTTTGAACAAGGGTACTTCGACAGCGTCTTCTCGAACTTCGGTGTGCAGCACTTCGTCAATCCGGCGCGGGCCTTCTCCGAAGTGGCACGTGTCCTGAAGAAGAATGGCACCTGGGCCTTCACCCTCTGGGCTCCCGACCACCTCAACAAGGCGGGCGAAGTGCTGAACAAGGCTCTGGACCTGCATGCCAGAGGAGCCTCCCCGGTTCCGACCGGGCCGGCCTACCATGAGCTCGACGACCTGGAATCGCTGGCAAGGCTGCTGGAAACCGCCGGGTTCGAGGCGACCTCCGTCTCTCGCGAGCTGGCCCAGTACACATGGCTGATGAAGAGCCCTGCCGAACTGTTCCAGTCTGAGCTCATCGGCTCGGTGCGTTCCGGAGCTCGGCTGCGTGAACAGTCGGAAGCAGTCTTGCGCATGATCAACAAAACCATGGCCGACACCATCGGCGAAACCTATGCGACACCCGATGGCTTTGCGCTGCCCATGGCGGCCTATGTCATCTCTGCCTCGAAACGCTAGAGCCCGCCTTATGTCCCTATCAGAAACACTCGCGTTAAAGCGTTCGACCTTCCTTGAAGGGGCCATTGCCTGTGGCCCGACCATTCTGGGGTACTGGAGCATCGGCTTTGCCGCCGGTGCCATCGGAGCCATTTCAGGTTTTTCACTGACTGACGTGGCCCTGCTGGCGATGCTGCTTTATGCAGGCTCGGCACAGTTTCTTTTCTACTCGCTCTGGATCAGTGGCGCAGGCCCCTTTGCCATCGTACTGGCGGTGCTGCTGGTCAATATCCGCTACCTGCTCATGAGTTCCTATCTAGCCCGCTATTTCGCGGGGCTGACCGGTATACAGAAATTCATCAGTGGCATGCTGCTGACGGACGAGACCTTTGGCATAGCCGCGCAACAGGCCTCCCGGCATGGAAGCATTCCCTACTGGTGGATGCTGGGGTTGAACAGCGTCGCCTACGTCAACTGGATCATTGCCAATATCGTGGGAGCGGTTTTCGCCAAGTCGATCCCTTCCGATTTCTCGCACAGGCTCGTCTTCAGCCTGACCGCGATGTTTATCGGCCTGGTTGTCCTGAACTACGTCGGCAGCCGGCAGAAACGGCTCGAGATCGTGGCCATCGTGGCATCGGCGGCTGTGGTGCTGGCGTCACTGGGGTCATTCGATGTCAACGTTTCTCTGCTCGTGGCAACCGCCGTGGCCGCCACGCTGTGCACCACGCTGATGCGTCTCTACCCCTCTCTGGGAGGCAAATGATGGGATCGTCCATTCTGCTGACAATCATGGCCTGCGCCATCATCACCGTTGCCGTCCGGGCGCTGCCCATCGTCTTTCTGGCAGGAATGAACCTTCCGCGGGTCGTGCTGGACTGGCTTGGCTTTGTTCCCTCCGCAATCATGGTTGCGATCATTACCCTGGAACTCGCCAACCACTCCAGTCAGGACGGGGGCACCATTGCCCCGCTGGCCTCGGCAATCGCTGCCACGATCATTGCCATCGCCACAAAAAGCCTGTTTGCCACAGTGCTCGCCGGCGTGGGTTTCTACCTGATGTGGTTCGCCCTCGCCTGATCGTGCATGGCCCATGGAAACAAGGTTTGTCTACAGGAGTGAATGACATGAGCACGGTCGAAGCAGTGCTGCGTAATACTGAAAAACTGTATTACAAGGACCAACACCTGATGTCCGCCAATGCCCGCGTGATTCGCATTCATCCGGAAGCGATCGAGCTGGACAGCACGGTGGCGTATCCCGAAGGCGGCGGCCAGGAAGCGGATCAGGGCACGATAGAACTCTCTACAGGTGCCGTACGATTCGTATGGACCAAGAAGATCTATGGCACCCCCATACAACTGGAGGGTTTCAAGGGCGGGAAACTGGGCGGCATCATTCTTCACATGGTTCACCCCGAAGACGTCCACATGCTGGAGCACATCCACGAAGGCATGCCGGCCCGGATCACGATCGATATCCAGCGCCGTGAACGCCTGACACTGTCCCACAGTGCCAGCCATTTTCTGTATGCCGCGGCGACAGGCCTGCGCGAGGAACTGAAGCAGTGGACCATCGGCTGCCACATCAAGGAAGAATCGGCCCGGTTCGACTTTCTGGTCGAGGACGCCTTCAGCACCGATGAAGTCATTGAAATAGAGCGTCGGGCCAATGAGCTGATTGCCCGCAATGGCGTCATTGAACACCAGGCCGTCCAGGGGCTGGAGGACGCCCGCCTGTGGCGCTATGAAGGCATCGATATTCCCTGCGGCGGTACCCACCTGCACAGCCCCGGACGAATCGGGCCGTTACAGGTGCGTCGCAAGCGACTGGGCAAGGGCAAGGAAAGGCTGATATGCGAATTTCCCGACGCCGACATCGACCTGTCGCCCTACCACGCCCGGATGCCATGAAGTCTCTGCATCACAGCGCATGGCGTCCCGCGCTGACCACAGCCGTGATGCTGCTCCCTGCCTGTCGTGCCTGCCTCGTTCCGAAACAAGATAAAGACCATTTGCATATGGCTTTCAATAGTTAGTGATAACTGCCGGTTTACTGAACGGACAACCGATTCAGAAGTACCCCATGGAGGAAGCCAGAACATGAGCAAACTCATCAGAAGCGGTGAGCGCCTTTTTACCAAAATGGAAATGAACAACCCCGGTGGCAGTCACAAATACCGGGCGGCCAGCTTCATCATTGATGCGGCACTGCGCAGCGGTGAAATCATTCCCGGTGTTACGACCGTCATCGAGAAGACCGGTGGCAACTTCGGTTTTGGCCTGGTTGCCGCCTGCCATAAACATGGCATTCCGGTGGAGCTGGCAATCGGCCTGGGCTTCAGCCAGACCAAAAGGGATCTGCTGGAATGCTTCGGTGCCCGACTGATCGGCAAGGACATGCTCAAGGAGGGGCTCTCCCCCAAGGACGTGGTCAACTTCCATCTGCAGAATCAGAAAGCCCTGGGCAAGTCCTACTACTACACGGACCAGTTCAACAATCAGGTTGGCGTCGAGGCACACCGCTACCAGACGGCACCTGAACTGGCCCGTCAACTGGAAGAAGCCCGGGTCGGGAAAAAACTGCTTTTCATTGGCTGCGCGGGCACGGGGGCCAGTTTTACCGGCGTCACACTGGGGCTTAAAGACCATGGTTTTGACGTCTCGACCCTCATGGTTGACCCCCAGGGCTGCGATTCGCGGGAGGGTGTCTTCTCGGACCATCGACTCGAAGGCATGGCGGTCGGGGTGTGCCCGCCGTTTCTGGACTGGTCGCTGGTCGATCGCCGGGGCAATGTGAACCATGACGAGATGCTGGCCGCTCAGCGCTGGTTCTTCATGCAAAGTGGTGCGTTCATCGGCAATACCGCTGCGGCCTGTATTTCAGTGGCAAGGCAGGTGATGAACCAGAAGGCCTATGCCGACTCGACGATCGTCACCATCGCCTATGATGCAGGCCTCTGGTATCAGGACTTGCAGAACTCGCTGGTGAGCAAGGTGGCCTGAACACCCCGAGAATCTGGCCCGGTCAGCACGCCTGATGACCGGGCCAGCCCGAATCAGCGCCTCTCTTGTGAACATCAGGACTTTTCGGTGGCAACAGCGCCGAAATCCGTTGCTTTTTCCGGCACTTGGCCCCCAAATGCTGTGTCATCCGTTTTACATATTCATCGACCACTCATCTGTCGGGTTTCGCTCCATGTCCAAATCGCTCGCCATCGCCTTTGCCTGCCTGTTTTCCACTGCCGCCCAGGCCGCTTCGTGCCCTGCCGGTACCCCCGTGGAGATGGCGCGCTGGATCTACACCAACCACCATGACTTCTATGTCAGCGGCAAAGGTGGACCGGAGTACCTGTCCAAGGCGTTGCTCGGCCTGCTGAAGAAAGACTGGAGTTGCCAGGAGCCCGGCGATCAATGTGCGATCAGCGCCGATCCCTGGACAGGTACCCAGGACAGCGAAGCCCCCCGCTCTGTCGACTGGAAACTGGTCTCCACCGCCGACAAGCTGGCCGTGGTCGAAATGATCTATCCGCTGGGCAGCAGCACTCAGAGCACCCGCCTGCTTCTGACCCGAAACCCCGGCAACCAGTGCTGGGTGCTCGACAACCTGCAAGGGCCGGACGATGTGTCCCTGGTGCAAATGCTGCAGGATTTCCCTTACGACGGAGACTGAACAAGCCTGTGACTTGAAATAAAGGCCTGCGACCGGTATCACAGACATCTGCCCCCGAAGAGCGACGATCATGAACACCTTTGAGCAATCGATTATTGAAGCCGCGCAGGCTGCCACGCCCAATGACACCGATGCCGAACGCGCCGAAGCAAAGGCGACCGCCATTGAAGCCGTGGCCCGGATCATGTCCAGCACCAGCGGTCTCGAACGCACCCGTGCGCTGGCCGAATTGCTGGATTCCTATTCGGAAGTGGACGAACAGTAAGCCATTGATCCAGAAACCCGGGCTTTTCGACGAAAGGCACTAAAGCACTATGCCACTATTGCCGACATAGGGCGTATGGTGACTGCAAGCAAGCAGACGCAATCCCCCCTATTGCATAACGGCCGGAGTAGACGCTGGTGCAAATCGAACAACTGAAAGATATTCAGGAGTATTTGCAACAGACAGCGGATGATCTGGAACGAGTGTCGATGAACCTGGCAGGACACGTCATGTACCTGCAACACACCTTTCACCCGACCGAAGTGCTGGAAGTCAGTGCCAAGATCGAAGGCTTGCAGGCCTCGGTCCAGGACCTGCGTGGCGTCGTCAGGCTGATCGATCAATGCCCTGCTTCATTCACCGACCTGTGACAGGGGGCGAGCCACCTGCTCCAGCGACCGTCGCTCGGCCGCCACACCCCAGATGCCCTGCACCAGGGCAGCCATGATCATCAGTCCCGCCCCGATCAGGTAACCGATAAACACATTGCCCGGCTGTCGGGTTTCGATCAATTGGCCAAACAAGGTCGGCCCGATGATGCCTCCCAGCCCGGTCCCGAAGGCATAGAACACCGCAATGGCCAAGGCACGGATTTCCAGGGGAAAGGTTTCCGACACGGTCAGATAGGCCGAGCTGGCGGCGGCCGACGCGAAAAAGAAGATCACCATCCAGGCGATGGCCTGCTGCCTGACGTCCAGAACGCCCTGGGCGAACAGATAACCGCTGATGATCAGCAACACACCGGAAACCCCATAGGTCAGGCTGATCATGATCCGTCGCCCGATCACATCGAACAGACGCCCCAACAGCAGCGGCCCGCAGAAGTTACCCAACGCCAGCGGCAGTACATACCAACCGACCTGTTCGGCAGGCACGTCATAGAACTCAGTGAGCACCAAGGCATACGTGAAGAAGATCGCGTTGTAGAAAAAGGCCTGGGCCGTCAGCAAGGTCAGCCCGACCAGAGAGCGCTGCCGGAAGGTCACCAGCAGGGTTCGTGCTATTTCGGCCAGCGGTGTATGACGCCGGGCATGCAGGCGCAACGGTCGCCCTTCCGGCTCGGGCAGGACATGCCCCTGGCGACGCAGAGCCGCTTCGATGCCCTCGACAATCCGCCTCGCCTCGTCGGGCCGGTCATGAATCAAGAGCCAGCGCGGGCTTTCCGGCAACCACAGACGCATCAACAGGATCAGTAATCCGAGCGCGGCACCGATGCCGAAACACAGGCGCCAGCCCCACTCGCCGCCCAGCCATTGCGGGTCCAGCAACAGGATCGACCCTCCCGCCCCCAAGGCAGCGCCCAGCCAGAACGTGCCATTGATGCTCAGATCGACCCAGCCACGATAGCGTGCCGGGGTGAACTCCTGGATGGTGGAATTGATGGCCGTGTATTCGCCGCCGATGCCCATCCCGGTCAGAAAACGGAACAGCAGAAAACTCCACAGGTTGAATGAAAAGGCCGTTGCTGCGGTGGCGCCGATATACAGCAGCAAGGTCACGAAGAACAGCTTGCGGCGCCCGAGACGGTCCGTGAGCCAGCCGAAGAACAACGCCCCCAGCACGGCGCCGGCAATATACGCCGCACCTGCCAGGCCAATATCGGTGTTGCTCAGTTTCAGCACCGGGCTTTCCTTCAGGGCCCCGGCCACCGACCCCGCCAGGGTCACTTCAAGCCCGTCGAGCAGCCAGGTAATCCCCAGAGCAACCACCAGCAGAGTATGAAAACGCCCCCACGGCAGCCTGTCCAGGCGTGCTGGCAAGTCCGTTTCGAAAACACGCTCGTTCAGGATGGGCTGGGCAGTGCTCATGACCAGGGTCGCTCAGGGAAATCCCGGTGGGGGGAAGTCAGTGAATGGAAACAGACAGAGCCTAGGCTCTCATCCACTCGACATTGGTAATCCCGAACTGCTCCGCATGCGGTTTCGTGACACGGGGCACTTTCTCCAGTCGGTATTTGGGAATACGGGCCAGACCGGCATCGACACTAGCATGGTGCCATGCCTCGGCGTTATCCATATGATCGGCACGTATATAGAAACTTTTGAACGAACCGTTCAATAAATAATCAATGCGGTAATGCTGTGACAGACTCATTAAAGACAGTGCCTCCTTGACTGTGATTCAGACAATTAGCTGACCCCGGCACGGCCAGAAAAATTCAGTCTTTTTTCAATCAAGGATGATCACTGGTCAATAACAGTATTCCTGACAGGGATATATAGAAACCCATGAAGGCTATTTGAAATCATTTTCAACAAAACAAAACCTAACGAATTCCCAGACGCCTCGCCAACCTACTCAAATTCGCCCTATCCACCGCCAACTCCCGCGCCACCTCTGCCCATTTCCCCTGATGCCGCTCCAGTGCATCGAGAATCAAGGTGCGCTGGAAGGCATCCACTGATTCCTTGAGCCCTTCCCCCGGCCTGATCGCCCGGTTTTCACCCAGTACCGGGGCGGGAGCGACATATTCAGGCTCATTGTCGAGCCCCAGGGCATGAGGCTCGATCGTCAGGATACGCGGCCTTTCACGATGGGCGGACAAGGCCTTGAGCACGGCACGGCTGATCAAGTGCTCCAGTTCGCGAACATTGCCGGGCCAACCGTGGGCCAGCAGCAACTTCTGGGCTTCCGGATTGAGGCGCAGGCTGCGCAAGCCCATCCGCATGCGATTTTCTTCCAGGAAATAACCGGCCAGCAGCAACACATCACGCCCACGTTCGCGCAAGGGCGGCACATTCAAGGGATAAACACTCAAGCGATGATAAAGATCGGCACGAAAACGCCCGGAACGTACTTCGTCGGCCAGATCCCTGTTGGTCGCGGCGATGATACGGACATCCACATGATGCTCCTGATCGGAGCCGACCCTCTGCAACTGGCCACTTTGCAGCACACGTAACAGCTTCGACTGGACTGACAGCGGTAACTCGCCCACTTCGTCCAGAAAGAGCGTGCCGCCGTCCGCCAGCTCGAATTTGCCGTTACGGCCATTGACCGCCCCGGAAAACGCTCCCTTTACATGCCCGAACAGCTCGCTTTCCACCAGTGTTTCGGGCAAGGCCGCGCAGTTGAGGCTGATCAGGGGCTTGTGCGCCCTGGGCGAATGGGCGTGAATCGACTCGGCCACCAGTTCCTTGCCGACGCCAGTTTCACCCGTGATCAAGACCGTCAGCGGGCTGCTGCCCACCAACTGGATTTCCTGCAGTAAACGCTTGTGTACGCTGCTCTGACCGATCAGCTCGCGAGGAGCCCGCCCGCCGGCCGCGCGCTTGTAGACCTCGGCCAACTGACGCTGGTCCTCGAAACCGCGAGCCAGCTGGCTGATCCGGTCGCTGGCCATGACGGTCGCTGCCGCAAGGCTGGCAAAGGCCTGCAGGTTATCCAGATCGACACTGCCGAAACTGGAAGGGTCCAGCGAATCCAGGGTGATCAGCCCCCATGGCCGGTCCTGGAAGTACAGGACACACCCCAGACAGTCATGCACTTCCAGATGACCATGCCCCTCCACCAGGCCGTCGTAGGGGTCGGGCAGATCGCAATCCATGGAAAAACGCACAGGCCCCTGGCTTTCCAGCAGTATCTTGAGCCGTGGATGCTCCTGTACCCGGAAACGACGCCCCAGCGTGTCAGGACTCAGGCCATCGACGGCCAGAGGGATCAGCACGTCCTCTTCCAGCCTGAGCAATGCCACGGCATCGCACGGCAGCAACTGTCGCAAGGCCTGCAACAGACGTCGGTACCGCTCCTCTTCCGGCAGTTCTCGGGACAGATCGGCCACCAAGGGCACCAACGCCAGCAACAAGGGTGGGGTCATCATGACTCCTGGAAGACGGCCAAAAAGGTGTCATTATGACCTCATTCAATGTCGAGGTGATATGCCTTCCGCAAATACAGATATCCCGGGCATCGGACAGGCGGTCTCATGAATCATGACCACCGTTATTTATCTGTATCGTTACAACTTTCTTCCTTTAAACAGGGAATATGTAAACTTTAAGAGACACATTAATAATCACTATAACGTTCTTTCCAGCTTGTTATTTCTGACGCCACCTCACTGACTTCATACACCCCTGCCCTTTAATTTTATTGAAGTGGCAATTGTCCGCTTTCGTTCCATAGTGCGTCCGAACATGAACAGGGAGCGAATAACCATGCCCGGAATTCAGGGACGAGTTCTCGAATCACCGACGCCCTTGGTGGTGGATCTGGATGGCACGTTATTACGCTCGGATCTGTTATTCGAGACCGCCATGGCCTTTATGCGCAATCATCCTCTGCGCCTGTTTCGACTGTTCATCTGGTTATTCAGAGGCAAGGCTGCCGTCAAGCAGGGGCTGGCCATGGCCACTCATATCGATGTCGCACGGCTGCCTTACGACCCTGCCGTCATTCAGTACATCACCAACGAGCGCACCGCCGGGCGCCTCATCATCCTGGCCACGGCCGCCCATGACAGCCTGGCACGGCGTATTGCACAACATTTGCAGCTCTTCGATCTGGTCTGGGCTTCCGACGGCCAGCTGAATTTTTCGGCTCACCGCAAGCGTGATGTCCTGGTCGGCCACTACGGCGAGGGCGGGTTCGACTATATAGGCAACTCCCGGGACGATGTCTGCATCTGGAAAGCCTCACGCCGGGCGATCGTGGTCAACCCCGAGGCCGGTGTAGAAAGCCGGGCGCAGCACCTGGGCAATGTCGAGCAAGTCATTCACTCGAATACGACCACGCTCAAGGACTGGCGCAAGGCATTGCGCCTGCACCAGTGGATGAAGAACCTGCTGATCCTTGTCCCGCTGCTGGCCGCGCATCAGCTCCAGCAACCGGTTCAATGGCTCAACGGCCTGCTGGCCTTTGTCTGCTTCGGGCTTTGCGCCTCCAGTGTCTATGTGCTCAACGACCTGCTGGATCTGGCCGACGACCGGCATCACAAGACCAAATGCCTGCGCCCCTTTGCCAGCGGGCGTCTGTCGATCAAATCCGGGCTGCTGGTGATACCGGCGCTGTTGCTCACAGCCTTCGGTCTCTCGATCTGGCTGCTGCCCTGGCAGTTCGCGGCGGTTCTGGCAGCCTATTACGCCCTGACCCTGGCTTACTCCCTGCGCCTGAAACGCTTCATGGTGGTGGACGTCATTGTCCTGGCAATGCTGTATACGGCACGCATCCTGGCGGGTGCAGCGGCATTCAGCCTGCCTCTGACGTTCTGGATACTGGCCTTTTCCATGTTCCTGTTCCTCAGCCTGGCATTGGTGAAACGCTACGCCGAACTGCGCGAAATACAGGGCCGGGAAAGCAGGACCAGCCCTCGCGGACGTGGCTATTACCCCGACGATCTGGACATGATCGCCTCTCTGGGGGCGTCGTCCGGGCATCTGGCGGTGATGGTACTGGCGCTTTACATACACGAAGGGGCAACGGTCGTTCTCTATCAGCGTCCCCACGTCATCTGGCTTGCCTGCCCATTGTTATTGTTCTGGATAACCCGGGTCTGGATGCTCACTCATCGCGGGCAGATGCACGATGACCCGGTTGTCTTTGCCATCCGTGACCGAATCAGCCAGGGCGTCGGCTTGCTGTTTCTTCTGGTGTTCTGGGCGGCCGCATGAAGACTTCTCTCGGCTCATGGGGCAACTATCCCCCGTTCCCCCAGCAGGGTCATGACTGCATGTGGCGGGACGGTCTTCCCGAACATATGGAACGGGTCATTCTGGATCATGGCAACAGCCTGCCCTTCGGCAATGGCCGAAGCTATGGCGACAGTTGCCTGGCCAGCAGCGACCACGTGCTGCACATGCGTTTTCTGGACCGCTTCATCCACGCGGACTGGCAGACAGGCGTCATCCGGGTCGAGGCTGGCATCATGCTGGCCGACATCCTCAAGGTCGCGATTCCCAATGGCTGGTTCCTGGCCGTGACGCCCGGCACCGGTTTCGCGACGGTGGGCGGCGCCATTGCCAACGATGTGCATGGCAAGAACCATCACCTGCGCGGCACCTTCGGCAATCACGTCTTGCGTTTCAGCCTGTTACGCCATGGCGAACAGGCACTGACCTGCTCTGTCAGCGAGAATCCCGGCCTGTTTGCCGCCAGCATTGGCGGCCTGGGGCTGACGGGGGTCATTCAATGGGCCGACCTGCAACTCATGCCGATCCGCAACAGCCAGATCGACAGTACGGTGGTGCGCTTCGCGAGCCTCGAGGAATTCTTCGTCCTGGCCAATGAACAGGATCATCAGCACGAATACAGCGTGGCCTGGATCGACTGCCTTGCCAGAGGCCGGAACAAGGGGCGCGGGGTGTACATCACGGGTGATCATGCCCGCTACGGCTCGTGGCAGGTCGAACGGCCCGGTCGACTGAGTGTACCGCTGACGCCTCCGTTTTCACTGATCAACACCCTGTCGCTGCGGGCCTTCAACGCCTGTTACTGGCGCGCCCATCCCACCATGCCCCAGGCAAGACGCAGCAGTCATGGCGCCTTTTTCTACCCGCTGGACCGCATCCGGCACTGGAACAGAATCTACGGGCACCGGGGCTTCCAGCAATACCAGTGCGTGATCCCCAAAGCCCATGCCCAGGCCGCCATGGCTGAGTTGCTGGACACCATCGCCGAATCCGGCCAGGGCTCGTTCCTCGCGGTACTCAAGCAGTGCGGGGATATCGCCTCGCCGGGTTTGCTGTCGTTTCCGATCCCCGGCACCTCACTGGCCCTGGATTTCCCCCATGACGATGAACTGACCGGCTCTCTGTTTCCTCGCCTGGATGCCATCGTCCACGGCGCGGGCGGACGTTTGTACCCGGCCAAGGATGCCCACATGAGTGGCAACGATTTCCGTCGGGCCTACCCGGCCTGGGAACGGCTGGAAGCCTTGCGCGACCCCTTTCTGATGTCCCGCTTCTGGAAACGAGTGACGCTATGAAAAGAATCCTGATCATCGGTGCTACCTCCGCCATCGCCACCGCCTGCGCACGACTCTGGGCCACACAGGGTTGCGATTTCTTTCTGGTTGCACGCAAGGCCGACAAGCTGCACATCACCGCCGCCGACCTCAAGGCGCGGGGTGCCAAAACCGTCACCCTGCATGAAATGGATGCCATGCATTTTGCCGATCACCCGAAGATGCTCATCGACTGCCTGACGGCTCTGGGTCAGATCGATGTGGCCTTGATCGCCCACGGCACCCTGCCCGATCAAAAGGCCTGTGAGCAGGATGTGGGAATCATGCTTCAGGAATTCATGACCAATTCGGCTTCGGTCATTGCCCTGCTGACCCTGTTGGCCAGGCAATTCGAAGTGCAGCGTTGCGGCAGTCTGGCGGTGATTTCGTCCGTAGCGGGCGACCGTGGCCGCCCCTCCAATTATCTGTACGGATCGGCCAAGGCAGCGGTCTCGACCTTTTGTGAAGGCTTGCAGGCCCGCCTGTTCAAGGCCGGTGTTCACGTCATGACCATCAAGCCCGGTTTCGTTGCGACACCCATGACCCAGGGCCTGTCGCTGCCAGCTCCGCTGATCGCTCAACCGGAGCAGGTTGCCAGACGAATCATCGGCGGCATCGAGCGCCGCTCGACAACACTCTACGCACCGGGTTTCTGGGCCTTGATCATGCTGGTGATCCGCTCGATTCCCCAACCATTGTTCAAGAGGCTCGACTTGTGAGCGAGGTGCCCTACCTGTCGGGATGGCGTTATCGGGCTGTCATCGCGTCCGTGGTCTTTTCCGTCCTGGGCTATCTGGGCTTCTCCCTGTGGGGAGGCTGGCAGGCAGTCACCCAGGCCATGGGAGAAGTCGGCCTGTCGGGGCTCGCCATTGTGCTGTCAATGTCGGTCCTCAATTACGGGTTGCGCTTCATGCGCTGGCAAACCTACCTGCGGGTATTGGGTCATCCGGTTGCCTGGCAGCCGAGCCTGAATATCTACCTTGCCGGCTTTGCCCTGACCACCACCCCCGGCAAGGCCGGTGAGGCCTTGCGCGGGGTGCTGCTCAAGCGTTGGGGCGTTCCCTACCCGCAGAGTTTTGCCGCTTTTTTCAGCGAACGTCTCTCAGACCTGTTCGCCATCGTGTCACTGGCTCTTCTGGGGTTACTGCTCTATCCCCAGGCACAACCCTTGATCGTGGCAGGCCTGGGGCTGGTGCTGCCGGGCATGTTGCTCCTGTCGCAACGGCGAATGCTCGAATGGCTGGCCGCCGTCATTCCCGCTAGCGGTCATGCGCTCATGAACATCGTGCATCACCTGCTCAAGGTGCTGTTGGCCGCTCAACAATGCCACCGCTGGAACATCATGCTGATCGCCAGCCTGCTGAGTCTGCTGGCCTGGGCGGCCGAGGCTCTGGCCCTGTACTGGATACTGGGCTGGATGGGGGCCGATATTTCATTGACCTTCGCACTGTTCACCTACGCCCTGGCCATGCTCGCCGGTGCCCTCAGTTTCATGCCCGGCGGGCTGGGCGGTGCAGAGGCCGTGATGATCGCGCTGCTGGTCTTCAAGGGCATGCCCAGCGCCGATGCCGTGGCCGCCACCCTTCTGATACGTCTGGCAACGCTGTGGTTCGCGGTGGGCATCGGCGCGGTGATGCTGCTGCGGTTAAAAAGCGCGCATCCGGTAATGGACGGATAAGGCACGCGCAATACCCGTCATCCCCCTCCTCTTGCCACCTCGTCAGGGCCCTTTTCATGACCCCGGATAAAGATCAGCGTCTTTCCCCTCTCCTGATACCCCTGTTGTTGCTGTGCGCCGCAATAACCGCCAGCTTCATGGCATCGAGCGGTCCGGTCCAATGGATGGACAACGGCATGTTTCTGGCCGATGCCAGCCTTGGGCAGTACTTCAGCCAGTCGCTGGGACCGCTGGAGCATCCTTTCTTTCAGCTTTTCAATAGCCTGTTCTTCCAACTGTTCGGCGCTCGGGCATTGAGCCTGGTCAACTCGATACTCCTGCTGCCACTGGCGTGGATCATCTTTCAACTGGCCAGAAGCGTCGGAGCCGCCCCCCGGCAGGCATTGCTCGCCGCCGCGACCGCCGTGCTGTCCCATGCCGTGTTCTGGATCTCGACCAAGGCCGAGGTCTATCTGCTGCATACCTTGTTCGTGCTGCTGGCGTATGGGGTGCAACTGGGTGGCTGGCCTCGCCTGGGCGGACCGGGAAAACTGCTCGTTATCGGCCTGTTGACCGGCCTTGGCGCAGCCACTCATCAACTGACGTTTGTGGTGCTGCTGCCGCTGTATATCCAGTTGCTGTACCAGCACCGGTTGCGCATTCTGATCACCGTGCCCGGTTTCGTGCTGGGCATGGCCGCCGCCTTTCCGGCCATTGCCCACGATCTGCAGAGCGGCATGAACCTGTTCGAGATCGGCCGCCGCTACCTGACAGGTTCCTCCGCAACCGTGGCGGGCACCGACTGGGAAGGCAGCATGCTGCGCTTCGACGACATGTGGCACGAGAAAAACTCGGTCTGCCTGCTGTTGATTTCACTGCTGGGGCCACAGGCCCTGGGGCTTCTGTACCCCGCCGACAACCGGCTGCGCCTGCTCTGGAGCGCAGCCATCCTGAATCTTGTTTTTGCCGCCTCCTACAACGTGACCGACCGTTTCACCTTTTTCCTGCCGGGGGTGGCGCTACTGAGCATTATCGGCGTGCTCCGGCTCAAGGCCTGGCTGCCGTCCAGTAAGGCAGGCAGGGTTCTGGAGAACCTGTCACCACTGAGCACGCCCATAGCAACCCTGCTGGTCTATTCGCTCTACACCCACGGCGTGATTCATCTGCCGACCCACACCGAAGCGCTGCCCTTTCGCGACGACATTCACTACTTCATGGTGCCCTACCTGCCGGACCGTTCTGCCGAGCAGTTCGTACAGGCCTATGAACAGTCCGTGCCCGAAGGCTCACTGATCATTGCCGACTGGACACCCATGGGCGCACTGCGCTCTGCCCAGGTTCTGGGGATGCTGCCTCGCCGACACCTGGCCCAGTGCAGTGAGGCTGCGCCCGTGCATGCCTACCTCGGCCACCCCGGCGTGTACCTGGTACGCCTGAGCTACTGCTCCATGATTGCCGAACAGTACCGGCTGGAAGAATGGGCGACGGGGTATGCGCTGCATATGAAATAGCCCGTTGTGTGAGCAGGCTGGCGAGCCTCTCTTCAGCCAGAAAACACTTGCACATAAAGTATTACGGTATACCATCATACAAAACAACGTCATCGCCCCGACGGGCGCCACGACAGAACCGAGGTGAGTGTCATGAAGTTTTCGCTGTTCGTGCACATGGAACGCTGGGATGAGCAAGTCAGCCATCGCCAGTTGTTCGAGGACCTGACCGAACTGACCCTGATGGCCGAAAAAGGCGGATTCAGCACTGTCTGGATCGGCGAACACCACGCGATGGAATACACCATCTCTCCAAGCCCGATGCCGCTGCTGGCCTATCTTGCCGCTCGCACCAGCACCATTCACCTTGGCGCAGGGACCATCATTGCCCCCTTCTGGCATCCGCTGCGGGTGGCAGGCGAATGCGCACTGCTGGACGTGATCAGCAACGGTCGCATGGAAGTCGGTCTGGCCCGGGGTGCCTACCAGGTCGAATTCGACCGCATGGCCGGTGGCATGCCCGCTTCCGAGGGCGGCAAGGCTCTGCGTGAGATGGTCCCGGTGGTCAAGGCCCTGTGGCAAGGCGACTACGCCCACGACGGTGACATCTGGAAATTCCCGACCTCCACCAGCGTGCCCAAACCGGTCAAGACACCGCCGATGTGGATCGCGGCCCGCGACCCGGACTCCCACAACTTTGCGGTGCAGAACGGCTGCAACGTAATGGTCACGCCGCTGATGAAAGGCGATGAAGAAGTCCTGGATCTGAAGAACAAATTCCAGACAGCGCTGAACAACAACCCCGATGTCCCACGCCCTCAGTTGATGGTCCTGCGCCACACCCACGTGCATGCCGCAGACGATCCCGATGGCTGGAAAGTCGGTGCAACAGCGATCTCGAAGTTCTACCGCACCTTCGATGCCTGGTTCGGCAACAAGCAGACACCGGTCAATGGCTTCCTGGCGCCCAGCCCGGAAGAGAAATTCAAGGAACGCCCGGAGTTCGAGCTGGAAAGCATCCGCAAGAACACCATGATCGGCACCCCGGAAGAAATCATTCCTCGTATCCGCTACTACCAGGAACTGGGTGTCGACGAGTTCAGCTTCTGGTGTGACAACAGCCTGTCACATGCCGAGAAGAAGAAATCCCTGGAACTGTTCATCAAGCATGTAGTGCCAGCGTTTCGTTGATCGTTCGCAAATGAATTCGCTCCCACCTCTGTAGGAGCGGATTCATCCGCGATAACGGGTCTCTTCGCGGATAAATCCGCTCCTACCGAATGGGGTTTAATGGTTATAGGCACTCTCATTGTGCTCGGCCAGATCCAGCCCCATCTCTTCCACTGACTCATGGGCACGCAAGCCGATCAGGGCATTGACGACCTTGAGAATCCCCCAACTGACCACGAAACAGTACACCGTGGTGAACAGCACGCCTTTGATCTGCGCGATGACCTGATCGCCCATGCTCACATCCGGCACCAGACCACCCATGGCAGGCACGCAGAACACGCCGGTCAGCACCGCACCGATCATGCCGCCCACGCCATGCAGGCCGAATACATCGAGGCTGTCGTCATAACCCAGGCGCTTTTTCAGCACCGTCACGCTCAGGTAGCAGAACACACCGCACAGCAAGCCGATGGCCAGCGCACCGCCCACACCGACATAAGCACAGGCTGGCGTGATCCCCACCAGACCGGCCAATGCACCGCTGGCCAGCCCCAGCGCACTGGGTTTGCCGACCTTGAACCACTCGGTAAACATCCAGCCCAGAATACCGGCGCAAGCGCCCACCTGAGTGTTGAGCATGACAATGCCCGATGTGCCGCTCAGACCACCGCCCGAACCGATATTGAAGCCGAACCAGCCAACCCAGAGCATTGCCGCGCCCGTCATGGTCAGGCTCAGGTTGTGGGCTGGCATGGGCGTATTCTGATAGCCCTTGCGCTTGCCCAATACCAGACAAGCCGCCAGCGCCGCCACACCGGCATTGATATGCACCGCCGTGCCGCCCGCAAAGTCCAGCACGCCCCAGTTATGCATCAAGGCCCCGGCTCCGCCCCAGACCATGTGCGCCACCGGCGCGTAGACCAGGGTGAACCAGATCGCCATGAACAGCAGCGCCGCCGAGAACTTCATGCGCTCGGCAAAGGCCCCTGCAATCAGCGCCGGGGTGATGATGGCAAAGGTCATCTGGAAGGTCACGAACACCCCTTCCGGTATTTCGCCCACCAGACTGTCCGGTGTCATGCCTGCCAGAAATACGCGGCTCAAGCCGCCGACAAAGCTGTTGAAGGTCACTTCACCTTCAACCATGTTGCTGGTGTCGATCACCATGCTGTAGCCATAGATGACCCACAACACACCGACCAGCCCCGCGATACCGAAGCACTGGGTAAACAGCGACAGCATGTTCTTGGCGCGCACCAGGCCTCCATAGAACAAGGCAAGACCGGGCAGGCACATGAACAACACCAGCACGGCGGCGGTGATCATCCAGGCGGTGCTGCCGGTATTTAACGCGGGAGCGTCTGCCGCCTGTGCCAAGGGCACGAACGCGGCAAGCATCAATAAAAGAAGAGATTTGCCGGGTAGACGATTAACCATGTTCAAAGCTCCTGCAAATGAATGGAAAGTGTCTGGCAGAAAGCAGAGTGGTTTTTAACTGCGGGCCTTTGCGGCCTCTTTATGGATGTGCATCTGTGGCGCTATGCCGCGTGTGTAGGAGCGGCTTTAGCCGCGAAAAAAATTCGCGGTTAAAACCGCTCCTACAGGCCACTTAATACTGTGAACCGGGAATCCAGCTGGTGCCGGCCAATGGCACGCGGGCCATGGCAGCCGATTCCACCGTCAGCGCCACCAGATCCTCGGGGTCGAGGTTATGCAGGTGCGACTTGCCGCAGGCGCGGGCCATGGTCTGGGCCTCCAGCACCAGTACACGCAAGTAGTTTGCCAGGCGACGCCCGCCTTCGACCGGGTCCAGACGTCTGGACAGTTCCGGGTCCTGGGTGGTGATGCCTGCCGGATCTCGGCCGTTCTGCCAGTCATCGTAGAAACCGGCAGCCGAGCCGATTTTCTTCAGTTCCTCGTCCAGACGCGGATGGTTGTCGCCCAGGGCAATCAGTGCCGCCGTACCAATGGCCACCGCATCGGCTCCCAGCGCCATGGCCTTGGCCACATCGGCCCCGTTACGAATGCCGCCGGAAACGATCAGTTGCACCTTGCGATGCATGCCCATTTCCTGAAGCGCCTGAACGGCCTGGGGAATGGCAGGCAGAATCGGGATGCCCACGTGCTCGATGAACACCTCCTGAGTCGCCGCCGTACCACCTTGCATGCCGTCAAGCACGATCACATCGGCCCCGGCCTTGACCGCCAGCTTGACGTCGTAATACGGGCGGCTGGCACCGATCTTCACGTAGATCGGTTTTTCCCAGTCGGTGATTTCGCGGATCTCGGCAATCTTGATCGCCAGATCGTCCGGGCCGGTCCAGTCCGGGTGACGGCAGGCCGAGCGCTGATCGACACCGATCGGCAAGGTGCGCATGCCCGCTACACGTTCGGTGACTTTCATGCCCAGCAGCATGCCACCGCCCCCCGGCTTGGCACCCTGCCCCAGCACGATTTCGATGGCATCGGCCTTGCGCAGATCGTCAGGGTTCATGCCGTAACGAGACGGCAGGTACTGATAGACCAGATGCTGGGACTGACCGCGCTCTTCCGGGGTCATGCCACCATCACCGGTGGTCGTGCTGGTGCCCGCAATGGTCGCACCACGCCCCAGCGCTTCCTTGGCATTGGCCGACAGGGCCCCAAAGCTCATGCCCGCGATGGTCACCGGAATTTTCAGGTGGATCGGCTTCTTGGCGAAACGGTTACCGAGGATCACATCGGTGCCGCATTTCTCACGGTAGCCTTCCAGCGGATAGCGGGAAACGCTGGCTCCGAGCAGCAGCAGGTCGTCGAAATGCGGTAGCTTGCGCTTGGTGCCGCCACCTCGAATGTCGTAGATGCCGGTCTCGGCGGCACGCTGGATTTCCTGGATGGTCAGGCGGTCGAAAGTGGCAGACTCGCGCAGGACTGGAGTAGGTTTGTCGCTCATGATGATGCTCCTGAATCAGTACGCGGAAGCGTTATCGACTTTGAAGTTGTAGAGCTGACGGGCCGAACCGTAGCGTTTGAAGTCCGAAGCTTTTTCGTTAAAGCCGGCCCGGTTGAGCAGTTCCTGCAGCTCTTCCAGGTGTTCCGGGCGCATCTCTTTCTCGATGCAGTCGGAACCCAGCGACTCCACACGGCCTTTGACGAAGATTCGGGTTTCATACAACGAATCGCCCAGCGCATCGCCCGCGTCGCCGCACACCACCAGACGCCCGGCCTGGCCCATGAAACAGCTCATGTGACCGATGCTGCCGCCGACCACGATGTCGATGCCTTTCATGGAAATGCCGCAACGGGCACCGGCATCGCCTTCAATCACCAACAGCCCGCCATGGGCCGTGGCACCGGCGGCCTGAGAGGCACTGCCCTTGACCCGGACATAGCCGGACATCATGTTTTCCGCACAGCCCACGCCCACGTTGCCGTGCACGGTGATCGAGGCCTTCTGGTTCATGCCTGCGCAGTAGTAACCGGCGTGCCCCTGGATATCCACGGACACCGCTTCGTTCACACCCACGGCCAGGTTGTGCGCACCATTGGGGTGAGTCACGACCCACTCGCGCTCTTCGACGGATCTGGCCTGATCGTGCAAGGCCTGGTTCAGTTCACGCACGGTGGCGCTGGAAAGATCGATGGTTTTCATGTGTGCGCTCCTTAAGCCGACTCGCGTTCCCAGATGTACATGGTGGCGGGAACGGGTTCCCAGACCTTGGCCTTCTCGATGCCCGGCAGGCTGGACAACGCCTGGTACTCGGAGGCCATCGCCACGTAGTCATCGGTTTCAGCGAGGATCGCGGGCTTGCAGGCAATCGGATCGCGAATCACCGCAAAGCCATTGCGGGTACCGATGGCGAAGGTAAAGAAGCCGTCGAGGTCTTCCAGTGACTTGTCCAGGGCCTCCTTGAGGGTGTCGCCCTGTTGCAGACGCCAGGTCAGGTAGCCCGCCGCCACTTCGGTGTCGTTCTCGGTCTCGAAGGTGATGCCTTCGCGACGCAGGTTCTGACGCAGACGCGAATGGTTGGACAGCGAGCCGTTATGCACCAGGCACAGGTCGGCACCGGTGGAGAACGGGTGACTGCCTTCCATGGTCACCGCGCTTTCGGTGGCCATGCGGGTATGACCGATGATGTGACTGCCCTTCATCGAGCCCAGGCCGAAACGCTCGGAAATCTCCTTCGGCAAGCCCATGCCCTTGAGGATCTCGATGCTCTGCCCCGCGCTCATGATGCGTACGGTCGGCGCCAGCTCGGCCAGCGCCGCACGCACGAGAGCTTCTTCAGCCTTGATCTTGAGCACGATGGCACTGGCGTTCTGAAACCAGTCCAGAGACGCGCCCAGCTTGCCTTCCAGCGCAGCCACCAGCGCCTTGAAATCGTAATCCTCGGTGGTGGCCTGCAGGGTCAGCTTGACCCAGCCATCCGCCACTTCATCGCCATAGATCGCAAAACCGGCACTGTCCGGACCGCGATCGGTCATCGCTTCGAGCATCGGCTCGAACAGTTTTCCGAGCTGGGACTCCAGCGCCGGATTCTTCAGATACAAACCAACAATTCCGCACATGGGTATGCCTCACTTCGTTCGGCAGCGACAAGTTGCAAGCTTCAAGCTGCAAGATGGCTGCGTTGATACTGATTTTTGTCGGCGCCACAAGCTGCTTTCTCTTGCAGCTTGCCGCTAGAAACTTGCAACTGAGTTTTCAAAAAAACTCCGTATACCGCTTCACTTCCCAGTCGCTCACATGGCGGCTGTATTCCACCCATTCCATGCGTTTGAGCTTGATGAATTCGCTGACGATTTCCGGACCCAGCACTTCGCTGAACAGCGGGTCGGCCTCCAGTGCGTCGCAGGCTTCCTTGAGGGATTGCGGCAAGGTTTTGATACCGCGTGCGGCGATCTCTTCCAGGCTCAGCTTGTAGAGGTTTTCATTGCAGACCGTGCCGACCTCCAGTTGCCGATCAATGCCGTCCAGCCCTGCGGCGATGATGGCGGCGCTGACCAGATACGGGTTGCAACCGGCGTCCGGCAGGCGGAATTCGAGGCGGCCATACGGCACACGGACCATGGCCGAACGGTTATTGGCACCGAAGGCGATAAAAGCCGGTGCCCAGGTCGCGCCGGACAGTGAATTGCCCACCACCAGACGCTTGTAGGAGTTGACGGTCGGTGCAGCGAAGGCGCACAGCGCCGGGCCATGGGCCAGTAGCCCCGCCGCGAAGTGATAAGCCATTTTCGACAGCCCCATGCCGCTCGGGTCACTGGCGTCATGGAACAGGTTCTTGTTGGTCGCGCTGCTGATCGACAGATGAAAGTGCATGCCATTGCCGGCCCGCTTGGGATCGGGCTTGGGCATGAACGAGCAGATCATGCCCATGTCGTTGGCAATTTCACCGGCAGCCATGCGGAAGAAGGTGAAGCGGTCGGCCGACTCCATGGCATCGCTGTAGGTGTAGTTGATCTCGAACTGCCCGTTGGCGTCTTCGTGGTCGATCTGATAGATGTCGAAGCCCACCGGCTGCAAGGCTTCGGTCAGACGCTCAAGAAACTCCCGGGAACGTGACAGGCCTTTGTAGTCGTAGCAGGGCTTGTCCAGGCTGTCGCTGTGGTCCACCAGTTGCAGGCTACCCGCGGCATCGCGCTTGAACAGGCTGAACTCGGGTTCCAGGCCGGTATTGAGGGTCCAGCCCCGGTCGCTCAGGCGCTCCACCTGTTTCTGCAGCACGTAACGGCTGTCATAGGGCCATGGCTTGCCTTCCACATGGCCGATACACACCACACGACCATAACCCGGCTGCCAGGGCACCGGTGTCAGGGAAGAAAGATCGCCCTTGGCCATGAAGTCCGGCCCGTGTGGTTCCATGCCCATGCCGCAGATGGCGAAACCGGCAAAACCTGCGCCCTCTTCAGCCACCATTTCCAGGCCCGAGACAGGCACCGACTTGGTCTTGGAGGAGCCATGGATATCCACGAATTGAGCCAGCACGTACTTGATGCCGTGCTCCTCGATCAGACGCTGTGTTTCTGTTGGCAACATGGGGCTTGTCTCCTGGCGAAAGCAAAACGTTGAGGTAGGGTTCGTTGTTTCACTGTTTGCCGAAGAACTTATTCCAAACAGGAAACTTACTTTCCCATAAGGAATGCAAAGCGCTTGCCAGATTGGTATACCAAGGGTCGAATTCATCGAGGAGCGGAATTTCCTCTGTATATATGGGAAACTCGTTTTCCTTGAGGGAATAATCCTGCTCAACGTCCCGGCGGGATGCGGTCATCGCACATTCATGGTGCGAAATAAAAATTATTGAACGGAAACCGTGCAGAGCCGATGAACATGCCGAACGAACCACAACCCAAGTTGAAGCTTGAGCAGTACCTGGGTATTCAGATCAAGCGCCAGCGCCAGGCGCAGGAACTGAAACTGGCCGATGTGGCCCGCATCGCCGGTATCAGCCAGGGGATGTTGAGCAAGATCGAAAACGCTCAGGTGTCCACCAGCCTGGATAACCTCAGCCGCTTGTGCGACGTACTGGGCATGCCCATGTCCAAGCTGTTCAGCCAGTACGACCAGCAAGGCAGCAGCGCTTTGTTGGTCAAGGCCGATGAAGGGCTGGAAGTGGTCAGGCGCGGAACCGAGAAAGGCCACACCTATCACCTGCTCAACCATACCCGCGGCCCGAAGAAGAGCTTCGAGGCCTACATGGTGACCATGGACGATGCCAGCGAAGAGTTCCCGACCTTCTCCCACCCCGGCACCGAGTTTCTGCACCTGCTGGAAGGTGAACTGATCTATCGCCACGGCAACCAGTTGTATCGCATGGAGGCTGGCGACAGCCTGACCTTCGACGGCGAGATTCCCCACGGACCGGAGCAACTGGTGCAAGTGCCGATCCGCATGTTGTCGATCATGAATTATGGTGCGCAGGGCGAGTGATCTCGTAGGCCTGACGTTTTTTCGCGAATGAATTCGCTCCTACCGAAACCAATGTGTAGGAGCGGATTTATCCGCGAAGACGTCCATGAGGCGAAGCAGATCCGGATTTTGCTATGTGGTGAGTATCTGGTTCCGCCTTTACGGCGGCCCCCTTTTGTTTCGGCAAAAGGGGGGAAAACCATGGGCTCCGGTTCGGCCCCGCCTTGAGGCGGGGTTCCCTTGCTCCGGCGTTGTTCCATGGGGCCGCGCCGATGGGCCATCCATGGCCTGGCGGCGCTTGCTCGGCTCCTGCCTCGCCCCCCATTCCACAACACCTCCACTCGGCCTTCACCAACGTCGCAATCGGTGGTGTCTGGGCTTTTTGTGCTCAAAGAGCAAAGCAAAAGCGAAAAAGGCTCTATGCCGCGATGGCGTGAACACCGCAGAACGCGACGTTGGTGAAGGCTGAGTGGAGGCGGTGATCCGGTGGGAATTCTGCAGGGATGCAGAATTAGCCGCACTGGGCCATGGATGGCCCATTGTGGCGACCGCCGGATCAGTGCCGGAGCGAAGGGACCCTGCCGTCAGGCAGGGCCGAACCCGGAGCAATGGTTTTGCCTACTTTGTCCGAAAACAAAGTAGGGCGCCGTAAAGGCGCAAGGCGGCATAAAGCCGAACGCTCCATTCAGAAACAAACACGTTCCTCTCCAGTGAACATATCCAGATTGGACGGGGCTTTTTCGCGGATAAATCCGCTCCTACGGGGGCCGCCGTAAAGGCGCAAGGCGACCGAAAGCCGAACGCGCTATCAAAGAGCAGCCACGTTCCTTGAGCGAATCCATTCGTGAAGCTCTTCCCCTCTTCCCACCGACAAACTTTCCCTCCAGTAAAAAAAGTTTCCACAAACCTCTGGACGCTGCCCCCTTCTTTCACCTATAAAACGCCAATCGTGAATATTTAATTCCCTTCAGGAAATTTTATTCACCCATGAATATCTTTTTCATCCTTGAATCTTTCGCCCTGCGCTGAGCTGCCGCCACTTTCCAGAGGACAAGCCATGCAACACGAAAAGAACCATTTCATCCTGAAGATCAGTTGCCCGGCGACGTCCGGCATCGTGGCGGCGGTGACGTCGTACCTGGCCGACAACAGGTGTTACATCGGTGAAATGGCCCAGTTCGACGACGAGTTCAGCGGCACTTTCTTCATGCGTGCGGTGTTTCGCTTCAACGATGGCCATGCAGGCGATATCCAACAGCTCAAGGCTGGCTTCGATGCCGTCGCCAATGACTTTTCCATGCAATGGGAGCTGCACGACACGCGCCAACCCATGCGTGTCCTGCTGATGGTCAGCAAATTCGACCATTGTCTGACTGACCTGCTGTACCGCTATCACAAGGGCGAGATGGACATGACCATCACCGCCATCGTCTCCAATCATCTGGACCTGCGCCCGATGGCCGAGCGTGAGGGCATTCGCTTCATCTACCTGCCGGTCACCAAGGAAAACAAGGCCCAGCAGGAAGCCGCCTTGATGAAAGTGGTCGACGAGACCGGCACCGAGCTGGTGGTCCTCGTTCGCTACATGCAGATCCTGTCCGACGACCTGTGTCGCCAACTCTCGGGCCGGGCGATCAATATCCACCATTCCTTCCTGCCCGGTTTCAAGGGCGCCAAGCCTTATCACCAGGCTTATGAACGAGGCGTGAAGCTGATCGGTGCCACCGCCCATTACGTCACCAGCGACCTGGATGAAGGCCCGATCATCGAGCAGGAAGTGCAGCGTGTGGATCACGTCTACCTACCCGACGACCTGGTGGCTGCAGGCCGCAACACCGAGACCATTGCGCTGTCCAGGGCCGTGAAATACCACCTGGAACACCGCGTTTTCCTCAACACGGACAGAACGGTGATTTTCCGGTGAATACATCAAAGCTGATCGATGGCAAAGCGGCAGCCAATCGCGTGTTGTTGCAGGTGAAAGCCGATGTCCAGCGCCTGAAGGACGAGGGTATTGCGCCAGCACTGGCCGTGATTCTGGTGGGTGAAGACCCGGCCAGTCAGGTCTATGTACGCAACAAGATCCTGCGCGCCGAGGAAGCCGGGATTCGCTCGCTGGAATATCGTCTCGCGACGGACTGCTCCGAATCCCGTCTGCTGGCGGTGATCGCCGAGCTCAATGCCGATCCGAACGTCAGCGGCATTCTGTTGCAACTGCCGTTGCCGGCCCATATCGAAGAAATCCGTGCCTTGCAGGCCATCGCCCCGGACAAGGACGTGGACGGTTTTCACAGTGAAAACGTCGGGGGGCTGAGCCAGGGCCGTGACGTGCTGGCACCCTGCACGCCCAGCGGCTGCATGCAATTGCTGGAAGAAACCTGCGGCGATCTGACCGGCAAGCATGCCGTGGTGATCGGGCGCTCCAACATCGTCGGCAAACCCATGGCCGCCTTGCTGCTCAAGGCCCACTGCTCGGTCACGGTCGTGCATTCGCGCAGTGCCGACGCCAGGGCCCTGTGTCAGTTGGCGGACATTGTGGTCGTCGCGGTCGGACGCCCACGCATGATCGACGCCAGCTGGCTCAAGCCTGGTGCCGTGGTCATCGATGTCGGCATCAACCGCATCCAGGACAAGGACCGCAGCCGTCTGGTCGGCGACGTGGATTTCGACAGCGCGTTATCCCGCGTGTCGGCCATTACCCCGGTGCCCGGCGGCGTCGGCCCCATGACCATTGCCTTTCTCATGAAAAACACCGTGACCGCTGCCCGTCAGCAGGCCCAAGCACAACGCAGCCAGTCGGAGGCCGTATGCCTTTCAATCTATTGAAGTACGGACTCAGTTCGGAGTACCCGGTCGAGGTGGACCTGCCCGCCCCCAAGGAACTCAAGCCCTCCTATGACGTGGTGATCATCGGCGGTGGCGGCCATGCGCTGTCCACGGCCTATTACCTGTCCCGGTACCACGGCATCACCAATATCGCCGTGCTGGAAAAGGGCTATCTGGGCGGCGGCAATACCGCGCGCAACACGGCGGTGATCCGCTCCAACTACCTCACTAGCGAAGGCGTCAGGTTCTATGCCGAGTCGGTGAAGATGTTCCAGGGGCTGTCCAACGAATTCGACTTCAACATCATGTATTCCGAACGCGGCCAGTTGACCCTGGCCCACACCGACGCCACGGTGCGTTCGTTCCGTCAGCGGGCCGAGGTCAACAAGCACTTCGGCGGTCGTACCGAAATGATCGACCGCCAGCAGATTCGCGAGCTGGTGCCGACCCTCAACCTGGACCCCGGCCATCTGCCGGTGCTCGCCGGCTTGTGGCACATCGATGGTGGCACCGCACGGCATGACGCCGTGGCCTGGGGCTATGCCAAGCAGGCCGCCAAGCGTGGAGTGGAAATTCATCAACTCACCGAGGTTCAGGAACTGGTCATCGAGAACGGCACCATCACCGCCGTGAAGACCAACCGAGGCACCGTCAAATGCGGCTGTGCAGTGCAGGCCGTCGCGGGCATGAGTTCTCAACTGATGAAAAAGGCCGGGATTCGCTCACCGATCCAGACCTTCCCGCTGCAAGCCATGGTCACCCAGCCGTTCAAGCCGTTTCTCGATCCGTTGGTGAGTTCATCGGCCCTGCATTGCTACGTGCAGCAGACCAGCCGTGGCGAAGTGGTGTTTGGCGGCGGCTCCGATCCTTACCCGCTGTTCAATACCCGCTCCACGCTGGACCTGAAAGAAAGCCTGCTGGCCCACGCCATCGAGATGTTCCCGTTCCTGGCCAACGCCAGACTGATGCGCCAATGGGCCGGGATCACCGACATGACGCCGGACTACAGCCCGATCATGGGGCTTTCGCCCGTGAAGAATTACTACCTGGACGCTGGCTGGGGCACCTGGGGCTTCAAGGCAACGCCCATCTGCGGCAAGACCATGGCGGAGCTGGTGGCCAGCGGCGGCAAGGTCCCGGATCTGATCAAGCCCTTCGCCCTGGAACGTTTCTCGACCTTCCAGCAAGTCAACGAAATGGGCGCCACAGCAGCCAGCCACTGACGGAGAGCGACACATGAAAGTCATGACATGCCCGCTCAACGGGCCACGCAATATCAGCGAGTTCACCTACGGCGGAGAGTTCAAGCTCATGCCTGATCCGCAGACCTGCACCGACGCCGAATGGGCCGATTATGTCTTCAACAGTGAAGACACCCTGGGAGTGGTGCGCGAGTGGTGGATGCATAACCCGTCCAGTTACTGGTTTCTGGCGGAACGCCATACCGCCAGCGACGAGATCATCCGCACTTTCGACCCTCGGGAAATCTTTACCGACCGCGTCGATTTCACCCCAGCCCCGTCCAAGGAGATCGCAGGATGAGCACCCTGACCCGCCTGCCGGCCCCCATGGGCCTGTTGATCGATCGCAACCAGCCGCTGACCTTCAGTTTCGACGGCAAGACCTATCAAGGGCTGCAAGGCGACAGCATCGCCAGCGCCCTGCTCGCCAATGGCCGCTTTCTCTTGTCACGCTCCTTCAAGTACCACCGCCCGCGTGGTCCGCTGACCATGGCCGGACAGGATGCCAACACCCTGATTCAACTGCCCCGCGAGCCCAACGTGCTGGCCGATACCCATGCCCTCGAAAACGGCCTGCAAGTGACCGGGCAGAACTTCAACGGCTCGCTGGATAACGACAGGGACGCTTACCTGGGCAAGTTCTCGAAGTTCATGCCGGTGGGCTTCTATTACCGTTCCTTCTACAAGCCCAAAGGCATGTGGAAAGTCTGGGAACCGATCATCCGCAAGAAAGCCGGCCTGGGCGTACTGGACCTGCAATTCCAGCCCGAGTATTACGACAAGGCTTACCTGTTCACGGATCTGGCCATCATCGGTGCCGGACCTGCCGGGTTACAGGCAGCCCTGACCGCCGCCAACGCCGGTGCCAAGGTGTTGCTGATCGAACAGCAACCGATTCTGGGCGGCTCGCTGACCTATGCCCGTTTCGATGTCGAAGGCCAGCGCGCCGCAAAACTGCGTCGCAGCCTGATCGATGCCGTCGAGACACACGCCAACATTCACGTGCTCAAGAAGGCCACCTGCAACGCCTGGTTCACCGACAACTACCTGCCGGTGATTCAGGGCAAACGCCTGTACAAGGTACGGGCGACGCATTGTCTGGTGTGCAGCGGTTCGTTCGACCAGCCGGTGATTTTCCGCAACAACGACCTGCCCGGCGTGATGCTGACCAGCGCCGCCCAGCGTCTGATGAAGCTGTACGCCGTGAAGCCCGGCAGGCGTGCTGTGGTCCTGACCGGCAATGACGACGGTTATCTCGCGGCTCTGGACCTGCATGATCAAGGCGTGGAAGTCGTGGCCGTGGCCGATATGCGTGCCAACCCGGCCGACAGCACGTTGCAGGCAGCCCTGGAAAAACGCGGCATCCCCTGCCACCTGAGTACCACCGTCTATGAGGCGCTGCATGAAAAAGGCATGCGCCATGTCACGGGCGCGGACTTGCGTCGAATCACCGGCCAGGGTCAGGTGGCCAATAGCGGCCTGACGGTGGAGTGCGATCTGTTGTGCATGTCCGGCGGTTATATGCCGGTCTACCAGTTACTGTGCCAGGCAGGCGGCAAACTGAGCTACGACGATCAACTGTCGGAGTTCACCTTGAGCGGCCTGCCGAAAAACCTCAGTGTGGCAGGCTCGGTGCATGGCTACCATGCGCTGGACAACGTGCTGGCCGATGCAGTCCAGGCCAGCGCCGATGTGGTTGCCGCGCTGAATCTGGAATTGAACACCAGCCCTCTGCCACTGCGCAGCGAAGCCCGCGTCAACTTTCCCTGGCCGATCTTTCCTCATCCCAAGGGCAAGGATTTCGTCGACTTCGATGAAGACCTGCAAGTGCGCGATATCGTCAATGCCACGCGCATCGGCTATCGCGACGTGCAACTGGTCAAACGCTACTCAACGGTCGGCATGGGGCCGTCGCAAGGTCGCCATTCGGCGCTGCCCACTGCTCGACTGGTGGCCTCTTCGACCCAGCGCAGCGTCAGCGAAACCGGTGTCACCACAGCCCGTCCGCCCTTCGAGGCCGAGAAGCTGGCCCATGTGGCCGGCCGGGCTTTCGATCCCTATCGCCAGACGCCCATGCACCGTCGCCACATGGAAGCCGGGGCAAAGATGATGCCCGCCGGTATCTGGCAGCGCCCGGCGTTCTACGGCAAGGCAACCCAGCGCGACGCCTGCATGCAGGCTGAAGCAGAACATGTCCGGACCAAGGTCGGCATCATCGATGTCTCGACCCTCGGCGGCCTGGATGTGCGTGGCCCGGATGCCGCCGAACTGCTCAATCGCATGTACACCTTCGCCTTTCTCAAGCAGCCAGTGGGCCGTTCGCGCTATGCGTTGATGACCAACGAACAGGGCGTGGTGATCGACGATGGGGTCTGTGCCCGTTTCGCCGAGAACCACTTCTACGTCACCGCCACCACCAGCGGTGTGGATCGTATCTACCAGCAGATGCTCAAGTGGAACGCCCAATGGCGTCTGAACGTGGACATTGCCAACGTCACCGCCGCGATATCAGCGGTCAACGTGGCCGGTCCGGACTCGCGCAAGGTGCTGGAGAAGGTCTGCTCCGACCTCGATCTGTCGGCAGAAGGCTTTCCGTATCTGGCGGTGCGCCAGGGCACCGTGGCCGGGATCAAGGCCCGTTTGCTGCGGGTCGGTTTCGTGGGTGAGCTGGGCTATGAAATCCACGTCCCGGCCCGTCATGCCCTGAAGCTCTGGGATGCCTTGATGGAAGCTGGCAAGGACCATGACATCCGGCCGTTCGGGGTCGAAACCCAGCGCCTGCTGCGTCTGGAGAAAGGCCATGTGATCATCAGCCAGGACACCGACGGCATGACCCACCCGGCCGAAATCGACATGGGCTGGGCGGTGAGCCGTACCAAGCCATTCTTTGTCGGACGTCGCTCGGTGGACATCCTTGAAGCCCAGCCGCAGAAGCGCAAGCTGGTGGGCTTCACCCTGCCCAGGGTCAGCCCGCTGCCCCTTGAAGGCCACCTTGTTCTCAAGGGAGCGGATATCAGCGGCAACGTCACCTCCTGCGAATACTCGCAGACCCTGGGCAAGATCATCGGTCTGGCCTATGCCGCCTTCGACCAGAGCACGCCCGGCCAGCAGATCCCGATTCGCGTCGAAGACGGTGTCGTGGTCCAGGCCACGGTGGTGCAACTGCCCTTCTTCGATCCTGAAAACCAGCGCCAGGAGCTTTGACCCATGTCCAGCCTCAATGCCGAAAACCCTGTCGGGCTCAGCCCTGTCCCCTTGTGCACGCTGGTGGATATGACCGATATCCCCCGCGTGGGCTTTCGTGGAACGCAAAGTGCCGAATACCTGCAGGCCCGTGGCTTCACACTGCCGGATACCCCCAACCGGGCCGTGACACAGACCGACGGCAGCCACGTGGCCCGACTGTCGCAGACCGAGTATCTGATCCTGGGCAGCCGGCACGACGATGGCGAGCGCATCGCTGACGAAGAGGCCCGCTGGGAACTGGACCACAGCGCCAACTACCTGCTGCCTCGTCAGGACAGCCATGCCTGGCTGCAATTGAGCGGCGTCTGTATCGCCGAGGTGATGGCCAAGCTCTGTGGCGTGGATCTGCGCGCCCAGGCATTTGGCCCTGGCGCCGTGGCCCAGACCTCGGCGGCGCGGATCAATGTGATCGTGATCAACGCTGACATGGACACAACACCCTGCTTCCAGATCCTCTTCGACCGCGCTTCGCTGGAGTACTTCAAAGGTGCCGTGCTGGATGCCATGGACGAGTTCAATGCAAGGTAGGAGCGAAGTCAGCCTGTGGGAGCGGATTTATCCGCGAACTTTTCGCGAATGAATTCGCTCCTGTGCGGCCTTTTTACGGGAGAAAGAGCCATGGACAAGGACACCGACTACAGCGTCCCGGCCCTTGCCCGGGGCCTGAGCGTGCTGGGCATGTTCAATGCCCGGACACGCTCGCTGGGTATCAACGAGATTGCCGAGCGACTGGACGTAAGCACTTCGGCGGTCTACCGGATTCTGTTCACCCTCACCCACATGGGGTATCTGAACAAGATCAACAGCCAGTATGAACTGGGTGCCCGGGTCATCAGTGATGGTTTCAGCTATCTGGCCAGTCGCGATATCGTCGAAGTCGCCATGCCGCACCTGAATGCACTGCGCGATCGTACGTCGCTGTCGTGCCATCTGAGCATCCGTGAACAGACCGAAAGCCTGTACCTGTATCGCGCGTTCGCGGCACAGCGCCTGTCGGTGAATATTCCGGTGGGCACACGTATCGCCTGCCACTGCACCGCCATGGGGCGCATGTTGCTGACGGGGCTGAGCGATACGCAACTGGGTGCGCTTTATCAGCACATCAGGCTGGATGATTACCCGTCGCCTGCGCCACGCACGCTGCCCGAACTCCAGGCGCTGATTCGTGCCGATCAGGAGCGTGGCTGGGTGCTGCACCGCTCGGACTATTCCACGGCGATTGCCACTTCAATCCGGGATCACACCGGCCAGGTCACGGCCGCCATCAACCTGTCCGGTCCGGATGCGGTCATGGACCCTGAAGGCGCCAAAGAGCGTTTTCAAGCGCTGCTTCTTGAGTGCAGCGCCGCCATCAGCAATGAGCTGGGTCATAAACATGACACTTATCATTCATAAGCGCTTGATGGCACTTTGTTTGCTAAAGATTCCATGCCTGCGGCCGACGTTATCGGTATGCCATAAGACAAAGTTTCCAGTCCCGATCCGGGACTACACTCTGCTTGTGCCTGCGGTTGTCGGATAACGATCTACAGAAAATCTGGAGCATGGATGAATATCAAACAGAAACTGACGTGGGCCTTTGCAGTCATTGCGTGCCTGCCCATAGTCGTCGTCGCCACGATCGTCATCGTGAACCTGCGCAACGATGCAACAGACAGCTTCGTGGACAGCAGCAGTCGCGAGATTCGACAAGTCGATAACGCCATGCAGTTGTTCTTCGACGGCATCAGCCAGAACGTCAACTACATCGCCTCTCACCCGCTTATCGCCGGGGCGGGCGACGATCTCAGGAACTACACGGGCGCAACGCCTACGCCGCAGTCGGAAAACGACAAACGGACCACCGAGTTCTTTGTCAGCCTTGCCAAGAGCCACCCGGCTTATTCCTATGTCTCCTACGGTCTGATCAACGGCAGCTACGTGATGACGCCGGAAGACCCGAAGATGAGCAATTACGACCCCCGCGTGCGCCCCTGGTACAAGACCGCCATGGCCAACGTGGGCAAGACCATACGCAGCGACGCCTATTACTGGGCTGGCGATGATTCCGTGCTGGTCAGCACCGTACGGGCCATCCCCAATACCCTGGGCAACCCTGGCGGCGTGGTGAACATCGATGTATCGCTCAAGCAACTGACCAGCATCGTCAAGGAAATCAAACTGGGTGAAAGCGGCTACCTGATGCTGCTGGAAAAGAACGGCAACGTGCTGGTCGATCCCAAGCAGCCAGAGCATAACTTCAAGAAGCTCAGCGAGCTGGGCGATGGTTTCTCTGAGCTGGCCAAGACCGAAAAGGGCCTGGTCGAAGTGCAGCTCAACGGCGAGCGCTACATGGCCAACGTCTATCCGTCACCTGACCTGGGCTGGAGCTTCATCGGTCTGATCAAACAGGATGAAGTCATGGCCTCGGCCACACGCCTGACCTGGCTGATCGGTGTGATTGCTGCGGCACTGGCCGTCGTTTTCGCCCTTGTCGGTGCCAGCTTTGCCCGCGTGATCGTACGGCCGATCCACAGTGTCTCCACGGGGCTCGAAGGCATTGCCCAGGGCGAAGGCGACCTGACGCAGACACTGGCCGTCAAGGGCAAGGATGAAACCGCCCAACTGGCCGGCTGGTTCAACCAGTTCCTGACCGCGATCCGCAGCCTCATCCAGCATATCGGCCAGGCCGCCAACAAGATTCTCGATACGTCCCGCAGCTCTACCCGTGTCTCCAATGACATGGCTGAAGCCGCAGGCCGCCAGCGCGAAGCGGTGGACATGGTGTCCACGGCCTTCCATGAAATGGTGGCCACCGCCAACGAAGTCGCCCGCTCCTGCAGCCAGGCAGCGGAGTCGGCCGACAGCGGCCAGCAGCAGGCCCGTGAAGGTCAGCGGCAGATCGACGACGCCGTCAGCAGTGTCGATCAGTTGAGCACCGAAATCGCCCGCTCGGCCCAGGACATGTCGGAGCTGGAAAAAGACAGCAACGATATTCAGTCGATCCTCGACACCATCCGCTCCATCGCCGAACAGACCAACCTGCTGGCCCTCAACGCCGCCATCGAAGCCGCCCGGGCCGGTGAACAGGGCCGAGGATTCGCGGTGGTGGCCGATGAGGTCCGCGCCCTGGCCAAACGTACCGCCGACTCGACAGCGGAAATCGACACCCTGCTGGGCAATCTGGCCAGACGCACCGCGTCCGTGGCGCAACAGATGCACGCCAGCCTGGATGTGTCGCAGCAATCGGTCAGCAAGATCGGCCAGGCGCGCAACAGCTTCGGGCAGATCCGTGAATCGGTGGATGTGATTCGCGACATGAACACCCAGATCGCTACGGCCGCCGAAGAGCAGCATCAGGTGGCGGAAGACATCAACCGCCATATCAGCCAGATCCATGGCGATGCGCAGTTGATTGCCGACCTGTCCGACTCGGCTCGCAGCGATTCCAACAGCCTGGCGTCACTTTCCAGTGAGCTGGATGCGCTGGTGCGCAAGTTCAAGACCTGAGTGTTGGCCCCTTCGCGAATGAATTCGCTCCTACAGAAAATGTGTGGGAGCGGATTTATCCGCGAAAACATGGGACTACACTGTATTCCCATGAAGACCCCCAAACGCTGGCTGCTCTCAGCCCTTATCCTGCTTTCTGGCCTTGCGCAGGCATCCGATCGCCTGATGTATCAGGCCGTCGAGCCTGCGCGATTGAGTGCAGGCTCCTATACGGTTCACCTGAAAGCTGTCGGGGCGGAAACGGATAAGCCTGATCTGAATGGACGCTGGACGCTCAAGCTTTCGGGCATCTGGGCTGCCGGGAAACCTTCGAGCCCTTATGGTCTTTATCTGAATCTTCCACCGGGTACCCAACCGACACCTGAAGACCCCGGTTATGTGGGAACCTTGAGTGTCTATGACACCCCCAGGCGCTACGACCCGCAACGTTCTCGCAAAGTCAGCTATGACTTGCTGCCTGCATTCTCCCGCCTGAAAGCCAGCGGACGCCTGAAGATGGTCTCGACACTCACCCTCCTGCCTGTACGCCCGCCAGAATCCGCCCAGACCTTGCATATCCAACAGGTTGAAATCTATCGAAATACGCCATGACAAAATATTTCCTGAAAACTTGAGATGCAGTGGCACATAGCTACACTCGCTCTGCCGTCCAGCGGCACGCCATGAGGCATCTTTAGGATTGTTCAGGAGTGAGCAGCATGACCATTCGTCGTAGAACCCTGTTGAAACTCAGTGCATTGGCAGGCGGGGCAATGATCCTGCCCGATGTCATGCAACGCGCGCTTGCAGCATCAAACACCACCAAGGTTCGTCATGCGGTCAGCACGCCGGAAGGCAAGCTGATGCTGGCGGTTTATGCTCGCGCCGTGGGCTTGATGATGAAAAAGCCTTCAACAGACCCACTGTCCTGGATTTTCCAGTGGTACACCCACTCCACGCCGGAGGACAAGGAAGTCGAACTCCAGAAAGTCTTCGGCAGCACCAGCAGCCCGCACCGGCAAATGGCCGAGACCATGTGGTTTACCTGTGAGCCTCACCGCAGCGGCAATTCCGATGCCTTCCTGCCCTGGCACCGCATGTATGTGCTGTATCTGGAGCAGATCGTGCGCGATGTGTCAGGTGATCAGGCCTTTACCCTTCCCTATTGGGACTATGTCGGCCCTTCCTGCACCCCGGCAGGCCAGTGCACCGTGCTGCCTGAAGAATTCCGCAAGCCGAACCATCCGCTCTGGGGCTCGCTGTACCGACCAGACCGCAACCCCGGCGTCAACGACGGCAAGCCGGTGGACGCATCGCCTTATGGGTCGCCGCTGACCCTGGATTGCATGAAATCCCCCCGCTACCGCGAGTCGGGCAGCGATGCCGGTTTCTGTGCCAACCTGGATAACGACCCTCATGGGGTCATGCATGATAACGTAGGCGACGACAAAGGCATGGGCGTGATTGCCTGGGCTGCCAACGATCCGATCTTCTGGCTGCACCATTGCAACATCGACCGTATCTGGGCCAGCTGGAACAAGGCTGGCGGCCTCAATCCACAGGACACGCCTTTTACCAGCCAGAGCTGGACGTTCAGCAACGGCCAGGGCCTTCCCGTGGTCGCCAAGGTCAGCGATGTGCTGGACACCACCACCCTGGCCTCGCCCTACATCTATGACAGCTATCTGAGCCGTCCGGCCGGCAGTGTTCCGTTCAGCAAGCCTCTTGTCAGGGCTGCCAGTGTTCATGCCCAGAGCCGACTCTCCAGCGGACGCTCCTCGGCCATTGCCTTGACGGAAAAACCGGTCAAGATCGCGCTGGCCTCGCAATTGCGCAGCACCAGCAAGGCAGGTTTCGGCAACGCCCTGTTTTCGGCCACGCAAGGTGAAACCCTGTACCTGACGCTGTCCGATATCAGCGCCTCCGCCGAAGTCGGCAACAGCTACGGGGTTTACCTCAACCTGCCGGCGAATGTCACCCCGACACCGCAAGACCCTTCCTTTGTCGGGACCATCAGTTTCTTTGGCGTAGGCATGCCGACTCATGGCGGCCACCATACGTCCACACGAGACATCAGCTTCGTGGTCACGGATATCGTTCAGAAACTGACCGACGCCAAACGCATGAATCAGGAACCGACCATCACCTTCGCACCGATCGGCAAGAACAATGTGAATGCCAAACCGGTCGTGGGCAGCGTCAGCCTGCAATCGTCCTGATATTAATGATGGTCATGGGAGCTTCTTGAACAGAGGCTCCTAACCGGACATCTGCTCAGATCGTCCGCAAACCCTGCAATATATGGTCAGAAGCCCCCATCAATGGCTATGCTGCGCCCATGAACACCTCACCTCCGATCCGCAACCCCTGCCCGCCCGGTGCTTGTATCTGCGAGCGTGAACGGCTGGACGCTCCCGATGCCGATCGGCGCATCCTGCTACTCACCCGCGAAGAGGAAAAACGCCTGCTCGAACGCCTGGAGCGTATCGAAAGCCTGAGCGACCTCGAGCGACTGCAAGGCAAGATTCAGGAACAACTGGGGGTGCGGGTGGAGATCGCGCCGGGCTTCAATGAAGTGCGGACCATGCGCGGCATCAGCATTGTCATTCCCGAAAAGACCGGCCTGTGCCGCAAGACCCGTCAGTCGATTCCGGCCGCCATCCGCCGAGGCCTGGAAAATCGTCCCGAGATTGCCTGGGAACTGCTCAACGCCCACGACTTGCTGCGTGATGCCTGAGGAAGGACATGATTCGCGGATGAATCCGCCCCCACGGTGTGCAGGAGCGCATTCAGACGCGAAAGATCAGGCAACCAGACCTGCCTTGATGC
Organism: Pseudomonas sp. NPDC089734; assembly: GCF_044748865.1. NCBI lineage: Bacteria > Pseudomonadati > Pseudomonadota > Gammaproteobacteria > Pseudomonadales > Pseudomonadaceae > Pseudomonas > Pseudomonas sp. NPDC089734. Next base: position 270,464 of record NZ_JBIVGV010000005.1, on the reverse strand, counting down.
CATTGATTCTGGCATTGATGTCCTCAGCGGCAGCAGTCTGCTGCTCCTTGAGGGCTTCCTGAACTTTCTTGTCCAGTGCCAGCTTCTCTTCCGGTGTCATGGCGTCGTACTCCTCCTTGCTGACGCCTGTCAGTTTTTCACGCATTTTCTCTTCAGCAGATTGCTTCATGTAATCCATGAATTCCTGCTGTATCGAGCTCATTGTCGATTGGCCAGTGCCGGTAGTGGCAACACTGGTGGAGTCGGTCACGCCGTTATCGCTGTCGGCTGTCGCCTCAGACAGGGTCTTTTCAGCCAATGTCTTGATGTTGAACATCATCCGGGCAAAGGATTCATCATAGCCATCGTTGTTCTGCGCCGTGTTCCCGGAGGTCGACGTGTCGGTCCGGGATGTAACCGGAGTGACAGCCGGGACCAGGCTCTCTGCCGCAGGCACAGTACTGAAAGTACTCTGGGAGACGTCATCAACGGTCTTGCGCCCGACAACCCTGGAAACCAGGTGTTCAAGCGAACTGTTACTGATGATCATCGTTCACCTCCTATGGTGGGTGCTCCCGGTAAGCAGCAAAACCAGTGCCAGCTACTGAAAAACCCATAAACCCATGATTCGGAAAGGCTTATTGAAATCGCTTCGGCCAGCCGCCTTCCGGCAACGGAAGCAGGATGCCGGTCACGGCAAGTCGTTGCCGGTCCGGGTCCAGTGCTGACCCAGCTCGATCCCCCTGCTCAGATCAAGCTGCTCCAATGGCAGGGGCACGGCAAAGTGATACCCCTGGGCCTGACCTGCTCCCATTCCACGCAGCAACTCCAGCGTGGCATGATCCTCGACGCCTTCGGCAACTACGGTCAGGTCCAGCGACTCGGCCATGCGCACAATCGCTCGCACAATGGCACGGCTTCTGGAACTGGTGGTCAGCTCAAGCACGAAGGACTTGTCGATTTTCAAGCCACTGAAGTGGTACTGGTGCACATAGCTGAGCGATGAAAAACCGGCACCGAAATCGTCCAGCACCACGGACATGCCGTTATCGGACAGTTGTTTCATGGACTGGCGGGCCTGCTCGGGATCGGCCACCAATGCACCTTCGGTCAGTTCCAGACACAGGCGCGAGGGCGCCACCCCATAATCCTGCAACAGGGTCAGGACCTCGGAGGCGAACTCCGGGCGGGTGATGCTGTAACTGGAGCAGTTCACATGCACCGGCGGCCAGTGTGCATTGGCCGGATCGGCCAGAATGGCAATCACCCGCTGCAACATGTAGAGGTCAAGACGGCCGATCAGGCGCAATCCTTCCAGTGCCGGCAGGAAGCTGCCAGGGCCGATGACGCGACCATCGGGCTGATGCCAGCGGATCAGGGCTTCCAGCGCCCTGACCTTGCCCGTGCTGACGCAAATGATCGGCTGAAAATAGGGGACCAATTCGTCCGTGCGCTTGAGAGCCTTGCGCAATGCGCCCTCTTGCTCGACTTGATCCGAGACTTCCCGGCGCAACTCCTGATTGAACACGGCAAAGCTGTCACGACCGCCGTTCTTGACCCGGTACATCGCGGTATCGGCATCCCGCAGCAGGTCGGCGGGCTCACGATGAAACTGCGCATCAGCGCCGACCACACCGATACTGCAAGAAGAAAAGACCGCATGACCGTCAATGAAAAACGGCAGGTCGAACGCATCGAGAATCCGCTCGGCAATTTCGATACCGACAGCCAGCGGCGCGCCGATCCCCAACACGGCAAACTCGTCGCCCCCCAGACGCGCCAGCAGATCACCGCCCCGGATGCAGCTGCGCAATCGTTCGGCGGCTTTCACCAACAGAATGTCGCCAAAGTGATGGCCCAGGCTGTCATTGACCATCTTGAAACGGTCCAGATCAATGAACATGACCACCAGTTGCTGCTGGTGACTGCTGAAATCCTGCCAGGCGGCCTTCAGGCGCTGTTGCAAATGACTGCGGTTCGGCAGGCCGGTCAGCGAGTCGTGGGCGTTTTCATGCAGCAACCTGGCATTGGCCAGGTCCAGTTCACGGGTACGGTCTTGAACCCGGGCTTCAAGCAGCAGATTGGCGGTGTGTATCGCTTCGGCAGCACTGCGTCGGGACAGGGCCGTGTCGATATGGCGGGACACGAAGGTCAGCAATTCCTGATCGCGAAGTGTGTAGCTCACGTTCTGCGAATAACTCTGCACGGCCAGCACACCCCGTACGTCATCGCCATCGAACAGGGGAATGCCCAGCCAGGATGACGAGCGGTTAGAGTCGTTCTGGATCTCGATTTCACCCAGTTCTTCCAGTCGAAGGGCGTCCTCGCGGTCTATCAGGCACGGGCAACGCTGACGGATGACATACTCGGTAAATCCCCGCTGCCCTCTCCGGGCCTTGGGTGTCGTCCTCAATCGTTCATCGCTGTAGTAGGGAAAGGTCACTTCCCCCGTGGCACTGTCGTACAACGCGATATAGAAGTTGTAGGCCACCAGCAGCTCGCCGACGATCATGTGCAGGCTATGAAACAACTCCGCCATATCCCCCGGCTGGCTGGAAAGCTCGGCGATCTGGAACAAGGCGCTCTGCAGATGCTCGGCCCGCTCCCGATCCGCCACTTCCTGCCTGAGCGCATCGTTGGCCGCCGAGAGCTGCTGGGTACGCAACAGCACCGTATGCTCCAGATCGGCCCGGTGCAGAATCCGGTCCAGCGCCATGGCCACATGCCGGGAGACCACCAGAAACAGGGCGCGGTCTTCAATGCTGTAGATCCGCGAAACGTCATACACCTGCATGGCCAGCATCCCGACCACTTCGTCCGACGAGTTCTTGAGAGGTGCGCCCATCCAGAACTCGGGATGACGGCCCTCACAGAAGAAACGCCCCTGTTCCTCGGCATGCCTGATGCCGATGGCATCGACGAACATGGGCTGTCCGGTCGTCAGCACATAGCCCGTCATGGACAGGCGCGAACGGTCCAGGTACTCGAAGGTTTCCGGCTCTACGGCCTTGTTATCGGCGATGTCGATGTAATAGGGATAAGTGATCTTTTTCCGCGGGCCGTCATACAGGGCCAGGTAAAAGCTTTCGGCATCGATCAGGGTCCCCAGTTGCTGGTGAATACCTTTGAGGAACGTCTTTCGATCACGTGTCGAACTGGCCAGGTAGCTGATTTCATACAGCACACGCTGAGTGTTCTGTGCCCGGACCAGCGCCGCGCTTTGCAACAGATACCCCAGACGCAGGGCCAGATCCACCAGGGCCGGGTTATCGGCTTCCGAAAGGGGTGCCAACAGCCAGCCCAGCGCGCTCTCCCCCATCCCCGCGACCCGACGATGCAGTTGGCGTCGCTGGCAGAACTCGTCGAAACCTTCACCGGGGATATCGTCCGGCCAATCAGTCTGTACGTTCGCGCTTCCCAACAGACGCTTATGCGCCCCCGCACCATAGGCGGCCCAGGCGATATCGTGAATACGGGCCCGTGCCTCGCAGAACAAGGCGTCTATCGAGTCCGTCAGTGAAAAGGCATCGCTGCCCTCAAGTGATGTCGCACAGGAGTCATCTTCATCAGCGGATTGGCGCACGCCTGCGATCAAAGGGGAAACCTGCATGAAAACACCAAATCCTGTAACTGATTGCGACTATCTTCGGCGGCAGCGCCCAATGGTGGCAAGCAGGATATTCGATTGCCAGCAAGAAAGTACGTAGCCATTCGGGAATTCAACGGCCCGATATCCGTCAGAAGCAAGGCCCCCATCGGCTCTTCACAGGGTCAGCCCCCTCCTGTCACAGGGTTTTTCACCCAACCGGAGCTATGCTGGCTTTCGGATTATCCCTTAACCCTCCCGCCTTAAGGTGAATGCAATGGTCAAAACCTACAGCTATGCCGCCAAGGAACCCACCGATGCCTTGAAGCCCTACCGCTTTGAACGGCGCGCTCCCGGGGCAGACGATGTGCAGATCGACATTCTGTATTGCGGCGTTTGTCATTCGGACCTGCATACGGCACGTAACGAATGGAAAAATACACTGTACCCGTCGGTTCCCGGCCATGAAATTGTCGGGCGCGTGACCGCCGTGGGTGCAAACGTCACGCAGTTCAAGGTCGGTGACCTCGCCGGGGTTGGCTGTATGGTCGATAGCTGCCAGCACTGTGCATCCTGCGCCGAGGGCGAAGAACAGTACTGTGAAAATGGCTTTACCGGCACCTATAACGGACCGGTCTTTGGTGGCGAAAACACGTTTGGCGGTTATTCCGACAACATCGTCGTCAAGGAAAAATTCGTTCTGCGCATTGCTCACAGCGACAACCTTGCTGCCGTGGCACCTCTGCTGTGCGCGGGCATCACCACCTACTCCCCGTTACGCCACTGGAACGTGGGGCCTGGAAAAAGAGTCGGTGTCGTAGGGCTTGGCGGGCTGGGTCATATGGCCGTGAAGATTGCCCATGCCATGGGGGCCCATGTGGTGCTGTTCACCACCTCCCCCAACAAACGTGAAGATGGCCTGCGGCTGGGGGCGAATGAAGTCGTGGTCTCCAGGGACCCCGCCGAGATGGCCGCACAGGCCAATAGCCTGGACTTCATTCTCAATACCGTTGCAGCACCTCACGATCTCGATGCATTTCTCGCATTGCTCAAGCGCGACGGCACCATGACATTGGTCGGGGCACCCGCCGAACCTCATCCGTCACCCGAAGTATTCGGGCTGATATTCAAACGCCGCAGCCTGGCAGGTTCACTGATAGGCGGCATCCGGGAAACCCAGGAAATGCTGGACTTCTGCGCCGAGCACAAGATCGTGTCAGATATCGAAGTCATCCCCATGCAGGCTATCAATCAGGCCTATGAGCGCATGCTCAAGGGTGATGTGAAATATCGCTTCGTGATCGATATGGCCACTCTGAAGCAAGAAACCTCGGCAGCCTGAGCCTTCGTGAACAGGCCGACTGTTCATTGACAGGTCGGCCGCTCACACCTTGAACAAGGTGACCACTTGATGACACATGTTCCAGTTTCGGGCATTCGTTCAAACAATCCGATCATTGGTATATCGTTCAGGAAAATACCGAAAACATCGCCAAACCATTCGTCATAAAGCCTCTTGCGTTCAACTTCCGGCCGTTGACATGCTCTTTTACAGGGCGTGCAATAAGCGCTTGGCTTGAAACAATGGAGAAATACACATGGCTAAGATCAATGTTTTAGCGGGTGATTTTCTTCAAGGTAATGGGGAATATCGTGCTGGCACCATTACACTTGTAACCCCTCTTTTTCCATGGCCCGGGATCAGTTTCAAACACTCCGAAATCCAGTCCGTGGAAATTGCCAGCGAAGCCTCTAACAAGAAAATGGACGGTGCGATCGGGCTGGGCCTCGCAGGCGCATTGATGCTGGGGCCTGTAGGCGCTGCCGCTGGAATGCTGTTGGCCAGTGACGAGAAAGAAATCACCTTCCTGGCAACCTTGAAAGATGGCAGAAGCCTGCTCGCCGCCACCGACGAAGGCACCTACCAGACAATGACCCGGGATATTCCCGAGTCACACCTTCTGTGAAATCACCCGATACCTGAAAAGAGCCTGGCGTCATGCCGGGCTCTTTCATGAATCCCCCCTCACACTTGCAACAATGCTGGCACTTATTGTGCACGGCAAGAACATGACGCTTTTATTAATTTTTAACTAACAGCTCCAATACTCACTTCACAGGCCTCAAGTTTCATGATGTATAAGCAGATATCAAGGATGACTGGACGTTGACAGGTAAGGCAATGAAAGAGCGGGCTACCATCATCTGCAAGCGTGACGATCAAGTGCTCTACGTGCGCAAGCCAAAATCGAAGTGGGTGCTGCCAGGCGGCAGGATCGAAGCGGGGGAAACGCCTGTCCAGGCGGCTGCACGCGAACTGAGCGAAGAAACAGGTCTGGAGAATCTGGATCTGCTTTATATCGATGAATATGAAAACGACAGGGTCATTCACCATATCTTCATGGCAACGATCCCGTCCTCCAGCGAACCCTCTCCGCAGAACGAGATTGCGGCCTGCAAATGGCTCGCCTCCGGCAACATCAGCGATATCAAGGCAAGCACAGCGACCAAATCCATCGTCAAGTCGTTCGCCCGGCAGAAATAGGCCTTGCCGTTCAGTGCCGATAACGAAAAAGGGCGACCCTTTCGGATCGCCCTTTTGCACCGCCCAGCAGAGCGGATTTTGTTTGGTAGGCGCGATTGGACTCGAACCAACGACCCCCACCATGTCAAGGTGGTGCTCTAACCAACTGAGCTACGTGCCTGCTGTGGGAGCGCATTCTACGGATATTGCCAGGCGTGTCAACGGCTTTTCGCACTAACCCACTGAATATGCGAATTTTTATGCCGGACACAGCCTGCTTTCCCGGAATGCCCGATCAGGACTGGCTTCATCTTCATCCCCACTTCAAGGTAATCCAGGCCAGCACGAGGTAGCGCCCGCCCTTGGCCAGGGTGACGATCAACAGGAAACGCCAGAAAGGTTCACGCATGATCCCCGCGATCACCGTCAGCGGATCCCCCACGATCGGCACCCAACTCAGCAGCAGAGACCAGTACCCGTAGCGCAGATAAGACTGTCGGGCTTTCTGGAGCCGGTTTTCACTCACCGGAAACCAGCGCTTGTGGCGAAAGCGCTCAATGGAACGGCCCAATAGCCAGTTCATCGCAGACCCCAGCACATTTCCGAAAGTGGCCACCGCCAATAACACAGGAACCGCATAGCGGCTGGAGAGCAGCATCCCGACCAGCACGGCCTCTGACTGCATCGGTAATAACGTGGCGGCCCCCAATGCCGCCAGGAACAACCCCAGGTAACTGGTCAGTTCAAACACTTGAAAGCTGCCTTATCCACTACGATGGCGCTGTCGCCGTCAGGCAAGCCTGTCATTGAAAGCGTTCAATACTGTCATTTCTGCCAGTGTCAGGCATGTGCTCCCGAACTTATGATGATTTCAGGCGCGCGAGCGAATGGAGTACACCTGCCCGGACACGATTCAAGCACACACCAACACGCGCCACCCTGCCATTCAGATCCAGGTGACGACATGAAGATCTATATACAGAAAATTACCGGAGAGCGCTGGGAACTGCTGGATGTCGAGCCTTCGGACACGATCGAAAACGTGACATGGAGGATTGAAGATCAATATGCAATACCCGCCGCCACTCAGAGGCTGATCTTTGCCAACAAGGTGCTGGATAATCAAAGGACACTGGCCGATTACAACATCCAGGCCGAAACCACCCTTCACCTTGTGACACGCCTATGACAGGACAGGCTGATCGAAAGATCCCCTCCACGCCGTTTGACGTCAGGAGATCGCCAAACGAAAAAGGGCGACCCTTTCGGATCGCCCTTTTGCACCGCCCAGCAGAGCGGATTTTATCTGGTAGGCGCGATTGGACTCGAACCAACGACCCCCACCATGTCAAGGTGGTGCTCTAACCAACTGAGCTACGTGCCTGCTGTGGGAGCGCATTCTACGGACATTGGCAGGCATGTCAACTTCTTTTTTCAGCTAAGCCTCTGAATTCGCAACGCTTTTACGCAGCCCCTGGCCAAATTTGTTTTGCCCTGCAGCTGGCAGAGGTTTTTTATCTCGGGTAGGATCCTGTCAATCGTCAAGAATTTTAAACGGAGATTCAGGATGGCGAACACGTTCTATCCGCAGTCCTACTACGCCGCCTCGGCCCATCCGGCTCCCGAGCGCCCCGCCTTGCAGGGTGAAGTCGAGACGGACATATGCATTATCGGTGCAGGCTATACCGGACTGTCCAGCGCCCTCTTCCTGCTTGAGCATGGTTTCAAAGTCACCGTGCTTGAAGCAGCGAAAGTCGGTTTTGGTGCCTCGGGCCGCAACGGCGGGCAGATCGTGAACAGCTACAGTCGCGACATTGACGTCATCGAGCGCAGCACCGGCCCCAGGGAGGCGCAACTGCTGGGCCAGATGGCGTTCGAGGGCGCGGCGATCATTCGTGACCGTGTTTCCCGCTACGGGATTCAGTGCGACCTGAAGGACGGTGGCGTGTTCGCCGCACTGACCCATAAACAGATGGCCCATCTGGAGGCTCAGAAGCGCCTGTGGGAGCGTTACGGCCACACTCAGCTTGAACTGATGGATAAAAACCGCATCCGCGAAACCGTGGCCTGCGAGCAGTACATCGGCGGCATGCTGGACATGTCCGGCGGGCATATTCATCCGCTCAACCTGGCTCTGGGTGAAGCGGCTGCCGTGGAATCCCTCGGCGGAGTGATCCACGAGCAGTCAGCCGCCATCCGCATCGAACGCGGGGCCAATCCGGTCGTGTACACCGAACAGGGAAAAGTACGCGCCAGATTCATCATCGTGGCCGGCAATGCCTATCTGGGCAATCTGGTACCGGAACTGGCGGCCAAGTCGATGCCGTGCGGCACCCAGGTCATCACCACTGAACCGCTGGGCGAAGAACTGGCGAACACCTTGCTGCCTCAGGACTACTGTGTCGAGGACTGCAATTACCTGCTGGACTACTACCGCCTGAGCTCCGACAAGCGCCTGATCTTCGGGGGTGGCGTGGTGTATGGCGCTCGGGACCCGGCCAATATCGAGGCCATCATTCGCCCCAAGATGCTCAAGGCCTTCCCGCAGCTCAAGCAGGTGAAAATCGATTACGCCTGGACCGGCAACTTCCTGCTGACCTTGTCACGCCTTCCTCAGGTCGGGCGGCTTGGCGACAACATCTACTACTCACAAGGGTGCAGTGGGCATGGTGTCACCTACACCCACCTGGCGGGCAAAGTGCTGGCCGAAGCCTTGCGCGGTCAGGCCGAACGCTTCGATGCGTTCGCCGGCCTGCCCCACTACCCGTTCCCCGGCGGACAACTGCTGCGGACACCGCTGACAGCGCTGGGTGCCTGGTATTACAGCCTGCGCGACAGACTGGGTTTCTGAACCCGGACTTTCAGCTGAATCGCCCCAGGGTGCTGTTTTTATTTAACACCCTGGCGCGACAGCGTCTTGACTGCCTCACCCGACGCTTGCTCCTGCCCCGCCCGGGACAATTCGTCGGCAGCCTTCAGCCAGCGCTGCTGATCGACATTCGCAGGCAACTGCCGTGGCCCCTGAACCAGAACCGCCCAGCTACCCGCGTCCTTCCACGCCGAGGCAAAGCTGCCAAAGCTCATCATCTGGCGTCGACTCATGCCCATCTGCAACACGACCGTCTGTTTAGTGCGGTTGTAACCGACCAGCACGCCATAGCGAGGCCCCTTCCACCAGGCCGAACCTTCGGAGAGTCGCAACATTACCGGATAACCCGCCGCCACCTGCGTCAGCAGCGCATCCAGCGTGCCATCGAGCGGATACACCATGAAGCCATATTCCCGTGCCACGCTCGGCATGCTGCGCTCAAGCCTGTCTTCGCCTCCCGGCAATTGCAGCGGCTTGTCCAGCAACCCCGGCGTGATCGCGACCTGATGGCTGGACAACATGCCCGCCAGCGTTCCCGGAGCGCTCTGATAGGCATTGCCGCGGAAGAATGGCACGGCGTTGAGTTCGACCCGATCCGGCAACCGCTGGATCTGCGGTGTCACCATCGAGGCACAGGCGCTCAAGCCCACGATCAGAAGAACAGCCCACAATGGACGGGCGACGTTGAATAAAAAGGATACCGGCAGCATTTTCACTCACTTCAACGGATGTCAGGCACCACACGACCCGACTCGGATACCGATCATAGAGCCACACAAGGCAGGGGTATAGCCTTCTGACACAGTCCAGGTGCCCGGATAGATCAAATCGGTCATAGCCGTCAATCAAACGAAACATGCGCGGTACTAGACTGTCACTTATTGAGACAGGAACAGAATGCAACACATGCGGAGGCGCTTATGAGCCTGGAAATGACCATCGTGATGCTGATCGTGGCATGGCTTGCCGTTGCAGGTGCCATGCTTTGGGGAGTGCTACGAATTTCTCGCCGCCATCAACCTCGTACGACGCCGGTAGCCAGACTGGAAGTCCATGCACCTCGTAAAGGTCAGCCTGTAACCGCTCATTGACGAGCGATCCTGAAATGCAAAATGGTCGGCCCCTTTCAGGGCCGACCATTTTTTTACAGCAGGCGATTCAGACCATCAGGCATTGGCAGCCTGTGCAGCAGCCTTTTTGCGCTTGGCTCGGCGGGCCAGCATATTCAGCGCTTCAATCACTGCAGAGAAGGTCATCGCCGCATAGATGTAGCCCTTAGGCACATGAGCCCCGAAACCTTCTGCGATCAGTGTCATACCGATCATGATCAGGAAGCCCAGCGCCAGCATGACCACTGTCGGGTTGTCGTTGATGAACTTCGCCAACGGGTTGGCAGCCACCATCATCACGACCACGGCAGAGACCACCGCGATGATCATGATCGGCAAGTGTTCGGTCATGCCCACAGCCGTAATGATGCTGTCGATGGAGAACACCAGGTCCAGCATCAGGATCTGGAAGATTGCCGCGCCCATGCTCAGGGCCACCGTGGAACCCAGGGTTTTCTCTTCCTCGGTCTTGACGTCCATGCTGTGATGGATTTCCGTGGTCGCCTTCCAGACCAGGAACAGGCCACCGGCGATCAGGATCATGTCCTTCCAGGAGAACATCTGGCCAAACAGCTCAAGCACAGGCTCGGTCAGTTGCACGATATACGCCACGGTGCTGAGCAGGCCCAGACGCATGATCAACGCCATGCCGATACCCAGACGACGAGCCTTGGGACGCTGATGCTCCGGCAGCTTGTTGGTCAGGATCGAAATGAAGATCAGGTTGTCGATACCCAGCACGACTTCCATCACCACCAGCGTGGCCAATGCAACCCAGGCGGCGGGGCTTGTTGCGAGTTCCAAAATGTATTCCATAGATCATGCCCTGCTTGAGTCAATGTTAAGCGTCAGATTTCCTGACCAGACTTCTCTTCACGAGATTCGGGTTGCTTCGGTTCAAGTACCGAAAGATCCTTGCGGGTATCTTCCAGTGCCTTGGTTGCCGCTTCATGTGTATCGTCGATAGCCTGTTTGGCCGAGTTGGCCGCCGTATCCAGCAGCTGTTTGGTCGACGACTCCACCTGATCACAGCCTGCCATCACCACCAGCGAACCTGCCAGCAATACCACATAAATGGGTTTGATCATGTTTCCCTCGATAAGCAAGGCCGGACATCTCTTTATGGTCCGGCGTTGACGAAGCATTCTAGGGACATGGAAACATCAGGAAAATTCGATTTTTCAAGGTGTATACTTCGGTTTTACCGAATCGACAATCTTTATGCTCAACTATCGTCAACTTCACTATTTCTGGGTCGTCGCCAGAACCGGCAGCATCGTACGCGCCTGCGAACAACTGAACCTCACGCCACAGACCATCAGCGGCCAGATCAGCCTGCTCGAGCAGACCCTGGGCGTCGACCTTTTCCAGCGTGCCGGTCGACAACTGGAACTGACCGAAGCCGGTCGCCTGGCCCTGCCCTATGCCGAACAGATGTTCCAGCTGGGCAATGAACTGGAAACCATGCTGCGTTCACAACCTGACGAGCAGCAGATTCTGTTCCGCATCGGCGTGGCCGACGTTGTCCCGAAATCCATTGTCTATCGCCTGATTGCCCCCACCCTGGAGCTTAACGAGTCAATGCGCATCACCTGTCGCGAAGACAAGCTCGAGCGCTTGCTCGCGGACCTGGCGATCCAGCGCCTGGACATGGTGATTTCAGACAGTCCCATGCCCTCGCATCTGGACATCAAAGGCCACAGCCAGAAGCTGGGGGAATGCGGTGTCAGCTTCTTTGCGACACAGGAGGTGGCCGAACGACTCGGAAAGGCGTTCCCGGCGTGCATGCAGGGCGCACCGCTCCTGATTCCCGGGCAGGACACCGTTGTTCGCGGCAGGCTGATGCGCTGGTTCGCCGATCAGAAAGTCCAGCCACGGATTATCGGCGAATTCGATGACAGTGCCTTGATGAAGGCTTTCGGCAAATCCGGCAGCGGCGTCTTCGTTGCGCCCAGCGTGATCGCCGAAGAAGTGCAGAATCAGTACGACGTGCAGGTGATCGGCCAGACCGAATCGGTGACCGAATCCTTCTATGCCATTACCGTCGAGCGCAAGGTCAAGCACCCCGGTGTTGTCGCCATCACCGAGAGTGCCCGAAACAAGTTGTTTACCGATTAATCATCGAGGCGTTCAGAACTTGCCCATGTAATCGCGCTTGCCGATTTCCAGGCCATTGTGACGAAGCAGGTCATAGGCTGTGGTGACATGGAAGAAGAACTGCGGCAAGGCATAACTGAGCAGATAAGCCTGACCGTTGAGGCGCTTTTCCTTTTCGGTGCCGGGACGCAGGACGACTTCAATGCCTTCCTTGCCATCGACCTGCTCCGGCGTGATGCTGCCGATGAACGCCAGTGCCTTGGCGATCAGGGCTTGCAGTTCGGCAAAGGTGGTTTCGGCATCGTCGTACTTGGGAATCTCGACACCTGCCAGACGAGCCGAAGCGCCCTTGGCGAAATCGACCGCGATCTGGATCTGACGGGTGAACGGCAGCATGTCCGGGAACAGACGCGCCTGCAACAGGGCGTCAGGCTGGATTTTCTTCTCGGTAGCGTGAGCCTCGGCCTTGACCAGAATCTCATTCAGCGCGGTGAGCATTTGCTGGAAAACCGGAACGGAAGCAGCGTACAGGGAAATAGACATGGTAATTCCTGAGAGTGAAAGTCAGGAATTATAGACATGCTTCTCGCGAAAGATGGCCAGGCTTTTGTCGATGCCATGGAATGGATCATCGGCACACTGGAAATAATTCATCGCAGCCAATAGGCTGGCACCCCGCCATTGCTCAGGGAAAGCGTAATGACCATAGAATCCACTCCAATCGAATCGACCGACGACAGCGAAGCGTTGAAACTCAACAGCATCGAGGTCCGGATTCTCGGCTGCCTGATCGAAAAACAGGCCACCAGCCCGGAAACCTACCCGCTGACCCTCAACGCACTGGTCCTTGCCTGCAACCAGAAAACCAGCCGCGATCCGGTCATGAACCTGACCCAGGGCCAGATCGGCCAAAGCCTGCGCGCCCTGGAGAACCGTGGGCTGACTCATCTGATCATGGGCAGCCGGGCCGACCGCTGGGAACACAAGGTCGACAAGCAACTGGAGCTGGTACCGGCTCAGGTGATCCTCACCGGTCTGCTACTGCTTCGCGGCCCACAGACCGTCAACGAACTGCTGACCCGCAGCAACCGCATGCACGACTTCGACGACAGCGAACAGATCGTTCACCAACTGGAACGCCTTATCGCCCGAGGCCTGGCCACCCTGCTCCCACGCCAGCCCGGCCAGCGCGAAGACCGCTACATGCACGCACTGGGAGATCCGGCAGACCTGCAAGAGCTGCTCGCTGCACGCCAGAACCCGCCTGAACGGTCTGCACCGTCGAGCGAGCGGCTGGATGAACTGGAAGCACGGATCGCGGCGCTTGAGGAGCGGTTGGCGAGGCTGGAGTAGCTTGCCTTGCGGAAGATGTCGCAGTGTCACTGACACTGCGCTGTCTTGAAGCATCCAGGACCGGATTTATCCGGGAAGAGGCCTGCATAGCGGCTAGGCCGTTGATCTTCCTGCAGCCCCAGCTCATCTCCCCAAAAACCGCTCCAGACTCTCCAGAAAAACCCTCACCCGATGCGGCACATGATGCCGGGTCGGCAACATGGCCGTAATGGCCAGCTCTTCCGGTTTCACATCCTCCAGTTCAACCAGAACCAGGCTGCCCTCCTGCAGTTCGTTCCGTATATCCCAATAAGTCAGCATGGCCAGCCCCAGGCCCTGTTTGCTGGCGGTGCGAATGGCTTCGACGCTGCTTGCCGAAAACGAACCCTCGGCCTTGATTGCCACTGGCTCGCCATCCCGCATAAATGGCCAGTAAGGCATCGCGTGCAAAGCGATACGCGGGTGGTTCCTGAGTTCATCGAGTCGGGTGGGTGTGCCGTGACGTGCCAGGTAATCAGGACTGGCGCAGACCACGCGAGGATTCGGAGCCAGGGCGCGGGCCACCAGTCCTGAGTCGCGTATCGTGGCAATGCGGATGGCCACATCAATCCCCTGCCCCACGATGTCCACGATGCTGTCCGACAGGGTCAGGTCAACCTGCAGTGCTGGATTCTGCGTCATCAGCGCGGGCAGCAAAGGCATGATGACCGTCTGGCCAAATACGCTGGGAGCCGTCACTTTCAGCACCCCGCTGGCAGTGCCGACACGGGTCTTCAAGGTTGTTCGAGCCGCTTCACTGGCTTCCAGGATGGTATTGGCGTGAAGAAGAAAGACCTCGCCTTCCGCCGTGAGCGATGCCGAACGCGTGGTGCGATGCACCAGACGTACACTCAGATCGCGTTCCAGTGCAGCGAGACGACGGGAAACCATCATCGGGGACAGACCCAGACGCCTGGCAGCCCCCGAAAGACTGCCGCTATCAGCGATGGCCACAAAGACTTCTATCTCGGGAATCTGCATCGATTTTATCCATAACTGTTAAGGCGACTTATCAATATTGTCGTCTTCCCGGGGCTGACCACAGCACTTATCGTCAAGGCCTTGTATCAATGAACAGGGCTTCGACATGAATACCAACGACCGACAGATTCTAACTCCATTTGATATTGGCAACCTGAAACTCAGGAACAGATTCGCCCTCGCGCCGATGACGCGAGTCAGTGCAACGGAGAGCGGAAACGCCACGCAGGCAATGGCTCGCTATTACGAGCGATTCGCCAAAGGCGGCTTTGGCCTGCTGATCACTGAAGGCATCTACACCGACCGCAGATTTTCCCAGGGTTACGCCTTTCAACCCGGCCTCACCGATGAAGAACAAGCGCTTGCCTGGACAGCAGTCACTGAGGCGATTCACCGCCATGAAAGCGCGGCCTTCGCTCAGATCATGCATGCCGGTGCAATCAGCCAGGGCAACCGCTTCGTCACCGGAACTGTCGGCCCATCGGCCGTTCAACCCAAAGGGCAGCAGATGAAGTTCTACTACGGACAGGGCCAATACCCTGTACCCAAAGCCATGAGCGATGAAGACATTGCGGATGCCATCCAGGGCTTTGCCAATGCCGCGAAACTGGCCATAGGCACGGCAGGCTTTGATGGCATCGAGATTCACGGGGCCAACGGTTACCTGCTCGACCAGTTTCTTACCGATTACACCAACCGGCGGAGCGATCGTTGGGGTGGTGACGTGAAGCGGCGTGTCGGGCTGATACTTGAAGTAATCGCCGCCGTAAAAAAGGTGGCCGGCCAGGCCCCCGTTGGCGTGCGAATTTCCCAGGGCAAGGTCAACGATTACGAACATAAATGGATCGAGGGCGACGCCAGTGCGGAAATCATCTTCGGTGCGCTGGCCGATGCAGGCGTCGATTTTATCCATGTGACGGAACACAAGGCCTGGCAACCCGCCTTCAGCCCAGGCAATACCAGCCTCATTGAACTGGCCCGACGCTACGCCCCCGCCATACCGCTGATTGCCAATGGCGGACTGGATAATCCCGGACAGGCCGAGCAGGCACTACTGGACGGCGCAGACATCATCGCCATCGGCAAGGCTGCACTGGCCAACCCGGATCTGCCCCATCGACTGATGACCGACCAGCCCGTTCGCGACTTTGATCCCGCCATTCTCGAGCCGATAGCGAATATCAAAGACAGCGAGTTCTGACCGAAGCTTTCTACCGAACGGTATTGGATTAAATCACTGGCGCAGGCGTAGAATCGGCAGCCGGATCGACGATGAACAGGCAGCACAGAACGTCCTCGACCGCCTTACACAAAATTTACCTAACGGCTTCGCAGTTTTCTCCGATTACGATGTCTTAGAGTTATCCCGTGGCAGTGCTTGAGAGTAATGCAGGCCCGCGACAACGGGTTGAGAGCCGAGGAACAGTCATGATTCGTCATATCCCCAAGATTGCCTTGTTTATAGGTGCCCTGGCACTGGCAGGCCAAGCCAACGCTGATCATCGTGGCTGGGGTGGGCCCGCCGTACTGGGTGCAATCGTTGGTGCTGCCGTGGTTGGAGCGGCTGTTTCGTCCAGCCGTGACAGGACGGTGTATGTAGAACGCCCGCCGGTCTATGTGCAACCGCAGCCCGTGTATTACGCACCGCCTCCTCCGCCAGTGGTCTATTACCAGCCAGCACCGGTCTATGAAGTCGTGGAGCGCTATCCTGCACCGCCACCGCCCGGTTACTACCGTCGTTATGGGCCACCACCAGCCTATTACGGCCCGCCACGCGGTCACTGGTAACTCATGAATCGGCAATGCTGTTCATTCAGCATTGCGTCCAGATGAGATATACCCAGAAAATCCGGTGCCTTAATCAGGGCACCGGATTTTTTATGGCCTTGCACAAGGCTACTGCGACTGTCCGCTCAGTTCCCGCTCGAAAAGCACAGCCCCACTGGCTCCCTGCGACAGCATGTCTTCCGGATTGCGCAACGGGCATCCTCCCAGCGTCAGGCACCCACACCCAATGCAGCTTTCCAGATTCCGCTGGAGATGAGTCAGGCGCTCGATGCGCTCACGCAATGAGTCGGCCCACTTCCGGGAAACCTCTGCCCACTCCTGAGCTGAAGGCTGTCGATCGTCTGGAATCGGCGCAAGCGCCTCGCGAATCTCCGCCAGCGGGATACCACTGGATTGCGCGATTTTGATGATCGCAATACGCCGAAGCACGCCACGGCCATAAACGCGCTGATTCCCCGCCGTCCGCTGAGGTTTCAACAGGCCCTTGGTTTCGTAAAAGTGAAGCGTGGACACCGGAAGCCCACTTCTTGAAGCGACCTCTCCGACACTCATCGATTGAGCCGAGTTTAATTTTCCGCTCACGTTCTTGACCTCAAGCATGGTTGAGGTTTTATAAAGCACGCAGCTTGCAAAACACAACCCTGCCTGGAACAACACGAGGTTCAATAGCTGTGAAACGTTTGATAGCCATCTCTGGAAGCCTTCGGAACGCATCGGTGAATACCGCTATCCTCAGCACTGTGGCCGAACGGGCACCAGAAGGGTTTGAGGTGATCGTCTGGGATATCGCTGACATTCCACTGTTCAACGAAGATCTGGAGAGCTGCCTTCCTGCCGCAGTGGCGCGATTACGCCAGGCAGTCTCCAGCTCGGACGGCGTGCTTCTGGCGTCTCCGGAATACAGTCACGGGACTTCAGGTGTGCTCAAGAACGTTCTCGACTGGCTGTCGCGTCCTTACAGACAAGCACCGCTGGCGGGCAAGAAAGTGTTGGTGCTGAGTTCATCTCCGGCATCAACGGGAGGTATCCGCAGCCATGCCCAGATCCAGGCCGCACTCGACGGAATACAGGCACAGCGGCTGGATTACCCCCAGATCGTGATCACTCACGCGGACAAGAAAATCTCAGGTTCTCGCTTCACGGACGAACGCACCCTGGAGTTCATCTGCGAAGCCATCAGCCATTTCTGAAGTCAGAGGGCGTACCGGACGGCACTTGTCGTCTTTTATCAATGACGACTATCAAGAGCGATGATTTTTGTCGGAGGTGCTGGCTGCGTAAAGTGGCGCCATCGATTGATGGAGACCGCCATGAACAAGGTTCAGATCATGTCCGTAGTCGGCAGCGCCGTCCCGGCCAACCTCAGAGAGCGTGGCCTGTTGGCCTGCTGGTATCTGATGCACAACGGCGAACCCGTCAGCGGCCCTTTTGCCTCATTGCCTGCCGCGCAAGCCCTGGCAAACCAGATACTCAACGGTTGATAGGGCTCGCCAGTCCAGACTTCGTGCGTTGCTCCGCACATCCCCTTGCCCACATTCCCCGATGTGGGCTTTTTTATGAGGCATCGAAACGTTATACGCGCTCGGCCATGGCGGCATTGACCTGGCAGCGATGAGCCAGCTTTTGCAGGCGTTTTTCCAGGGCGGTGAACACGACACGGTCGGTTCGACCGCTGTCCAGTTCGTCGATCAGGTCATTGGCAACCTGGCGTAACTCGTAGGCCAGCACGATACGGTCGTCATTCAGGTCCTGCTTGTGAGACTCGAACAAGCGATGCAGGTAATCCTGCAAGGTGTACTTCAGGCGGTGACGATCACTGGCCCGCAAGTGGGTGAGATTCAGACTGGTTCGGGCATGCAGCTCGTTCAGCTCGCCACACAGGTATTGAATACGACGTGCATAACCGGTTTCACGCTCACGCAACTGTTTATGAGCCGCTTCGGCTTCCTGCCTGCGCTGAATGCCCGGTACGCCGACTGCAACCATCATACCGACGATCAATCCGGTGGCCTGGACCCAGCCGACCCAGTCGGCTGACCTTGAAAAGAACCCGATACCCAACAACACGACAGCAACCAAAGACGCAGCGATCACCAGAACAACGTAATCCTTGCTGATAAACCCCTTGGGCATTGCGCGACTCCTTAAATCGATGACCTTTGATGGCATGGGATGCTAATAGGTACGAGCGTCTGATACCACGAATATTGAAAGCTCGGCATTAATTGCATCGACTTGAGGCTTAACAACGACTTAATAAAACCGTAATTCCTGTCTTTATTGACGAAACGCCCTCCCCACCCCATCGACTTTACGCAGATCCCGCTCCTAAAATGCGGTGTTTTCCTATATCCACGTGCTGTCCTGCACATCTTATCGAGTGAGCGCTGCTCTTGAAAATTCGTCTGCCACTTCTGGGTCTTTTATTTGCACTTACAGGCCCTGTAGTTTCCACTCATGCCCTTGCAAACGAAGCCGCGGCCCTGACACGGGATCCTTCACAACTTCATCTGGCTTCCGGCAGCACCCTGGTCATCGACCTGCAAACCGACAAGGTTCTCTATTCCCACAATCCGGACGTTATTGTCCCGATTGCTTCGGTCACCAAACTCATGACCGCCATGGTCGTGCTGGATGCCAGGCAGCCGATGGATGAAGTCATTCCGGTGGATATTTCCCAGACGCCGGAAATGAAAGGCGTGTTCTCCCGCGTCAAGCTCGGCAGCCAGCTGAACCGCAAGGACATGCTGCTGATCACCCTGATGTCGTCGGAAAACCGTGCCGCCGCGAGTCTGGCCCACAGCTATCCGGGCGGCTACCCGGCCTTCATCCTGGCCATGAACGCCAAGGCCAAGGCGCTGGGCATGAAGCATACGGCCTACGTCGAACCGACCGGTCTGTCGGTGTATAACGTCTCCACGGCGCGTGACCTCACCAAACTGGTCATGGCCGCCCGCAAATACCCGATGCTCAGCGAGTTGAGCACGACCCCGGAAAAGACCGTGACGTTCCGCAAGCCCACCTACAGCCTGGGCTTCAGCAACACGGATCACCTTGTTCGCAAGGACAACTGGGACATCAAGCTGACCAAGACCGGCTTCACCAATCAGGCAGGCCACTGCCTCGTATTGCTGACCAGCATGGCTAACCGCCCGGTTTCCGTCGTCATCCTCGATGCATTCGGCAAATACACCCACTTCGCCGATGCCAGCCGCCTGCGCCGCTGGCTGGAAACCGGCCAGAGCGGCCCGGCGCCGGAAGTCGCCCTCCAGTACAAGAAAGAGAAGAATCTGATGATGAAGCAGAACGGGATTCAGCAGGCCAAGGAATAAACCTTATCCTCGCCTACATGACCTGTAGGACCGGATTCATCCGGGAAGACATTCTTTCATCCAACATCTCTCTGTCGGATGTACCGTCCCTTCGCGGATGAATCCGCTCCTACTGGAGAGGATTCATCCGCGAAAGCAGCGCTTAGTTGAACTGCGTCACCAGCTTGGTATTGAGGTAGGCCTCGATCGCTTCGGTGCCGCCCTCAGAGCCATAGCCCGAGTCCTTGATGCCGCCAAACGGAATCTCTGGCAGGCCGATCCCCTGATGATTGATCGACAGCATGCCCGCTTCGATGCCATTGCTCAGCGCCTGGGCGGTCTTCATCGAGGTGGTGAAGGCATAGGATGCCAGGCCGAACGGCACACGGTTGGATTCAGCGATCACCTCCTCCAGCGTGTCGAAAGGCACCAGCAAGGCAACCGGCCCGAACGGCTCTTCGTTCATGATCCGCATGTCACGGGTCAGGCCGCTCAATACGGTGGGCTCGAAGAAGTAGCCCGGCCCGTCAATGGCCTTGCCGCCAGTCTCCAGCGTTGCACCGGCACCGACCGCATCCTCGACCAGATCCACCAGCGCAGGAATGCGGCGATCATTGGCCACCGGTCCCATGGTCGTACCCGCCTCCAGGCCATTGCCGACCTTGACCTCGCGAGTCAGGCCGACGAACTTCTCGGTGAATGCCTCGAACACCTTGCGCTGGACCAGAATCCGCGTCGGCGAAACACAGACCTGACCGGCATTACGGAATTTCGCGGTCGCCAGCACCCGTGCCGCCAGATCCAGATCGGCATCATCGAAGACCAGTGCCGGTGCGTGGCCGCCCAGTTCCATGGTCGCGCGTTTCATGTGCTGGCCAGCCAGGGCCGCCAGATGCTTGCCCACGGGCGTGGAACCGGTAAAGGTCACCTTGCGGATCACCGGATGCGGGATCAGGTAATTGGAAATCTCGGAGGGAACGCCATACACCAGCCCGATCACGCCAGCCGGCACGCCCGCATCGGCGAACGCACGAATCAGTTCGGCAGGCGATGCCGGTGTTTCTTCCGGTGCCTTGATGATGATCGAACAGCCAGCGGCCAGGGCTGACGAAAGCTTGCGCACCACCTGGTTGATCGGGAAGTTCCAGGGCGTGAACGCAGCCACCGGGCCGACCGGCTCCTTGATCACCTTCTGCTCGATCGTGGGGTTGCGCGACGGGACGAGGCGACCATAACTGCGACGCCCTTCCTCGGCCAGCCAGTCGATGATATCGGCAGCCGATTGCGTCTCCATGCGCGCCTCGGCCAGCGGCTTGCCCTGCTCCTGGGTCATGATGCGGGCAATGGTGTCGACCCGCTCGCGCAGCAGTTGCGCAGCCTTTTGCATGATCTTGTAGCGATCATAGGCCGACGTGGCACGCCAGGTTGCAAAGCCGCGCTCAGCCGCCGCCAGGGCTTCATCCAGATCGGGAATGCCGGCATGTGCCACGGTTCCCAGCGACTGGCCGGTGGCTGGATCGATGACCGGCAAGGTGCGGCCATCACGGCTCGCACGCCATTGGCCATCGATATAGAGCTGAACGTCGGGATACATGGCAATTCTCCTGAGGCAGTTGAATGACTGAGTCGCCCAACTTACGGGGATATCCCCGCATGAGTCAAGGCGCAGTCAGAAATGGATGGAATGCAACGTCTGCAACGACCTGCCACACCTCATCTGGAGGCCGTTGCTGCATGGGATTGCATCGCGACCGGAATGTTCGCTACAGAATAGGCCTGCCCCCGGTAACGCTGTACAACGCTCCCGAGGTGTAACTGGCCTGATCGGAAGCCAGCAGCACATAGATCGGTGCCACTTCCGCCGGCTGGCCCGGGCGCCCCAGCGGGGTCTGGCTGCCGAAGTGGCGGACCTCGTCTTCCGGCATGGTCGAGACGATCAGCGGCGTCCAGATCGGGCCCGGCGCCACACTGTTTACCCGAATACCCCGCTCACCCAGCATCTGCGCAAGGCCGCCGGTGAAGTTGGCAATCGCACCCTTGGTGCAGGCATAGGCCAACAGGGTCGGCTTGGGCATATCGGCGTTCACCGAACTGGTATTGATGATCGAGCTGCCTTCGCCCATGTGTTTGAGGGCGGCCTGGCAGATGCGAAATATCGCCGTGATATTGGTATCGAATGTCTTCACCCACTCCTCATCGGTGATCTCCTCGAAGGTTTCGTGGGTCATCTGGAAGGCGGCGTTATTGACCAATACATCGATGCGGCCGAATCGCTCCGCGGTTGCTTCCACGATATGGCGGCAGTGATCTTTCTGCGCCAGATCGCCGGGTAGCAGGAGGCATTGCCTGCCAGCCTGCTCCACCCAGCGTGCGGTCTCCTGCGCATCTTCATGCTCATCGAGGTAGGACAGCGCGACATCGGCCCCTTCTCGCGCAAAGGCAATGGCCACCGCGCGGCCAATGCCACTGTCAGCTCCAGTGATCAAGGCAATCCGGCTGTCCAGTCGGCCCGAGCCTTGATAACTCTGCTCGCCGCAATCGGGATAAGGCTCCATCTTCGCCTGCGAGCCGGGAACCGGCTGTGCCTGTTGAGGAAAAGGAGGTCTTGGATAGTCAGTCATTTCTTTCTCCTGTTGAGGGCTGAAGGAGATGAACCCTTGTGGGCCCATGAAATATCTGGCCCGCCTTCCAGGACCAACGTTCAAGGAACAGGAGCAACCCTCTGACGAATGGTCAGCGGCCACGGCCCGGATTTGCTGCGTATTGCCTGCGACTTCCGGTTTTTGCTTCGCGCTTGAATAAAGCACTTGCACAAGCAATCTTATGGTATACCATCATACGAAATACAACATCATTCGATCCG
This sequence comes from Pseudomonas sp. NPDC089734, assembly GCF_044748865.1. Lineage (NCBI taxonomy): Bacteria > Pseudomonadati > Pseudomonadota > Gammaproteobacteria > Pseudomonadales > Pseudomonadaceae > Pseudomonas > Pseudomonas sp. NPDC089734. Next base: position 247,986 of record NZ_JBIVGV010000005.1, on the reverse strand, counting down.
GGAGTCCTACATGAGTTTTGAAATTCGCAAGATCGTGACCTACACCGAAGAAACCTTGATCGAAGGCGGCAAGGCCACCGACAAACCCGTGACCATGGTCGGCCTGGCGGTGGTGATGAAGAACCCGTGGCTGGGTCGCGGTTTTGTCGAAGATCTCAAGCCGGAAATCCGTGCCAACTGCTCCGATCTGGGTGCTCTGATGGTCGAGCGTCTGACCGCCGCCATCGGTGGCGCCGACAAGATCGAAGCCTATGGCAAGGCTGCCGTGGTCGGTGCCGAAGGCGAGATCGAACACGCTTCGGCCGTGATTCACACTCTGCGCTTCGGCAACCACTACCGCGAAGCGGTCAAGGCCAAGAGCTACCTGAGCTTCACCAACAAGCGCGGTGGCCCGGGCACTTCCATCCAGATTCCGATGATGCACAAGGACGACGAAGGCCTGCGCTCGCACTACATCACCCTGGAAATGCAGATCGAAGACTCGCCTCGCGCCGACGAAATCATTGTCGTGCTGGGCGCAGCCAACGGCGGCCGCCTGCACCCACGCATCGGCAACCGTTATATCGACCTTGAAGAGCTGGCAGCCGAAAAGGCTCAGTAATCGACTTCCCCTATAAATGCCTGAGCAGGAGCGATCCATGATTCAGCTCACCGCTGAACGCACCCCGGCCGGGACCAGTTATCTGGCGACCGGTCAAGGCCACCCTGTGGTGTTGATTCACGGGGTGGGTCTGAATAAAGAAATGTGGGGCGGGCAGATCGTCGGCCTGTCCCCGCATTACCGAGTCATTGCCTACGACATGCTGGGCCATGGTGCGAGCCCGCGCCCGGACCCGGATACCGGCCTGCCTGGCTATGCAGAGCAATTGCGTGAACTGCTTGAACATCTGGGGCTGCCCCAGGCCACGATCATCGGTTTCTCGATGGGCGGACTGGTGGCGCGGGCCTTCGCCCTGCATTTCCCCCAGCACCTCTCGGGGATGGTGATCCTCAACAGTGTGTTCAACCGTACGGAAGAACAGCGGGCCGGCGTGATCGCACGCACCACCCAGGCCGCCGAACACGGGCCGGACGCCAATGCGGCAGAAGCCCTGTCGCGCTGGTTCAGCCGTGAATATCAGGCGGCCAACCCGGCGCAGATCGCAGCCATCCGCCAGAATCTGGCCAGCAACGATCCGCAAGGCTACCTGACCACCTACAAGCTGTTTGCAACACAGGATATGTACCGCGCCGACGATTTGGGCGATATTCGCGCACCGACCCTGATTGCCACCGGCGAGCTGGACCCCGGCTCGACACCGGACATGGCCCGCCAGCTGGCGATGCGCATTCAGGGCGCCGAGGTCGCGATACTGCCCGAGCAGCGGCACATGATGCCGGTGGAATCGCCGCGTCTGGTCAATCAGGTGTTGCTGGACTTCCTCGACAAGTCGGCGGCTCTACACAACCCGGTAAAGGGGATCGTTGCATGACGCTCACTCGCTTTCAGATGTGCATCGACGGCCAATGGGTCGATGCGCTTTCCGGCAAGACCTTCGACAGCCTCAACCCTGCGCTGGCCGAGCCCTGGGCACAATTGCCCGATGCCGATGAAGCCGATGTGGAACGCGCCGTACAGGCGGCGCAAAAGGCTTTCGAGAACCCGGCCTGGCGCGGACTGACAGCCACGGCGCGAGGCAAGCTGTTGCGCAGGCTGGGTGATCTGATCGCCGAGCACAAGGAACAACTCGCGCAACTGGAAAGCCGGGACAATGGCAAGCTGATCCGGGAAACCCGCGGCCAGGTGAGCTACCTGCCGGAATTCTTCCATTACACCGCCGGTCTGGCAGACAAACTCGAAGGCGGCACCCTGCCCCTCGACAAGCCCGACCTGTTTGCCTATACGGTCCACGAGCCGATGGGCGTGGTCGCCGGCATCATTCCCTGGAACAGCCCGCTGTACCTGACGGCCATCAAGCTGGCTCCGGCACTCGCTGCCGGCAACACCATCGTGCTCAAGCCTTCCGAACATGCTTCGGCCACGATTCTGGAACTGGCGCGCCTGGCGCTGGAAGCCGGGATACCACCGGGCGTGGTCAACGTCGTGACCGGTTATGGCCCCAGCACCGGCGCGGCCCTGACCCGTCATCCGCTGGTGCGCAAGATCGCCTTCACCGGCGGTGCCGCGACGGCACGGCATGTGGTGCGCAGCAGTGCCGAGAACTTCGCCAGGCTGTCGCTGGAACTGGGTGGCAAATCCCCCAATATCATCTTTGCCGATGCCGATCTGGACAGTGCCATCAATGGCGCGGTCGCAGGCATCTATGCCGCATCGGGACAAAGCTGTGTGTCCGGCTCGCGCCTGCTGGTTCAGGACGAGATCTACGATGAGTTCGTCGAGCGTCTGGCCGAACGCGCCAGCCGCATCCGCATTGGCAACCCGCAGGACGAAACCACCGAAATGGGCCCCATGGCCACTGCCCAGCAACTGGCCGTGGTCGAAGGGCTGGTGGCCGACGCCCTGGCTGAAGGCGCTCGCCTGCGGCTGGGTGGCAAGCGCCCGGAAACGGCTGGCGAAGGCTGGTTCTACGAGCCGACCCTGTTCGAGTGCGACCGCAACTCCATGAAGATCATGCAGGAAGAAGTCTTCGGGCCTGTCGCCTCGGTGATCCGGTTCAAGGATGAAGCCGAAGCCCTGGCGATCGCCAACGACTCCCAGTTCGGTCTGGCCGCCGGGATCTGGACCCGCGACCTGGGCCGGGCCCACCGTCTGGCCCGCGACATTCGCTCCGGGATCATCTGGGTCAACACTTACCGCGCCGTATCGGCCATGGCCCCTATCGGCGGCTTCAAGAACAGCGGCTACGGCCGTGAAAGCGGCATCGACTCGGTGCTCGCCTATACCGAACTGAAAACGGTATGGATCAATCTTTCGCAGGCCCCGATGCCTGATCCCTTTGTCATGCGCTAACGAGGCAGCTGTAATGATCGAACCCGGCATTTATAAAGAAGTCATGGCGTCCTTTCCTTCAGGCGTCACGATCGTTACCACACTGGATGCCGAAGGCAGTCTGGTCGGTATCACCGCCAGCGCCTTCAGCGCCTTGTCCATCGACCCGGCACTGGTGCTGTTCTGCCCGAACTACGCCAGCGACACCTACCCGGTGCTGCGTGACAGCAAGAAATTCGCCATCCATCTGCTCTCAGCCGATCAGCAGGCCGAAGCCTATGCCTTCGCAGGCAAGGGCAAGGAAAAGACCAAGGGCATCGAATGGCACCTGAGCGAGCTGGGCAACCCGCTGCTGGACAAGGCAACGGCCATCATCGAATGCGAGCTGTGGCGTGAATACGACGGCGGCGATCACGCCATCATCGTGGGTGCCGTGAAAAACCTGATCCTCCCTGAAACACCTGTGACCCCGATGGTTTATCACCGGGGCAAACTGGGGGCGCTGCCAAGCCTGGCATGAGGAGTACTTGTGGGCGTTCTTGTTGGCTCAGAGCAACGGCGTGATAAACTCGCGCCGTCCCGGACGCCGCATGCACCGGGCATGCGCCAGCCCGCTGGCCGGTGCCTTGAACGCGATCATATTTTCTGGCCGTGTTTTTCACATAGACAGCCCTACTCTGAGCACACCCGATGAAACGCCTGCCACTCGACGACAACTTCAAGGTCAATCGCAATCCCGTCACCCTGCGGGAGATCGTGCTGGACAAGCTGCGCAGCGCGATCATGAACTTCCAGCTGCTGCCGGGAGATCGTCTGGTCGAGCGGGACTTGTGCGATCGCCTCGGTGTCAGCCGGACATCGGTACGCGAAGCCTTGCGCCACCTGGAATCCGAAGGCCTGGTGGAGTTCGCCGATGCCAAGGGCCCGCGAGTCGCCATCATCACGCTGGAAGATGCCTGCGATATCTATGAGCTGCGCTGCGTACTGGAAGGGCTGATCGTGCAACTCTTCACCCTGCGGGCCAAGGCCAAGGACATTCGCGCGCTGGAAAAGGCCCTGGAAGAAAACCGCAAGGCGCTCAACGAAGGCGAACTGCAACAGGTCATCGATTCAGTGCAAAGCTTCTATGACGTGCTGCTGGAAGGGTCCGGCAACCACGTCGCCGCCACCCAGCTGCGTCAGCTGCAGGCTCGCATCAGCTACCTGCGTGCCACGTCGGTGTCTCAGGTCAACCGTCGCGGTGCCAGCAATCAGGAAATGGAACGCATCGTCGAAGCCATCAAGAGCGGCGACCCGCTGGCTGCGCATCAGGCTTCCGTCGACCATGTCCGCAATGCCGCCACTGTGGCACTGGAATACCTGAAGTCCAAGCAGGACGATGAAGCGAAGGTCCGCGACATCGTGGCTCCCGTGGCCCTCAAAGAACCCCGCATAGGCCGCTGACATGCCCGCGCCGCGCTTTTGTCCGCAGTGTGGCAGCGCCGATCTCGATCAGCGCGTGCCACCGGGCGATACCCATGCGCGGCTGATGTGCGCAGCCTGCAATTACGTTCATTACGTCAACCCGAAGATCATTGCCGGCTGCATCATCGAACAGGAAGGCAAGTACCTGCTGTGCCAGCGGGCCATTGCACCACGCCCCGGCACCTGGACACTACCCGCCGGTTTCATGGAAAGCGGCGAAACCACCGAACAGGCGGCATTGCGTGAAGTCTGGGAAGAAAGCGGCGTACGCGCGGAAATCATCTCGCCCTACTCCATCTTCAGCGTGCCGAAGATCAGCGAGGTGTACATCGTTTTCAGGGCAATAGCCCTGGAAATCACCGGACAGTTCGGGCCGGAAACCCTGGACTACAGATTCTTCGCCCCCGAAGACATCCCCTGGGACAGCATCTACTATCCTGCCATCCGGCAAATCCTCGAACGCTACATAGCCGAACGTCAGGCCGGGGTCTATGGCCTCTACATGGGCAATGACGACACCGGGAAAGTCCACTTCATCCGCTGAACCGCCCCGTAGGAGCGAATTCATTCGCGAAAAGCCGGTACATCCGCAAGAAATGTAGCGGCAGATATGCCGTCATTCGCGGATGAATCCGCTCCTACAGTCGGTCAGCGGTGTTTATTACACCCCTTCGACAATCACGATCTCGGCCTTTGCCACGCCCTGGCGGTGGCTCATCGCTTCCTGATATTCGGGTGACCGGTAACAGGCCAGCGCCTGCTCGTACGAGTCGAACTCGATCACGACCGTACGTTGCGGTGTATCACGCCCTTCAACCGCTTCGGAGCGGCCGCCACGCGCCATGAATCGGCCACCAAATAATGTGAACGCGGCAGGTGCTCGCTGGGTATATTCGGTGTATTGCTGAGGGTCGGTGACGTCTACATTTGCAATCCAATAAGCCTTCATCGCGATCTCACTGTTTCAATGGCCGGGAATTTATGAAATATTCTGTCTTATGGTATACCACGATTTTTCATCCATAGCACCGAGAGATCCTGAGCATGGCGTTCGATCGCATCGAAGACATCATTGAAGACTATCGCCAGGGCAAGATGGTCCTGCTGGTCGACGACGAAGACCGGGAAAACGAAGGTGACCTGCTGCTCGCCGCCGATCGCTGCACACCCGAGGCCATCAGCTTCATGGCCCGCGAGGCCCGCGGCCTGATCTGCCTGACCCTCACCGATGAGCATTGCCAGCGCCTGGGGCTGGAGCAGATGGTGCCCAGCAACGGCAGCGTCTTCGCAACAGCCTTCACGGTGTCCATCGAAGCCGCCACCGGCGTCAGCACGGGTATTTCCGCCGCCGATCGCGCCCGCACCGTGCAGGCTGCCGTGAATCCCGGCGCCTGTGCCGACGATCTGGTGCAACCGGGCCATATCTTCCCGCTACGCGCCCGTGAGGGTGGCGTCCTGACCCGCGCCGGACACACCGAAGCAGGTTGCGACCTGGCCCGTCTGGCGGGCCTTACCCCGGCCTCGGTCATCGTCGAAGTGATGAACGATGACGGCACCATGGCACGACGCCCCGACCTGGAAGTGTTCGCCGAAAAACACGGCATCCGGATCGGCACCATTGCCGACCTGATTCATTACCGCCTGAGCACCGAGCACACCGTCGTGCGCATCGGTGAACGCGAGCTGCCCACCGTACATGGCACATTCCGCCTGCTGAGCTATGAAGACCGGATCGAAGGTGGCGTTCACATGGCGATGGTCATGGGAGAGGTTCGGCGCGACGACCCGACACTGGTGCGGGTGCATGTGGTCGATCCGCTACGCGACCTGGTGGGCGCGGAATACACCGGACCCGCGAACTGGACGTTGTGGGCCGCCTTGCAGAAGGTCGCCGAAGAAGGTCGTGGCGTCGTTGTGGTGCTGGCCAATCATGAATCATCCCAGGCCCTGCTCGAACGCATTCCACAGCTCACCCAGCCTCCGCGCCAATACACCCGCTCGCAATCGCGCATCTATTCGGAAGTCGGGACTGGCGCACAAATATTGCAGGACATCGGCGTGGGCAAATTGCGCCATCTGGGCCCGCCACTCAAATACGCCGGGCTGACCGGATACGATCTGGAAGTGGTTGAAAGCATTCCTTTTACGGGTTGAACGCCCCTTCGGACAAGGTCGGTAACAAGACTGAAGAGGTGGCCTTGCCCCCTATAAACAAAGGCTTTCACAGGTAAAAAAGTCAAAACGGAGGTGTCCCGGCAGGGCAAAATACTTGCACAAAGTTTGGAATACCATAATATGACATTCCGTAGACCTAAGGTTTTGTCAGATGCCCCCGCCGAGGGATAAGGCTAAACAAAAGCATCTGACACGGTCGCCAGTTTCCACGGTCCACTGGACCTACTGCTCCCGAATACGCGGGCACAAAAAAGCCCGCTCAAAACACAACAAATGAGGGCGTGAAAATGGTGTTGAACAAACGTGCGATTGCAGCATTCGCTGCTGGCGTGTTGGCTGTCTCAAGCCTTACAGCCATGGCCGCCGAAAGCGTGAACTTCGTCAGTTGGGGCGGCTCGACCCAGGATGCACAGAAGCAGGCCTGGGCAGCGCCCTTCAGCAAGGCCAGTGGCATCACGGTTGTACAGGATGGCCCTACCGACTACGGCAAACTCAAGGCCATGGTCGAAAGCGGCAACGTTCAATGGGATGTCGTGGACGTGGAAGCCGACTTCGCCCTGCGTGCCGCCAGCGAAGGCCTGCTTGAACCTCTCGACTTCACCACCATCAAGCGCGACCGCATCGACCCACGCTTCGTGTCCGACCACGGCGCCGGTTCGTTCTTCTTCTCCTTCGTGCTGGGCTACAACGAAAGCAAGACCGGCAGCAAAGCCCCGCAAGACTGGTCGGCCATGTTCGACACCAAAACCTATCCCGGCAAGCGCGCACTCTACAAATGGCCGAGCCCGGGCGTGCTGGAACTGGCCCTGCTGGCCGATGGCGTCGCCGCCGACAAGCTCTATCCGCTGGATCTGGACCGCGCCTTCAAGAAACTCGACACCATCAAAAAAGACATCGTCTGGTGGGGCGGCGGCGCTCAGTCCCAGCAATTGCTGGCTTCGGGCGAAGCGACCATGGGCCAGATGTGGAACGGCCGCGTCTATGCCCTGCAACAGGACGGCGCTCCGGTGGGCGTGAGCTGGAAGCAGAACCTGGTCATGGCCGACTTCCTGGTCGTCCCCAAAGGCGCCAAGAACAAGGCTGCAGCGATGAAGTTCATTGCCGAAGCCACCAGCCCGAAAGGCCAGGCCGACTTCTCCAACCTCAGCGCCTATGCACCGGTCAACCTGGACAGCGTACCGCGCCTGGATTCGACGCTGGCCCCTAACCTGCCGACCGCCTATGGGCAGGATCAAATCACTCTCGACTTCGCATACTGGGCCAAGAACGGTCCGGACATCGCGACACGGTGGAACGAATGGCTGGTCAAGTAAAAATGACGGCCATCGCTTCCCGTCAATCCAACCCGGCCAGTGGTGCGTCCAGCACCGCTGGCGCGGCTTACGTCAAGGCAGCGACGATGCAGCCCAAAAACTCCTTGTCACAACGCTGGCGCGGCAGTCGCAACCTGATTCCGGCCCTGCTCTTTCTGGGCGTGTTCTTCTTCGCGCCACTGATCGGCCTGCTGCTTCGCGGCGTGCTGGAACCCACACCGGGCCTGGGCAACTATGAACAACTGTTCGCCAACTCCGCCTACGCCAGGGTGTTGTTCAACACCTTCTCGGTGGCCGGTCTGGTGACACTGTTCAGCGTGCTGCTGGGCTTTCCGCTGGCCTGGGTCATCACCCTGGTGCCTCGAGGCTGGGGCCGCTGGATTTTCAATATCGTGCTGCTGTCGATGTGGACCAGCCTGCTGGCCCGGACCTATTCCTGGCTGGTATTGCTGCAGGCCTCCGGAGTCGTCAACAAGACCCTGATGGCCATGGGCATCATCGATCAGCCTCTGGAGATGGTGCATAACCTCACCGGCGTGGTGATCGGCATGAGCTACATCATGATCCCGTTCATCGTGCTGCCCTTGCAGGCGACCATGCAGGCCATCGACCCGATGGTGTTGCAGGCCGGCTCCATCTGCGGCGCCAGCCCGTGGACCAACTTCTTCCGGGTATTCCTACCGCTGTGTCGCTCGGGGCTGTTTTCCGGTGGTTTGATGGTCTTTGTCATGTCCTTGGGCTACTACGTCACCCCCGCGCTGCTCGGTGGCGCGCAGAACATGATGCTGCCCGAATTCATCGTCCAGCAGGTGCAGTCCTTCCTCAACTGGGGACTGGCCAGTGCGGCCGCCGCGCTGCTGATCCTGATCACCCTGGTGTTGTTCTACTTCTACCTGAAGCTCCAGCCGGAATCCCCGGTCGGCGCCAGCAATGCGAGGTAAGCCATCATGCTCCTGACCCCCAATGCCATGAGCACGCGCCTGCGGTTGGGCCTGTACCTGACCACCGGCCTGATCGCGCTGTTTCTGTTGCTGCCGATCCTGTTCATCGTGCTGCTGTCCTTCGGCTCTTCCCAGTGGCTGGTCTTTCCACCGCCCGGCTGGCCCCTGAAGTGGTATCAGCAGTTCTTCTCCAACCCGGAGTGGATGGAAGCCGCGATGTCCAGTTTCAAGGTCGCCGTGCTGACCACGATCAGCGCCGTCGCCCTGGGCCTGCCCACCGCCTTCGCACTGGTACGGGGCCGCTTTCCGGGTCGTGACATGCTGTATGGCATCTTCACTCTGCCCATGATCGTGCCGCTGGTGATCATTGCCGTGGCCGTGTACGCCCTGTTTCTCAAGCTGGGCTACACCGGGACGCTGTTTTCCTTCGTGGTCAGCCATGTGATCGTGGCGCTGCCATTCACCATCATCTCGATCATCAACTCGTTGAAGCTGTTCGATCAGTCCATCGAGGATGCCGCCGTGATCTGCGGTGCCTCACGCATCCAGGCCGTGCTCAAGGTCACCTTCCCGGCCATCCGCCCCGGCATGCTGGCCGGCGCACTGTTCGCGTTTCTGGTGTCGTGGGACGAGGTGGTCCTGAGCGTGATGATGGCCAGCCCTACCCTGCAAACACTCCCCGTCAAAATGTGGACCACTCTGCGTCAGGATCTGACCCCGGTCATTGCAGTGGCTTCAACACTGCTGATCGCCCTGTCGGTGCTGGTCATGTTCATCGCCGCGACCCTGCGTCGCCGTAACGAAGCCCGGAGTACCTCATGAGTGCCGTCATCAAAGACAACGCGCAACACGACCTGCAACCTCTGGTCAGCCTGTGCAACCTGAACAAGCATTACGGCGATTTTGCGGCCGTGGACAATATCGACCTGAATATCCAGGACGGTGAATTCCTGACCTTCCTGGGCTCCAGCGGCTCGGGCAAGAGCACCACGCTCTCGATGCTGGCAGGATTCGAGACGCCCAGCTCCGGAGAGATTCTGGTCAACGGCAAATCCCTGGTGAACGTGCCGCCTCACAAACGCGACATCGGCATGGTGTTCCAGCGTTACTCATTGTTTCCGCACCTTTCGGTACGCGACAACATCGCCTTCCCGCTGGCCATCCGCAAACTGCCGGCGGCCGAGCGCGACAAGCGGGTCGATGCGATGCTCAAGCTGGTGCAACTGGAGCAATTCGCCCATCGCCGCCCTTCACAACTATCGGGCGGTCAGCAACAACGGGTCGCCATCGCCCGTGCACTGGTCTACGAGCCACGCATTCTGCTGATGGACGAACCGCTGGGCGCGCTGGACAAGAAGCTGCGTGAAGACCTGCAGGATGAATTGCGTCAGTTGCATCGTCGCCTGGGCATCACCATCGTCTACGTGACCCACGACCAGGAAGAGGCCATGCGCCTGTCGCAACGCATCGCGATCTTCAGCCACGGCAAGATCGTCGGCCTGGGCACCGGTTATGACCTGTACCAGAACCCGCCGAATGCCTTTGTCGCCTCGTTCCTGGGTAACTCGAACTTCCTGAAACTCAAGGCCCAGGGCAATGCCGTGGCAACCTTTGAAGGTGCACCGCTGTCGATCCGACTGACCTCGGGCCTGAAAACCGATCAGGATGTGCTGTTGATGATCCGTCCTGAAAAGGCGCTGGCCCTGAGCATCCAGCAGGCCGAGACGACCCCGCTGGAACAGGGCTGGAACGAAGTCACCGCCACCGTCACGGAAGTGCTGTTCCTGGGTGAGAGCCAGACCTGCGCCGTCGTCACTCCCGGCGGCACGGCCATGACCGTCAAGGCCCTGTCTGCAACCGGCCTGCAATTGAAGGCTGGCGATCCGGTCCGCGTACGCTGGGCAACTGCCGATGCCTGCATCTATACCGAATGGGCCGAAAGCGACCTGAACAAGGCTGCTGGCGCACATTGATGCCTTTCGCGGATGAATCCGCTCTCTGCAGGAGCGGATTCATCTGCGAAAAACGCCTGACCGACAACCAAAAAAAAGGCCGTACCCGCCTGAGAGTACGACCTTAAAGCTTCACTGTCTTGAAGGGGGTTGCGCTATTTGGCGGTAATCACCGACAACTTGGTGATACCCGCACGTTCGATCGAGGCCATGGCCCGAGCCACTTCGCCATAGTTCACGTCGTTGTCGGCCTGGAGCTGTACCCGCACCTGGGCGTCCTTGGCCTTGGCCGCCTGAAGGTTGGTTTCCAGCAGATCGGCCTGGATTTCGTCCTTGTTGATGAACACCTTGCCCTGCCCGTCGATGCTCACCACCAGCGGATCCTTCTGCTCTGCCGGAGCCACCGCTTCGGTCTTGGGCAGGTTGATCGGAATCGAGTTGGTCAGCAGCGGCGCGGTGACGATGAACACCACCAGCAGCACCAGCATCACGTCCACCAGAGGCGTCACGTTGATTTCGCTGAGCACTTCATCACTGTCTTGAGTGGAGAAAGCCATATCAGGATGCCTCCTTCACTTTCTGGCCAGCGGCGGTTGCGCCATTCCTGGTCAGAACCGGGTGCAGCAGGACACGGAAGGCATTTTTCTGCGCCAGGCTGTAGAAATCGTGGGCGAAGTCATCCAGGTCGGCAACGGTCAGCTTCAGGCGACGCAGGAAGTAGTTGTAGACCAGCACCGCAGGCACCGCGACGGCGATACCGACACCCGTTGCAACCAGTGCCGCACCGATAGGACCGGCCACTGTTTCCAGGCTGGCGGAACCTGCAGCACTGATGCCCTTGAGCGCCGACATGATGCCCCACACGGTTCCGAACAGGCCGATGAAGGGCGAAGTGCTGCCGATACTCGCCAGAATCGCCAGGCCGCTTTCCAGCGAGCGACGCTCACGCACGATCTGCTGACGCAAGGCACGCTCCAGACGGTCCTGATGGTTGATCGACTGGCTGAGATCGGTCTGCTGATGACCTTCTTGAACCTGAATCGCGGCATACCCGGCCTGGGCAACGCGAGCAGCAGCGCCCGGCTGCTGATGAGCCAGCTCCGCAGCGGAATCCAGGCTGGAAGCCGCCCAGAACTGTTTATGGAACTTGCGATCCTGGGATTTCAGACGTGAAAACTGGACGCCCTTGAGCAAGGCCAGCCCCCAGGTCGCAACGGAAAAGACCACCAGCAGCCAGATGACCGCGTGTTCGATGGATTCAAAAGGGGATGCCAGTAAGTTCATAGTCTGTGCTCTCGTGCTGATACGTCAGGTCTGGTGTCGCGATGCTCCTTTTGTCAGGTGGCCCGCATTGAGTCTTGGAAACCGTTATTTGATCTTGAAGTCGATGGGTACGCTGACCCAGCCGTCCTGAGCGACATCGCCCTGTTTGGCCGGCACGAAACTCCAGCGTTTGACGGCCGTGACCGCCGCTTCATCGAGAGCATCACGCCCACTGCTCTTCTGAATCTGGATTTCTCCGGGCTTGCCGCTGGCCAGTACGTGCACCCTCAGCAGGACCGTCCCCTCCCAGCCACGGCGCATGGCCAGCGATGGGTATTCCGGAGCCGGGTTGCGCAGGTAACCGGCGCTGGCCGAAGCCGGGGTCACGGGGGCCGGTGCGGGAGGAGCCGGTGGCGCAGGCGCAGCGACCGGTTGTGGCGGTGCGGGTGGCGCAGGCGGCTGTTCCACCGGCTTGGCAACGGGCTTGGGGGGCAGCGGTTTGACGACCGGTTTGGGTTTAGGCTTGGGTGGCGGTTTGACGGCCAGCTCATCCTCGACGGGAGGCGGCGGCTCGACCACCGGTTGAACGACAGGCTCGGGCGGCGGTGGCGGCGTTTCCACCACGGGCGGCGCGGGCCGGGAGAATTCGATGGTCATCGGCGGAATTTCCGGCGGTACGACCGGCAGAACAGGTGTCGGGGTCTGGCTCAGCCAATAGATCACCGCACCATGCAGCACCAGAGCGAATGCACCGAGCAGAATCGCTTCTCGACGTCCCAATACCGGTCCGGGCGTGCGGTGCAACCGCGACAGCACCAAGGGTTCCCGGAAAGGACGCCCCAGATCGACCAATTCGCCGCTCGGCGTTTGGCGCCAAGGCACTTCGTGTGCACTGGCTGCGGTCTGGACATTGCCCATTGATACACTCCTGCATTTTTTCGATAAAAAATCCAGGTTCTGTTGGTATCAGTCACCTTTCAAAGTTGATAGCGCAGGGCAATCATCTCCGATCCGTCTTGTTCCTTAAAAGAATATTTAGTTCTCCTGTTATTCACAAAAGAAATATAAAAACCTTGGGTCCATTAAAAAGCCCCGCCATGCTGTAAACATGGCGAGGCTCGGCGGCAGATCGTCGAAAGGGTCAGGCACCTTCGCGGTGCGACGGGTTCCAGCTCCGTACCGGCAAGGCCGCGGCGTAGGCCATGGCTTCCTGCCGGGTCGTGAATGACGCCAGCCGGTCACGCTTCGTGCAGACCGTCCAGGGGCCGCAATTGACACTGACCAGCTGATAACCATTGATCTGGACTTTGGACAGGGTTGGAGCGCTCATATTTACCTCCATGGGACAGAGAAAATCGTCGTCCTGCCTGCCCACCTTACACCCTTGCGACCCAATCACGAGGGCCGTTCAGTCAATCAGTGGCCGCTGTGATCGCCATGGCCGGAATGCCCCTGGGCAGTCAACGCCTTGGCCGGAGCGACTACCTGAATCGTCTCCTTCACGCCCTTGTCGTCTTCCACGGTCAGGGTCAACGGCACCTGATCGCCCTCTTTGACCTGAGCCACGAGCCCCATGAGCATGACGTGATAGCCATCCGAGTCCAGCGTCACGGTCTTGCCGGCAGGCAGTTCGACCGAGTTGACCTGCTGCATGCTCATCACATCATTCTTCATGCTCATCTGGTGAATCTGCACGATTTTCGCGGCAGGCGAGCTGACTTCAACCAGTTTCCCATGAGTGGTCGAGGTGATGTTCATGAAGGCGCCGGTTGCCGGCTGCCCGGCTACCGTGGCCCGGACCCAGGCATCGCTCACCGTGGTTTGCGCGTGGGCCGACAGGCTTGCGCCCAGCAGAGACAGGGCCAGGAACAGGCTTTTGCAGGGTGTACGAGTCAGAGCATTCATCAACAGACTTCCATAAGAGTGAGCAGGTCTTCTGCGCATTGTTGAGCGGTCAGTTTGTGCGACAGGCCCAGGCGCAATACGCCACGGGTGTCGAACACATAACTGGTGGAGGTGTGAGAGATCGTATAGGTATCGCCCAATGGCACCTTCTCGTAGAACACCCCGAACTCCTTGGCCGTGGCCGCGGTTTCTTCCAGCGTGCCGGACAGGGCCACAAAACTGGGGTCGAAGGCCTTTACATAGGCATCGATGACCTGAGGCGTGTCACGCTCCGGGTCCAGCGTGATGAACACCACCTGGAAAGTGTCGGCATCGGCTCCCATCAGCTTCTTGATCTGTGCGGCCCGGGCCAGTGCCGTCGGGCAGACAGCCGGACACTGGGTAAAGCCGAAGAACACCATCGGCATGTAACCCCGGAAACTCGACAGGCTCATCACCTCGCCCTGAGGGTTCCTGAGCTTGAAATTGCGTCCCAGGATCTGGTTGCTCATGTCCTTGCCGTACTTGAACGGCAGGGCATTGGAGTTATTGCAACCGGTCAGAACGCCAAGGCTCAGCAGGGAGAGGCCCGCGAGCACTTCGCGACGGGTCAGGTATTGAGTCATGCATTACGGTCCTTTGAAGGAAAACAGGCAAGGCACACGGCACATCACATGCTCGCGGCACTGCAGACAACCCATGAACGCAAGACCGGGGTTCAGGGCGCCTGGGGCACCAGCCCCGGTGAGGTGTGGCGAGAGGACTCACGCATCAGGTCCGGCGGAATGCGCAGCCTGACATTCAAGGCCCGCAGCAGCCAGCCCAGACCGATGAAAAACACGACCAGACCGGTCAGCTTGCCCGCGAAGGTGCAATCGAACATCGCCAGTTGCATGACCAGGGCATGCTGAGGCTTGTCCGGAACATCCATGGCCATGGACACGTCGGTCTGCTCACCGCAGATATCGGCAGCAGGCGCGGAAGAAAACGCCGCCAGCATCTGCCCATGGCTGATGCTGCACATGACGCCATTGAACAGGATGAAGCCATACAGCATCCAGGCAATGAGCGAGCGGTGGGTTCGGACGAATTTCATGGCGGCGAATTTAACACTCCCGCGCCGTGCCGCAAACCGGGAATACCGGGCAGAGGCCCGGCGCACGGCGTCAAGCGTGTGCTGACGGGCCAAAGCGCGAGGTGCGACAAAGTGGCACAGGCACCCCATGCATCCGGCCCATGCCTTGCAGGTGCGACTTCAGACCAACAGTAAATGCAAAATATTTATCTTATAACAAACATTAGATTCTAATTATTAATAATTAGCTTATACCCAAAAGAACTTTCACAGGATTGTTTCATAACCATATATTTTCGCCTACAGACCGACCCTTACCAGTGGAGGCTCAGAAAACGTCCCGCCCACTGATAAGGATTATTGTCCATGCGTCTGCCTGCCCGTGCATCCCGAAAACGCCTCCCCCCTCACCTGCTCAAGGGCATGACCCTGCTGGGCCTCGGGCTGATCAGCCCCGTCCAGGCGGCCGACGATGACACCCGTCTGGAGAAAGTCACGGTCATCTCCACCGGCGTGCGGGGCACCGAACGCACCGTGACCGACAGCCCTGCTCCCATCGACATCGTCACCAGCGAACAACTGCTCAAGACCGGGCGTGCCGATCTGACCGAAGCCATCGCCAAACTGCTGCCGTCATTCAATTACGGCACCAATGTCGCGGGCTACAACTCCACCATCCGGCCACTGTCCAACCGCAGCCTGGCACCGGCCTACACCCTGGTGCTGGTCAATGGCAAACGCCGCCATAACAGCGCCCTGCTCGCCAATGGCTCGACCGACAGCAGCGGTGCCAACTCGGTGGACATCGACATGATCCCCATCAGTGCCGTGGAACGGATCGAAGTGCTGAAAGACAGTGCTGCGGCTCAATACGGTTCCGATGCCATCGCCGGCGTGATCAACGTGATTCTCAAATCCAGCGCCCAGGGCGGTCACCTGGGCGTGACCTACGGCAAGCTCTACAGCGGCGAAGGTGAGGTGACCAAGTTCGAGGGCGATACCGGTTTCGAGCTGGGGGACGGAGGCTTTCTGCACTTGTCGGCCGATGCGCGTAAACGTGGGGATGCCAGCTGGAATGAAAAGGCCACCAACACCGCCTACTTCCCCGGCGATCCACGAGAAGCGACCTGGGACCGGGTCGGCGTCAAGAATGGCGACCCGCAGATCAAGGCCTTTAACCTGGCCTACAACGCCGAACTGCCGCTGGATCAGCAGACAACGCTGTATTCCTACGGCACCTACGGGCAACGCGACGCCATCATCAATAACTACTTCCGCTATCCCAATGGCAACGCCAACATTCCCGAACTGTTTCCCGATGGCTACTACCCGCTGAACAACCTGGACGACACCGATTACCAGTACCTGATAGGCGCCAAGGGCGAATCCCTGGGCTGGAACTGGGACCTGAGCACCACTTACGGCCGCAACAACAATCATCAATACAGCGACCTGACCATCAACCCCTCACTGGGTCTGGCCACCCCGACCTCGTTCGACGACCTGGCGACCTACCGCTTCGAGCAATGGGTGAACAACCTGGACATCACGCGAGCCTTCGATGGGCTGCTCGGGGTGCCCTTGCAGGTTTCGGCCGGGCTGGAGCATCGCTGGGAGCGTTTCCGGACCTTCTCCGGCGATGCCCTGGCCTATCAGGTGGGCGGCTACCGATTCCCGGCGACCCTGCCCAACGGCCAGCCCAACCCGCTGGCAGGGCAACTGGCCTCGATTGCCGCACAGGCAGCGGCCGTCATTTCTCCGCAGGATGAAACCAGCATCCAGCGCAATAACTACGCGGCCTATCTCGACTTCGGGATCACGCCCATAGAGCCGCTGTTCATCGACCTGGCCTTGCGTGCGGAACACTTCGATGACGACTCGGGCAACACCGTCAGCGCCAAACTCAATTCGCGTTATGAGTTCACCGACACCTTTGCCGTGCGCGGCACGGTGGGCACCGGCTTTCGGGCACCGTCCCTGACCCAGATCGGCTACAGCATCTCGGACAACCGGGTCGGCACCGCGCCCGATGGCACCGTCGTCCCCGCCGTGACCCGCATCGCCCCGGTCAACTCCGCACTGGCCCAGGCGCTGGGGGCCACCACCCTGGACCCGGAGAAATCACGAAATCTGGGCCTTGGACTGACCTGGCAACCGGCACCGCGCACCAGCGTGACAGTAGACGCCTACTGGATCGAAATCGCCGACCGCATCGCCCGTACCGAGAGTTTGTATGGCCCGGCGCTGGCACCGATCCTCACCGCACAGGGCGTGGACACCAGCACCTGGACCTCGTACTACGCCAATGCCTTCGACACCCGCACCCGTGGTCTGGACATCGTGCTGGACCATTCCAGCCGTTACGGGGCCTTTGGCGATGTGCGCTGGAGCGCCGGGTTCAACTACAACAAGACCATCATCACCGACGTCAAGGATGCGCCTTCCGCCCTGCAAGGTCTGGGCGACAACACCGGCGGCAGCCTGACCTGGGTCGGTCGCGCCCGAGAAGGCGACCTCACCGATGCGCAGCCGAAGACCAAATGGGTATTGGGGGCCAACTGGACTCTGGGCGACCTGAACGTGAATCTGCAAACCACTCGCTATGGCAAGGTCAAGACGCTGCAACAACTGGAAAGCGGCGACCGCAGCTTCGGCGCCAAATGGATCACCGACCTGGACCTTTCCTACACGATTCAGGACAACATCACCCTCAGTCTGGGCGGTACCAATATCTTCGACGTTCGTCCGGACAAGAACGCCATCGCCTCGGCCAATGGCCTGAACCTGTATGGCAACCCGCCCTTCTATCCGGGCGGCGGTTTCTGGTACAGCAAGATCGCCTATGACTTCTGATACGGGTTCAGGCCGGATCGACCTCGGCCAGGGCCGCCCTCTCATTCATGCCGTTGGCGGCCAGTGAACTGAAGTGCAATGGATTGATACCGTAGTAACGACGGAACACCTTGGCGAAGTGGCTGGCATTGGAATACCCGACCGCCGCCGCCACTTCACTGACCGAGCCCTGTTGCTTGAGCAACTGCGCCGCGCGCTCGATCCGGACCTTTTGCAGATAGCCGTAGACACCGCTGTCATAGCTTTGCCTGAAACCCTGCTTGAGCTTCTTGGTATTGAGTTCCACACACTGGGCCAGTGATTCAATGGTCCAGTCCTCTTCCGGGTGAGACTCCAGCAGCTTGCGCGCCCGCTCGATGCGCGCCAGATCGCGACCGCCGGCACTCAGCCCGGTGAAGCGGGCCAGGTCCTGAATATGGGCAGTCAACTGGCCCAGCATTTCATAGGCCTTGCCGCGCAGCAGCAGATCTCTGGCGACACCTTCAAGCTTGCAACCGAGCATTTCCTGACCGATGCGCCGCACCACATGGGGCGCAGGAAACTGCACCAGCCGTGAAGTGCTGTCGAGCGAGCGGGTATTTTCCCAGGGGCCGTTGTAATCGAACAACTGCCCGGCCAGATCCAGCATGCCCAGCCGGTTCGCCGCAAAACTGATGTTCACGCCCCGCCAGCGAGTGCCTGCCGGTACGAACCCTTCGCCATGAACCGGGACCGTGGAATGAAACAGGCAGCAATGGTCTTCACGCCAGGTCATGGGGGACGTGTCGGCAAAGTAACGCCAGCCGGCACAGCTCGCGTGATACGACACGGTCAACGAAGCCTCGCAGGTAGAGTCCACATGCCTGTCTTCATCGACCTGCCATTCGATCAGGCGAATATCGAGTTCGTCGCCCACCTCGTCGGTCAATACCTTGGGCAATTCATAGTCAGCGCAGTAATGATTCAGACTCATTGGCACAAACTCTTTTGGGAATCAGACTCAAATGATAACACTTATCAACTATAGTACCGATTGCGCGCACCAAGACCCCGATCACACGCGCAATGAAATGGCCATCTCCAGAAGATAGAGCCACCCCATCTACAGCAGAGTTCTTTCATGCAACGCTCTACTCTCAGTCTGGCGATCATGCTCGCCCTCTCCAATCAAGCCCTGGCGGACGATGTACTGACCCTGCCGGAAATGCAAGTAACCGCCACCAAGCGAGTCCAGGCCCAGGATCAGACCGACCTGGCCCTGTCGGTTGCCAGCGAGGCCGATCTCGAACGCGCCAATGTCTATAACAGCGGTGACCTTGAGCGGGTGTTTCCCGAACTGCTGGTACGCAATACCGGTGCCGGCGTCTTCCCCAGCCTGAGCCTGCGCGGGATTTCCTCCTCCGACCCTTACAACGCTCCCGTGGGCATCTACGTCGACGGCGTCCCGCAATACCTGGGCACGTTCAATCAGCAACTGCTGAATATCGATCACATCGAACTGCTCAAGGGCCCGCAAGGCACCCTGTACGGACGCAACGCCCATGCCGGTGCCTTGAGCATCATTACCCGTCAGCCGGACAACACCCCGACAGCGACCATTCAAAGCCGCTTCAGCAACCTGCATCAGCAGGTGGCCGCCACAGGTTCCGCCCCGCTGATCGATGACAAGCTGTTCATCCAGGGCGCGATCTACCATGACGACACCGACGGTGAACTGACCCGCAGCGAACACCATGGCGACAGCGACAACGGCGGTGGCAACGTTGCCCTGACCTTCAGGCCCAATGAAGACTTCAGCCTGAAACTGGCCTACGCCCGTGACCGCCTGACTTCCTACAACGAGCAGTACCTGGCGGATGCCACCTATGAACAACGCCGCGCCAGCGTTCCCCTGATGGAATCGGTCTATGTGCGCCGCGTGGAAACCAGCAGCGCCAGCATCGACTGGAACCTCAGCGACTCCCTGAAACTGAGTTCCATCACCTCCCTGCAAAACTATCGCCATGAGCGCCTGTTCGGTGACATGGGCTTCCTCTGGCCGGAAACCCAGCGCACCGTCAGCCAGGAGCTGCGCCTCTCCACTCAGGGTGCAGACCGTGCCTGGGATGCCGTGGGCGGCCTGTACTGGCAGAAGAGCCGCAGCCATTCGGAGCGCGAGCCCGACAGCGGCGCGCCATTGTTCGGCACCTACGGGGCTGCCGACAGCCGTATCGAAAACACTGAAAAGGCTGTGTTCGGTGAGTTCACCTGGCACCTGGCCCCGCGCTGGGACCTGACCCTGGGCGCTCGCCACAGCGAAGAGAAAGCCGAAACCACCTACACCCAGGTCGATGCGGCCTTTACGCCCGGCTTCGTCTACAAGGGCAACGACACTTTCACCAGCACCACGCCCAAGGTCGCCCTGGGCTTCCAGGCAACGCCGGACACCCGCCTGTACGCTTCGGTCAGCAAAGGCTTCAAGGCCGGTGGCTACAACCGTATCGGCGCAATCACGGCCGATGCCGTGGCCTACTCGCCCGAGAAATCGCTGAACACGGAAATCGGTATCAAATCCAGCCTGCTGGACAAGCGCCTCTGGCTCAATGCCGCGCTGTACCGCATCGATATCGAGGATGTGCAGCAGTTCATCGGCGCAGCCGGCACCGGTACCCAGTCGTTGAGTAACATCGGCAAGGCGCGCAGCGAAGGCGCGGAAATGTCCCTGGACTGGCGTGCCGACGAAGCCACCCTGATTCGTCTGGCCGGTACAGTCAACCGCAACCGCATGCTGGATTCGGACCGTCAGGGCAACAGCCTGACCTACACCCCGGGCCGTACCTTGCGTGCCTCGGCCGAGCGCAGCTTCTACTTCGACAACCTGCTGGGCGAACTGCGTCCGAGTGTCGGCATCAGCTACACCGGCCAGCACTACTTCGATGTCGACAACGAAGTCTCGCAAGGCGGCTACAGCCTGGTGGATGCACGCCTGTCCTGGCTGCCGAAACCCGATCTGGAGCTGGCGCTGTACGGTAACAACCTGGGCGACAAGGACTACCGCACCTACTCCTACATTTCCGGCGGCGCGCAATTCAGCCAGCCGGGACAGGGTCGTGAAGTGGGCCTGAGCACCAAGATCACGTTCTGATAGTGACCAAAACGAAAAAGGGGCCAACTTGGCCCCTTCTTCGTTTCAGTCTTCCCGATACTCCCTGGGCGACATCCCATGCCGCTGACGGAAGAACCGTGACAAGTGACTGCTGTGTGAAAAACCACAACGCCAGGCCACATCCTTGATCGGCAAATCGGTTTCCTTGAGCAGCTTGCCCGCATGATCGAGCCGGCACTCAAGCACGTAGCTGTAGACGCTGGTGCCGAACAGCTCGTTGAAATGCCGCTTCAAGGCTCCATGCCCCATGCCCACTGCACGGCTGATCTCGACCACGTTCAGTGGCTCCAGGCAGTGATCGTGAATATAGCTCCGTGCAGCCAGCAGCATGCGACGTTCACGGCGATTGATTCGCGGCGCGTTATCAGACTCCAGAGCCAGAGGTGCGGAACAGGCGTCCGTGGCAGCCGTCAGGCGCTGGGCGATATTCCAGAGCAAGTCCATGGCCTGAGCATGAGCCTTGAGGCTTTGCAGAGGATTACCCGGTACTCCGTCCCCCATGAACTGTTCGGCAATGCGCTGCTCATCCGGTGACATCTGCATGCGCAACACACCCGCCTTGCGCTGTGGATGGGTGAACCAGCGATCAGGTCCCTTGTCGGCGTCCATCAATGGCTCAAAGACATCCAGCCACTCCAGACGAAAATGCACGATGGCCAGTTTCAGGTCGTGATAGGCCGGAAAGAAATCCATGCAGGTAAAGGGTTCGCAGGCACAAGTCAGGTAGCAGAATCCCGAGTCGTAGGTGCACAACTCAGGCCCTCCTTCCATCAGGAAATGACCATTGCCCTTGATCATCATCGCCAGCGACAGATGCCGGTCGACATTGACCTGTCGACACACATCGCGACAGGGAAAGCCATCCACCAGACCAATGCGGACACCATCAGCGACTTCAGCCCAGGCAATGCCGGGCATGAACTGATTGTGCTGCTCCAGCGTGGGAGCACTCGGACGCAAGGCTGAATCAATCGCCATAGGGAAACCCTTCAGTCAACGACAGTGAAACGGCAATGTACCAGACCCGGAGCAAAACGCTGACGTAGCGGGCGTATATGGGACAACACGGCCAGGGCACGCATGTAACGCGGCCAGGGTTCGCCGTAGGTCTTGTCTTCCAGCAGTTTCAGGCCGGGAACCTGATTCACGAAATCGGGCAGATCACCCAGGGCAATGCCGAACGGCATGGGCGGCGTCTTGTAATCAGGCGTCAGGTGCATGCCTTTGAGCGTCTTGCGCGAGAACCATGGCGGAATGCAATCGAAGAACAGCTCGCCCTGACGCAAGGTCTTGACCATCGCCTGCAACAAGGCCAGCACTTCGGCCTGCTGGAAATACATCAACAACCCGGCTGCCGTGACGAACACCGGACCTTCGGTCTGTTGCGCAACCTGCTCAAGCCAGG
This sequence comes from Pseudomonas sp. NPDC089734, assembly GCF_044748865.1. NCBI lineage: Bacteria > Pseudomonadati > Pseudomonadota > Gammaproteobacteria > Pseudomonadales > Pseudomonadaceae > Pseudomonas > Pseudomonas sp. NPDC089734. The sequence goes on along the minus strand of NZ_JBIVGV010000005.1, from coordinate 225,608 downwards.
TCGTGTCCAATGCCGAGCAGGCCAGCAGGTGATTGCGCGAATGCATGGGCAACAGGTTGCGACGCGTCTCGATGGCTTCCGGCAGGTCAATGGAGAACCACTGGACCCGACCGTTATCGACACGCCAGAACTGGGTTTCCAGCCCTTCGCCCAACGCCACGACCGTGCCGTCGGGATGGCGTTCGAGAAAATCGCGCACACGCTCATCTGCATAGCGCGAGCGTATGGCATGGGTCGAATTGGGGCGTCCGAAATGGCTGTGGAAATCGTAGTCGATGCGATCGAGCAGGCTCAGCAGCACCGGATCGTCAAGCAGGGGATCAGGCCCCTGGGAAAATGCCGCCCGATTCCAGACTGTCATCAGCATGGTTTCCGGCACACCGGAAAGGTTGGGGGCAAGTCGCTGAGTGTCCACTGCTGAATTCATCCATCTTTCTCCTGGGGACCCGCGGCCGAAGACAGCTTGCGGGAATATTACGGGGGTGTTTCGGGGGATGCTTTTTGTAACGGAGCCGACTGTAGCGTGACAGAGTGCCACATCATTAATGAGAACGATAATTATTAGCCCGATTGTGCTCGTCGTAAACCCTTTGTGATCCTAATAAGAATTCCCGCCCCGTATTCTCCGCCTCCTACGTGCGTCGAGTCCGGGGGCTGACACGTTTCTGCGATCACGCCGAAGCGTCGACAGTCCCGACCCAGGCACCCGAAAAACACTTAGGAGAGCTGGATGAAGAGTCAACCCGATGCTGTCGATACGACAGCAGTGCAACCACTGAGTCATGTCGGGTTGCTGGGACTTGCACCACGGCTGTTTGCTATCGCCATAAGCTGTTCCGTGATCTCGACTCTGCTCAGCCTTGTTCCTTTGTTATGCATCTACAGGATTGCCCAGGTCTTGCTGAGCCCGGCTCCCGAGACAGAAACGGTCTTCATGTGGGGGCTGCTGGCCTTTGTCGCCGTGCTGCTGCGCTGGCTGATCATGAGTGCCAGCCATGTCAGCGCTCACCTGGCGGCCTTTGAACTCCTGCGCCAACTGCGCAAGCGCATTGCCCGGCATCTGGGCGAAGTGCCCTTGAGCTTCTTCAGCCGCCACAGCAGCACGGACCTGCGTCGCACCATCAATGATGATGTCGGCTCTCTGGAAGGTTTCTTCGCTCACCTGCTGCCCGATTCGGTGTCGGCAGCCGTGATGCCGCCCCTGACCCTGATCGTGCTGTTCAGCGTGGACTGGCGCCTGGCACTGGCCTGCATCGCTCCCCTGCCCCTGGCCTTTCTGGCACAGGCGCTGATGATCAAGGGCTCGGCCGAACGCATGGAGCAATGGCACAGCCTGCAACAGCGGATCTCGCAAAGCTTCAGCGAATACCTGCAAGGCATTCAGGTCGTCAAAAGCTTCGGTCTGACCAGCCAGCGCTTCGGCACCCTGAGCAGCGACATACACGGCGCAGCGGACTGGGTCGCAGGCTTTGCCCGCAAAAGCTCGCTGTTCTGGGTGGTGTTCTCGGGCCTGCTCAGCGCCAACCTGATCATCGTTGCCCCTCTGGGAGCCTGGCTGCTGCTCGAAGGGCAGATCACGCTGGAAATCTTCCTGCTGTTTCTCCTGCTGGCACCCGCCGTGCTGATGCCCCTGCTGCGCCTGACCTACATGATGGGCGAACAGGTCCAGCGCAATGCAGCGCTGGCACGCATCAACGCCGTGCTGCTCAGCCCGGCACTGAGCGAACGTCCGGACGCGCGGATTCCCGAGACGACACTGGACCTGCGTCTGGAAAACGTCTGCCATGCCTATGGCGCAAGGCAGGCATTGAATCAGGTCAGCTTCACGGCCCCGGCGGGCCAGTTGACGGCGCTGGTCGGCCCCAGCGGTTCGGGCAAGAGCACTGTGGCGCAACTGGTGTGCCGCCTGTTCGACGCCGACAGCGGCAGCATCACCCTGGGCGGTACAGCGTTGCACGACTGGCCGTTGCAGGCCTTGCTTGAAAGGGTCGCAGCGGTGTTCCAGCATGTTCATCTGTTCGACGGCAGCGTGCTCGACAACCTGCTGCTGGCAAAGCCCGATGCCGATCAGGCCAGCGTCGAAGCCGCCGCCCGCGCGGCCTGCGCCCACGATTTCATCATGCGCCTGCCCCAGGGTTACCAGACCTCCATCGGCGAGGGCGGCGCGCAACTGTCCGGTGGCGAACGCCAGCGCCTGTCGATTGCACGCGCCCTTCTGAAAGACGCGCCGGTACTGATTCTTGACGAAGCCACCGCCTATGCCGACAGCGAGAACGAAGCGCTGATCCAGCAGGCACTGGCCAATCTGTGCCGTGGCCGCACCGTGCTGATGATCGCTCACCGCCTGCACACCGTCACCGCCGCACAGAACATCGTCGTGCTCAATCAGGGCCAGGTGCGAGGCATCGGTCGTCACGAACAGTTACTCGAAAACTGCGATCTGTATCGGCAGCTCTGGCAGGACCACACCCGAATTCGCCAATGGCAACTGAGCAGCGCAGGAGTACCGGCATGATTTCCAATCTGATGCGTGCCGGTGAACGTCTGGCCGGCCAGCGTGACCCACGGCTCAATCAAGGCCTGCGCCTGGCGGTGCTTGAAGGGCTGCTGAGTGCCGCGCCCTACCCGCTGCTGTACTGGCTGCTCGACAGTCTGCTCGAAGGCACGGCCAGCACCTGGAGCATCATCGGGCTGGCACTGGCAATGCTGGTCTGCCTGGGCGCAAGAATCGTGGCAGGTGCCCTCGGTACACCGCTGGTTTTCACCGGGGCCTACGCAATGATGGCCAGCGCCCGCCTGCGCCTTGTCGATCACTTGCAGAAGCTGCCGCTGGGCTGGTTCGGCAAGGCCAACAGCGGCGAGATCAGCGCACAGGTCACCAGCGATCTGGAACTGGTGGAAAACCTCTGGTCGCACTTTCTGGGGGTGTTCGTCCTGTCTCTGGCGAAACTGACCTTCATCCTGCTGTTTCTGTTCTGGCTCGAACCCGTTCTGGCCTGCGCCGTACTGGCCATCTTGCCACTGGCCGGGCTGGCCATTTACGCCGCGATACGCAAGACACTGGCTCAGGCCAACCGCATGCTCGCCAGCAACAATCGCACCCAGGCAGCCTTGCAGGAATACATTCAGGGCATTGCCGTGATCCGCAGCTTCGGTCGCTTCGGCAGTGCGCTGCAACGCCTGAACAAAGTCATGGATGCTCAACATCGGGCCATGATCAGCATTGAACTGAAACCAGCGCCCTGGATCGGCCTGTTCGGGCTGGTGCTCGAAGCCGGCTTCATTCTGATGGTGCTGCTCGGTTGCAGCCTGTTGCTTGACGGGCAAATGTCCATCCACGGCCTGCTCATCTTCACGGTGCTGTCCCTGCCGCTTTACCGCCAGGCCCTCGATCTGGGGTTCTCTACCCTGCTGCTGCGTTTCGGCCACCTGGCGCTGTCCCGCACTGAACGACTGCTGGACCAGAAGCCGCTCCATGAGCCGGCCAGTCCGCGCAAACCCCAGCAGTTCGACATCACCTTCAAAGACGTTCGCTTCCGCTACGCCGAACGCGAATCGACGGTCATCGACGGCCTGTCCTGTCATTTACCGGCAGGCACCCTGACCGCACTGGTCGGCCCCAGCGGTGCAGGCAAAAGCACCCTGGCGCATCTGGTGGCCAGGCTCTGGGACATCGACAGCGGTCATCTGAAGATTGGCGGCATCGAAGCCCGTGACATTGGCAGCCAGTACCTGCAGGAACACATTTCGATGGTCTTTCAGGACGTCACCCTGTTTTCCGGCACCGTGCTCGACAACCTGCTGGTCGGCAAGCCCGACGCCAGCGAACAGGACGTCATCCACGCCGCCCGTCTTGCCCAGGCCCACGATTTCATCGAAGCCTTGCCGGAAGGTTACGCCACCCGGATCGGCGAAGGCGGTGGCTGGCTGTCGGGCGGCGAACGCCAACGCCTTTCGATTGCCCGCGCCCTGCTCAAGAACAGCCCGATCCTGCTCCTCGACGAAGCCACGTCCAGCGTCGATCCATCCTCGGAAGCCGCCATTCAACTGGGGCTCGATGCGCTGGTGCGTGACCGCACGGTGCTGGTCATCGCTCATCGCCTGCACAACATCCAGCACGCCGACCAGATTCTGGTCATGGATCGCGGACGCATTGTCGAACGAGGCTGCCACGACGACCTGCTGGCTCTGGATGGCCTGTACACCCGTTTATGGAAGCAACAAAGCCAGGCACGGCACTGGAACCTGAATACCTGAACACCCGAAACCCAAAAGCCGCGCCGCACCTACACGGCACGAGTACTTGTCTGGATGGAGTCTTACCATGTACACATCGACCAGAAAAGCCTCGACTACGCACGCTACAGCGCTTGAAGACTTCAACCCGCAAACACTGGTTGACGAAATCGCCAAGCAACTCCGCCTGCCCGTCGACCAGCTACCAGGCGATGCCAATCTTCTGCGGCTGGGCCTCGATTCCATGCACCTCATGGCCTGGCTCAATCGCTTTCGGCGCCTGGGCTTCAAGGTGACCCTGAGCGATCTTTACGATCATCCGACACTGGAAGGCTGGCAAGCCCTGCTGAACAAGGCCAGAGCGAAGACCGTGGCCCGGCAGGCCTCCACACCTCTGCCCTGCATGACCGATGCCCAGCCCTTCCCGCTGACACCCGTGCAACATGCCTATCTGGTCGGACGTTCCAGCGAACAGCCTCTGGGCGGTGTCGGCTGCCACCTGTATCAGGAATTCGATGGCCACGGTCTGAGCGCTCACGTGCTGGAGGCAGCGATCTACCAACTGATCGAACGCCATCCAATGCTCAAGACCCGTTTTCTGGCCAACGGCCGCCAGCAGTGGCAGCCGCAGTCCGCATGGCCGGGCCTGAAAGTGCATGACCTTCGCCAGCACGACGAAGCCACTCGCCAGCACACCCTGCTGCAACTGCGCGAACAACTGGGCCATCGCCGCCTGCAGGTCGAACTGGGCGAAACCTTCGACTTCCAGCTGTGCCTGCTGCCCGAAGGCCGTCACCGGTTGCTGGTCAATATCGACCTGCTGGTCTGCGATGCCGCCAGTTTCAACCAGGTGTTCGAGGAGCTGATTGCCCTGATCACCGATCAGCCGCTGCCCGCTCCGTCCACCGATTACGACTTTTGCAGTTACCTCACTCAGGTCCAGCGTAACGATCAGGCCCGAATCGAACAGGCCAAGGCCTGGTGGATGGCGCGTCTGGACGACTTGCCGCAGGCACCGATACTGCCGCTGGCCCAGGAACCCGAGCGCATCGAGCAAGTGCGCATCAGCCGTCGCCGCGGGCAGCTGGACGCCGGGCAATGGCAGATTTTCAAGGAAAACGCCGGTACCCATGGCGTGACCCCGACCATGGCCCTGGCCACGCTGTTCAGTGCCGTGCTGGGCCGCTGGAGCGGACAGCAGAACCTGCTGCTGAACCTGACCCTGTTCGACCGCCAGCCCCTGCACCCGGCCGTGACCGGCATGATTGCCGACTTCACCAATATCCTGCCATTGCCTGTGGTCTGCGACGGCCAGTCTTTTGCCGAACTGGCGCTGGCCAACCAGCGTTCTTTCGCGGAAGTTCATGAGCACAGCGCCTGGTCTGGCGTTGAAGTCATGCGCGAACTCAAGAAGCGCCAGCGTCATCCTCACGGTGCTCCTCTGGTGTTCACCAGCAACCTGGGACGCCCGCTGTATGGCGAAGCCGAAGAAAGCACGCTGGGCGAACTGGGCTGGGGCATTTCCCAGACCCCGCAAGTGTGGATCGACCACCTGGCGTTCGAGCACCGTGGCCAGATCATGCTGCAATGGGACAGCAACAATGACCTGTTCCCCAAAGGCCTGACCGACACCCTGTTCGAGGTGTATTTCGAGCAGGTGCTGGCCTTGATTGCCGACCCGTCCGGCTGGTCCCGCCCGCTGCCCGAGCTGATGCCCGCCAGCCAGCGTGAAGTACGTCAACGGGTGAATGCCACCACCCAACCCTTGCCGACAGGCCTGCTGCATGAGGCCCTGTTCGCCCAGGCGGAACGCACGCCTCAGGCCATCGCCCTGATCCAGGGTGAGCGTCAACTGAACTTTGCCCAAATGATCGATCAGGCCAATCGCCTGGCGGGCAGCCTGCAAGCCAGGGGCGTGAAAGCCGGAGATACGGTCGCAGTCAGCCTGTTCAAGGACATCGGCCAGATCATCTCCGTGCTGGGCATCCTCAAGGCCGGGGCCATTTATGTCCCGGTGCCGCCGGATCAGCCTCTGGCCCGACGCCTGGGGATCTACAAGGGTGCCGGGGTCAAATGCGTCCTGACCAGTGCCGACGAACCCCGCGAAAGCGAAATCGACAACCGCCTGGACTGGCAGCAGGCAATCCTCGGTGAGCCGCTGCTCGAGCAAGTCGCCGTCGATGTGCATCAACCGGCCTACATCATCTACACCTCAGGCTCCACTGGCGAACCCAAGGGCGTGGTCATCAGCCATCAGAGCGCGCTGAACACCTGTGTGGACATCAACCAGCGTCATCAGGTCGGTGCAAACGACCGGGTGCTGGCCCTCTCGGCCCTGCATTTCGACCTGTCGGTCTACGACATCTTCGGGGTGCTGGCGGCCGGTGGCTCCATCGTGCTGGTCAACGAACAACAGCGTCGCGACCCTGCACTGTGGTGCGACCTGATCGTGGAGCATGGCATTACCCTGTGGAACAGCGTGCCTGCACTGTTCGACATGCTGCTGACCTACAGCGAAGGTTTCGAGCTGAACAGCCCCGCGCACCTGCGGGTGGTGATGCTGTCCGGCGACTGGATCGGCCTGGACCTGCCCGACCGCTATCACCAGTACCGTGCCGACGGCCAGTTCGTGGCCATGGGCGGCGCGACGGAAGCGGCCATCTGGTCCAACACCTGCACCGTGGCCCGTGTCGAACCGGAGTGGCGCTCGATTCCTTACGGTCAGCCGCTCACCAACCAGAGCTACCGCGTGGTGGATGACCTGGGCCGCGATTGCCCGGACTGGGTCGCGGGCGAATTGTGGATCGGTGGCGTCGGCGTCGCCCAGGGCTACTTCAACGACCTCGAGCGCAGTGCCCGTCAGTTCGTCGAAGTGGATGGCGCACGCTGGTATCGCACCGGCGACATGGGCTGTTACTGGCCCGACGGCACTCTGGAGTTTCTGGGACGTCGCGACAAACAGGTCAAGGTCGGTGGCTATCGCATCGAACTGGGCGAGATCGACGCGGCCTTCAACCGTCTGGAAGGCGTCAAGAGCGCCATCAGCATGGCGCTGGGCGAGCGGGAAAAGAGTCTGGTGGCCTTTGTCGTGCCACAAGGCGCAAGCCTGTGCAGCCCGGTCGAAGCCGATCCGCGCACACCGGCCGACTATGCCGACTGGCTGACATCGATCTCCGGCATGACGGATCTGTCTGCCGCACAGAACACCCTGCTGGCCGACTTCCTGATCCAGCATCTGGCGCTCAACGGTCTGGACTTCAACACCCCTGCCCACCTCGACGCCGCACTGCACGCCTATGGCGCTCAGGCACAATGGCAACCGCTGATGGGCCGCTGGCTGGAATGGCTGGGCACTCAAGGCCGCCTGTGCCGTAACGCCGATGGACAATGGTTGCGGGTACAGGGTGCCGAATCGAACAGCCTGAGCGTTGACAGCGAATCGACCTACGCCCTCAAGGAAGCACTGAACGCTCACCATGACGCGCTCAGCGATATCCTGCGCGGTCAACGCAATGCCCGGACCCTGCTCGACCATCCGTACTGGTCGCCCGAACACCTGTTGATGCAAAGCCAGGGCAGTTGCGAAGCCCTTGAGCAACTGGCAGCGGCCATCGCTCGTCTGAGCCAGCGCCTGCAACGCCCGGTGCGCCTGATCGAAGCCGGTGCCCGCAGCGCGCTGGGCGGCGCTCACCTGCTGGAGCGACTGAGCGCCACGCAAGTGCAATATACGGCGGTCGATGCGTCCCAGGCCCTGGTGCTCAAGGCCCGGGAACGTCTGGCGCGTTTCCCCCATGCCAAGGCCTGTCGCGACACCGACGCCGAACTCCAGGCATTGCGCCACAGCGCCGATGTACTGCTGATCAACAATCAACTGCACCGCATCGAGCAGCCGGAACTGACGCTGCAACGCTGGCTGAAACTCTGCGCACCGGGTGCAGCCGTCTGTGTGCTGGAACTGGCCCAGGCCTCACCGCTGGCGCTGGTCAGTGCCGACCTGCTCAACGAGGGCCGGGGTGCCGAACAGCAACTTCGCGACACGGCCCATTGGCAGAACCTGTTGGTACAGGCCGGGCTGCACAAGGGCCAGAGCGATCGCCTGGGCGATCTCCAGCGTCTGATCCTGCGCGGCAGCGACACCGTGCAGAAACCCGACCCTGTGCGTCTTGCCAGGGCGCTGGCAGACGAGCTGCCGAGCTACATGGTGCCGCAGCGCCTGTATTTCCTCGACGCCCTGCCCCTGACCGCCAACGGCAAGATCGACCACAAAGCCCTGTCACAACTGTGCAAGCCTGGCGTCGAAACCCTCGACGACACACAGGCACCGGGCACCGACAGCGAGCAATTGCTGGCCAGGCTCTGGGAAGAATTGCTCCAGACCGGCCCGGTACATTGCCACAGTCAGTTCTTCCAGCTCGGCGGCGACTCGTTGCTGGCCACCCGCTTGATCGGTGAACTGAGCAAACAGGGTTATCGTGCCCGCCTCGATGACCTGTTCAATTTCCCCGGCCTGCAGGCCTTTGCCGCCACACTGGTTGCCGATGACAGCTCATCGACGACCACGCTGGAACATGACCCTGCCACCCGCTATCAGCCCTTCGCCCTGAGCGATGTGCAGGAAGCCTATCTGGTGGGTCGCCAGTCCGGTTTCGTGCTGGGTGGCGTGGGTGCGCATTTCTTTGTCGAGTTCAACGTCGAACACCTGGACATCCCGCGTTTCGAGTCGGTCTGGCAACGCCTGATCGACCGTCACGACACGCTGCGCGCCGTGGTCCGGAACGGCCAGTTGCAAGTGCTGGAGCAGGTTCCGGCCTTTGTGCCGCAACGCCATCGCGTCAGCGCACTGGATGCGCCAGAAACACTGGCCCTGCGTGATCGCCTGTCCCATCAGGTGCTGAACCCGGAGCAATGGCCGCTGTTCGATGTGCAGATCGCGGAAGATGGCAGCTCCCGGAGCCGCATCTTCGTCAGCCTGGACAACCTGCTGCTCGATGGCATGAGCATGCAGATCCTGCTGGCCGAGCTGGAAGTGCTGTATCAGCAACCCGACCGGGAACTGGAAGCCATCGATATCGGTTTCCGGGATTACCAGCGCCTGCGTGCCGCACAACCCGAGGCCATCAATGCCAAGGCCTATTGGCAGCGTCGTCTGGACAGTCTGCCGTCCGCGCCACGCCTGCCGTTGATGCGGGACCCGAGCGAAGTCGGTACGCCACGCTTCGTGCGTCTGGCTGAGCGGATTCCGGCGGACACCTGGGATCGTCTAAAAGCCCAGGCGCATCAGCACCAGCTGACCCCTTCGGGCCTGCTGCTCAGTGCCTTCGCCGCCGTGCTCTCGGCCTGGAGCAGCGAACGGGAACTGACCCTGAACCTGACCCTGTTCGATCGTCAGCCTCTGCACCCGCACATCGACCGGGTTCTGGGGGACTTCACCTCCCTGCTGTTGCTGGCCTGGCAACCTACCGGCCAATGGCTGGGCAGTGCACAGCGCCTGCAACAACGACTCTGGCGTGACCTGGCCCAACGCGATCACTCGGCAATCCGGGTCATGCGCGAGCTGGCCAGACGCAACGGCATGGCCGCCGCGCAAATGCCGGTGGTGTTCACCAGCGCCCTGGGCTTCGACAAGGGCCGCTTCATGGCCGAGTCGTCCTGGCTCAAGCCAGTCTGGGGTATCTCCCAGACACCGCAGATCTGGCTGGACCATCAGGTCTACGAGTCCGAAGGCGACCTGTGCCTGAACTGGGATGCCGTCGAAGCCCTGTTCGAGCCAGCAATGCTGCGTGCCATGTTCGAGCAGTACATCGACCTGCTGCGTCAGTTGGCCGACCAGCCCCAGGCCTGGACCGCTCCGCTGGACCACCTAGTGGCCCGCCAGCATGCCAGCGCCTTGCCGACGAATCAGCCTCGCCTGCAACCGGCCCCGGCAACGGTCGATACCGCCGGCCAGGCCGATGAGCAGATCGTGGAGCAGATCCGTCAGGCCTTCAACGATGTCATCGGGCTGAAACTGCACGACTGTCGGCAGAACTTCTTCGATGCCGGTGCCAGCTCGCTGAAACTGGTGCAACTGCATATCCGGCTGACCCAGATGGGCTATCCGCAACTGCTGGTCACTGACCTGTTCGGCTACCCCAATGCCCATGCGCTGGCCCAGCACCTGAGCCAGAAGCCTGAGTTCACAGAGGATCAGGAAGACGCACGTCGCGCCCAGTTGAACCAGCGAAACGCCAGGCGGATGCGCCGTATCGGGAGCGTTTCATGAGTCGCTACCTGCCCTATTGGTGTTACTACCTGCATCAAGGCATGCTCACGGCCTTGATGCTACAAGGGGTGGTTGGCTACTTCCGCCATCACGGCCTGGACCTGGCCAGCCTCAGCCTGCTGTCGCTGACCTTCCTGCCCTGGGTCGGCAAGTTCCTCTGGGCACCCTGGTGCGAACGCCACAGCATCACCTTGCGCGGCAATCGCTACCTGGGCAGCCTGGTGCTCCTGCAACTGTGCATGGCCACAAGCCTGCTGGCGCTGGGTTTCCTGGCGCCGGAACACTCGATCTACCCGATCATGGCAGGCCTGATGCTGCTGGCATTGCTGTCGGCCAGTCACGACATCTACGCCGATGGCATCACCATCACCACCTGCGATGCGGCCAGTCGTCCGTACGCCAACACCGCTCAGGTGGGGGGCAGTTATCTGGGCGTGGTGTTCGGCTCGTTCGTGTTTCTGTTCCTGGCCGAACGCTGGGGCTGGCAGGCTGGCTTTACCGCCATGGCCGCGATTTCATTGCTGCTGTTGCTGCCGGTGGGCCTGCTGCCGGCCAGCACGGCCAGCGATGAACGAGCCATTCAACCCAGACTGAACCTCAGCAGCTTCACCGCCCTGTGGCCTGCCCTCTGCCTGACCGCCATCTACTACCTGGCGATGCGCGGCCTGATGGCGATCCAGACTGTCCTGCTGCTGGATCAAGGGCTGGGACTTGAGGATCTGGGCCTTGTCTCGACACTGTACGGCACCCTCGCCAGCGCCCTGGGCGTGCTCATCGGCGGCTGGATGGCCAAACGTTTCGGGGCCTGGCGCTGCCTGCTGCCGTCCATGGCCATACACGCCGCGATTGCCGTGTCGGCGGCACTCGGGGCCAGGCTCTACGACCTCACGACCTGGCTGGCGCTTTTCGCGCTGGTCAACGTCGCGGCGGCCATCAGCTTCGTCACGCTCTACAACCTGTTGATGGGGGTCGTACGCCCGTATCAACCGGCCTCGGACTATGCCCTGCTGCAATCGGTGGATGCCGCCATTGCCATGCTCGGCTCGATGGCCGCCCTGCAAGTCGCCCATTACCTGGGCTATCCATCGCTGCTCGCGATCCTGGCGGCCATTGCCTGCCTTTGCCTGTGGCCTGCGCTGCGACTGCGTCGCCGCCTTGAACGAACCCATTCCGCTTCTACGTCTACCACTCCTGCCCAAGAGGTCATTCATGCACACCTTTGAAGAGTTCTACGGCACCAGTGAGCCCATTGCCGTCATTGGTCTGGCCTGCCGCTTTCCCGGTGCCCGTGACAGTGCCGAGTACTGGCAGAACCTGCTGTCCGGTCGCGAATGCAGCCGCCGTTTCAGCCGTGAAGAACTGTTGGCCGCCGGGTTGGACCCGGCCCTGATCGACAACCCCGACTTCGTCAATGTCGCCTCGACCATCGACGATCCCGACCGCTTCGATGCCGCGCTGTTCGGCTACTCGCGTCAGGAAGCCGAGTCCATCGATCCGCAACAGCGACTGTTCCTGCAAACCGTCTGGCATGCCCTGGAGCATGCCGGATTCGCGCCGCGGGACGTTCCCCATAAAACCGCCGTCTTCGCTTCCGGGCGCATGAGCACCTATCCGGGCCGCGACAATATCCGCGTCACCGAAGTGGCACAGGTCAAAGGGCTGCAAGCCCTGATGGGCAACGACAAGGACTACCTGGCCAGTCGCGCCGCCTACAAACTCAACCTGCGTGGCCCGGCCATGACCGTGCAGACCGCCTGTTCCAGCTCGCTGGTCGCCGTGCACATGGCCTGTGAAAGCCTGCGCAGCGGTGAATGCTCCATGGCCGTGGCGGGCGGGGTCGCCGTGTCGTTCCCTCAGCAGGCCGGTTATCTCTATCAGCCGGGCATGATCTTCTCGCCGGACGGTCGCTGCCGCCCGTTCGATGCCAATGCTCAGGGCACCTTTGCCGGCAATGGCGTGGGAGCCGTGACACTGCGCCGCCTGGAAGACGCCTTGCGCGATGGCGATCCGGTTCTGGCCGTGTTGCGTGGCAGTGCCATCAACAACGATGGCCATCACAAGGTCGGCTACACCGCACCGTCGGTGGTCGGACAGCGTGAAGTCATCAACGATGCCCTGCTATTGGCCGATATCGAATCCGCCAGCATCGGCATGATCGAAGCCCACGGCACCGGCACGCCTCTGGGCGACCCCATCGAAGTCCAGGCGCTGCGCGATGTGTTCGCCCAACGCAGCGATATCGGCGGCTGCGCGCTGGGTTCGGTCAAGGGCAACCTCGGGCATCTGGACACCGCTGCCGGGATCGCCAGCCTGATCAAGACAGTGCTTGCCGTCAGCCACGGGCGCATTCCACCGAGCATCAACTTCGAGCAGGCCAACCCGGCACTCCAGCTGGAAAACAGCCCGTTCCGGGTGCCGACCCAGCCTCGGGACTGGCCGGCAGGTCCGCGTCGCGCCGGTGTCTCTTCATTCGGCATCGGCGGCACCAACTGCCACGTGATCGTCGAAGCCATGCCCGACAGCCTGCGCCCCGCGCCGCAGAAGCCGGAGGCCAGCGCCCTGCTGCTCAGCGCCGCCAGCCAGACCTCGCTGCGGCAACTGGCAGGTCGCTATGCCCAGCAACTGGCCAGCAGTGACGCTCCGGCCAATCTGGCGCATACCGCGCTGCATGGCCGCCAGCTCGACCTGCCTTATCGTCTGGCCGTGCCGCTGCATGATGAAACCGCCCCGGCACTTGAAGCCTTTGCCCAGGGCAACAGCGATGCCCTGTTGCATGACGGCCAGGCCCGACAGGCCGCGCAGCTCTGGCTGTGCAGCGGTCAGGGCAGCCAATGGGCCGGCATGGGCAAAAGCCTCTACGGCCAGGCCAAAGCCTTCACCGAAAGCCTGGATCGCAGCTTCGCCGCCTGCGCCGCGCACCTTCAGCCGTCGCTGCAATCGGTGATGTTCGGTGAACATGAAGCGCTGATCGACCGCATGGATTATGCGCAACCGGCCATCGTGGCCTTTGAAGTGGCCATGGCCGCCCACTGGCGCGAACAAGGCCTGACCCCGGACCTGCTGATCGGTCACTCGGTCGGTGAGTTCGCCGCCGTGGTCATTGCCGGTATCTACCGTCTGGAAGACGTGCTGCCGCTGGTCATTACCCGTGGACGCCTGATGAACCAGAGCGCCGCCGAGGGTGCGATGCTGGCGGTGTTCTGCAATGCCGCAACCCTGGAACCCCTGGCTCGCCAGCATGGCGTCGAGATTGCCGTGCACAACGCCGAGCAGCATCTGGTGGCTTCCGGCAATCGCGCCGGCATCGAAGCCCTGGCGCAAACGCTGCACGACCAACAGATCCGCCATAACCGCCTGAGCGTGGCCGGTGCCGCACATTCGCAACTGCTCGACCCGATCCTCGACGAGTTCCAGCAAGCCTGTGCCCGTCTGCAAGCCAACCCCGGAAAGATACCGCTGATCTCGACCCTGACCGGCCAGCCTCTGACCCAGGCCGAACTGGGCAGCAGCGACTACTGGCGCCGACACATGCGCGAACCGGTGCGTTTCCACCAGGCTTTGCAGCATGCCTTGCAAGGCGGCGTCGGCATCAGTCTGGAACTGGGCCCCGATGCCCCCTTGACCGGAGTCGGCTCCCGCCTTGAACAGCCGGACGTTCACTGGATCGCCAGCGCCCGACGCCACAAGCCTGCACAAACCGTGCTGCACGACAGCCTGCTGCGCCTGTTCGCCGCCGGTGCCAACCTGCCATGGCGCGAATTGCTGCCTACCCGCGGGCAACGCATTCAGGCACCGCTCTATGCGTTCGATGAGCAGCGCTACTGGTGCGAGTCCGCCCGTCAGGCCGTCGTGTCTCAACAACGGGACCTGCTGCTGGAAGCCGGCCGCAAGACCGTCATCGAAGAAGGTGCGAACCTGGACCTGCCGCGTCTGGAGCGCCTCTACACCTGCGTCACAAAACTGCACGCGATCTATGTCGATCAGATGGTCCGCCAGTGCATCGGCGAACGCATCGACAGCGGTGTTCCGGCGCTGGATATCCTGCGTGGCGGGCGTTTGCTGCCACGTCATCGGCAATTGCTGGTGCGCTTGCTCAACGCCTGCGTAGAAGATGGCTATTACGCGCAGGAACAAGGCCGCTATCGCACCGCCATGACCGTACCTTACGAGCAACGCGCTGCCCTGCTCAAGGAATTGCGTGACTGCTGCGAAGGGCTGGACGTGATCGCCGAAACCGTCGAGCGTGCAGGCGAACAACTCTTCGCCATGATGAACGGCTCCGTCGAACCGGTGGCCGTGATCTTCCCGGAAAGCGCCTCCAGCGGCGTGGAAGTGCTGTATCAGCAGTTCAGTTTCGGTCGTTACTTCAACCAGATCGCAGCCGGGGTCATCACCGGGCTGGTCAACCAGCACCAACAGAATGGCGGCGGGCCGCTGCGCATTCTGGAAGTCGGTGGCGGTACGGGTGGCACCACCGCCTGGCTGTTGCCCGAACTCAGGGATGTGGCGGACGTCCGTTACTGCTTCACCGACATTTCCGCCCTGTTCAGCCGTCGTGCCGAAGACAAGTTCAGCGAATACGACTTTGTCGACTACGCCCAGTTCGACCTGCAGAAACCGGCCAGCGAACAAGGCTTCCAGACCGGTCACTATGACCTGATCGTCGCCGCCAACGTGATCCACGCGACACAGCACGTAGGCCAGACCCTGCAAAACCTGCGTCCGCTGCTCAAACCCGGCGGCGGCCTGTTGATGCGCGAAATCACCCGTCCGATGCGCCTCTTCGACTTCGTGTTCGGCCCGCTGGTCTTGCCGCTGCATGACGAACAGGCACGCGGTGGCGAGCTGTTCCTGTCCACCGAACACTGGCAGCAACAGTGCCGGGAAAGCGGCTTCGAGCGCCTGGACTGGCTGCCGGACGATGGCAGCGCCACGGCCAACATCAGCGAACATATTCTGCTCGCCCGCACCCAGGCCACGAACATCGTCGCCAGCCCGGCCAGTGCCGGTCATGACAGTGGCAGTGCCGTGCTGGGTCGCCAATTGAGCGAAAGCCTTTATCAACCCGACTGGCGCGATTGTGCCGGGCAACCGCAACGCTGGCAGGCCCGCCTCAAGGACGCCTGCAACGAACTGGCTGCACGCCATGGCGATGCGCATCAGGTGCCGGTGTTCGATCAAGCAGCAATCCCCGAGCGTCTGGACGGCCTGTCGCTGGAATGGTGCGCCAGCCCGTTCGGCGTCGCTCGCGTGCTACTCAAGCAACGCCATGACGACGGACACTGGCAACTGCTGGCCAGTGCCGATAACCAGCCGGTTTCCCGCTCTTCGCTGCCAGCGCTCAAGGCGGCTCCGGGCACCCATTACGCCTGGCAGTGGCGAGTGCTGGAAGCGCAGAACGCTGCTGTCCCGGCGCTGCGTATCGAGCCCGCCAGTGCACGGCCTGCACTGGCGGCCGCCGGTATTACCCACGACCCGGATGCCCAGGCTTGTCTGCTGATCGTGGACAGCGGCGAGTTGCAGGCCATCACGACCGGTGTGCTTGACGCCCTGACCCACACGACCGATCAGCCTTTGTTGGTGGTCACTCGCAACGCCTGGACACCGACCGGCGACAACGCCGTAACCCCTGAACAGCGTGCGATCTGGGGCCTGCTGCGTGTTGCCAGTGCCGAACAGCCGGACCGTGCCCTGGCGGGTATCGATCTGGATGGCCGTGACGATTGGCAAGCACTGTTGTTGGGGTTGAAAGCGGTATTCGCGGATAAATCCGCTCCCACAGACACCACACTCCCCGTGGGAACGAATTCATTCGCGAACAGCTCTTTCGGCGAACGCTGGATCGCCGTCCGCAACGGTCAGGTCCACGCCCAGACCCTGGCCGTGCAAACGCACCCTGCCGCCAAACTTCCCGCACACAGCCTCAAGGGCAATGGCTGGCACCTGGTGACCGGCGCCTTCGGTGGCCTGGGCCGCCTGAGTGTCGAGTGGCTGGCTCATCAGGGTGCCCGGCGCATTGCCTTGCTCGCCCCTCGCTGCTCTGAAGAGGCAGGGCAATGGTTCGCCCGGCTGCAACAGGAGCACGCATGCGAAGTGCGCTGGCTCGAATGCGATGTCAGCGATCCGGCGGCACTGGGCATGTGCCTGGAAGACCTGCAGCTCGACGGCGGCCTGAACGGTGCGATTCATAGCGCCGGGCTGCTGGACGACACGCCATTGGCCAACCTCGACAGCGCACGCATGCAGCCTCTGTTGCAAGTCAAATGCTCGGCGGCCTATCAGCTTCAGAACGCCCTGGCCGATCAGGGACGCTATCTGCTGCTCTACTCTTCGGCTGCCGCCAGCCTCGGTGCATCGGGCCAGGGTGCCCATGCACTGGCCAGCGCCTACCTGGACGGTCTGGCCGAAGCCAACCCGAAAGCCAGCCTGCGCACACTCAGCATTGCCTGGGGTGCCTGGGGCGAAATCGGCCGCGCCGCCGAAGACAACCTGCACGCCAGACTGGCTCAGGGCGGCATGGGCACACTGGAAACCGGCGAAGGGCTCTGGCATCTGGAACAGGCCATCATGCGCGGCGCGCCATGGCACCTGGCAATGCGCGCAGATCATGAGCGCATCGACCCGCGCCGTCGCCTGTTCGCTCAACAGGCCGAACAGCCCGCCGTTCAACCGCAAGGCAAAAATGCCCGGCAGACCGATGCCATTCCGGCACCGATCCTGACCGGCGAGGCCCAGGCCGACCGTCAGGCGCTGAGCCAGTGGCTGAGCGCTTCGATCTGTCGCCAACTGCGCCTGAGCTCGGCACCCGCCGACCATCAGGACCTGATGCAACTGGGCCTGGATTCGTTGCTGTTCCTGGAACTGAGCAGCAACATCCAGCGCCAGCTGGGCATTCGTCTGGACGCCGAGCAGGCCTATCGCGACCTCAGCATCCGTGGCCTGAGCGCCCTGCTGCTGGCCGATGCCGGAAAAGCCCCGGTCGCGTCGAATGACCATCAGATCGTGCCCGACCCGGCGTCCCGCTTCGAGCCGTTCCCGTTGACGCCGATCCAGCACGCCTACTGGCTGGGACGTACCGACCTGATCGACTACGGCGGCGTGGCCTGTCATGTGCTGTTCGAGTGGGACAAGGCTTATGCCGATTTCGACCTGACCCGTTTCGAGCGCGCCTGGAATGCCTTGATCGCACGCCATGACATGCTGCGCATGGTGGTCGACAGCGACGGTCGGCAGCGCATCCTCGAGCAGACGCCCTGGTACGCCCTGCCGCGCAATGACCTGCGCGACCTGCCCCACGAACAGCAGCAACAGCGCTTGCTGGGCATTCGCGAAGAAATGTCCTATCGCGTGCTCCCGGCCGATCGCTGGCCGCTGTTCGAGGTCACGGTCAGTGAACTGGACAACGGCCATTGCCGCCTGCACATGAACCTCGACCTGCTGCTGTTCGACGTGCAGAGCTTCAAGGTGATGATGGACGACCTGGCCACCGCCTACGCCGGTCAGGACCTTGCGCCGCTGCAACTGACCTTCCGCGACTACGTGCTGACCGACCTGGCTCAGCGCGACAGCCTGCAATGGCGTCAGTCCTGGCGCTACTGGCAGGACACGCTGGAACACTTGCCTGCCGCTCCGCAATTGCCGATGGCCGCCAACCCGCAACAGGGCCAGCCACGCTTCCGGACGTTGCAGACCACGCTGGGTGCCGAGCACTGGAGCCGCTTCAAGGCGCAGTGCCAGCAACTGGGCGTGACCCCTTCGGCGGCCCTGCTGGCGCTGTTTGCCCAGACGCTGGAAAGCGTCAGCCGTACACCGGACTTCACTCTCAACCTGACGTACTTCAACCGTCGTCCGCTGCACCCGCAGGTCCAGCAACTGATCGGGGACTTCACCTCGGTGCTGTTGATCGACTTCCAGCTGGGACGAGGCGACAGCCTGCGTCAGATCATGGAGACCACCCAGTCCCGCCTCTGGCAGCGCCTGGCCCACACCGGCGTCAACGGTGTGGAACTGATGCGTGAACTCGGACGCCGTCAGGGCCAGAGCCGCCAACCGGCCATGCCCGTGGTGTTCACCAGCATGCTGGGCATGTCCCTGGACGGCAAAGCCATCGATCAGGCCATGACCTCGACCCTGGGCGATCCGGTGCATGTGTTCACCCAGACCCCGCAGGTCTGGCTCGACCATCAGGTCATGGAGATCGACGGCGAGCTGGTGTTCAGTTGGTACTGCATGGAAGACGTGCTGGCCGACGGCCTCATCGACAGCCTCTTCCAGACCTATGGCGAATTGTTGCAGACCCTGGCCACGCAACCGCAAGGCTTCGATGAGCAACCGGCTCTGCCGCGTCACGACTGGTCGGTCAATCTGGACGGCGAGCGCTTCGATCCGCAGGCACTGGAAGCGCAATTGCGCCGCACGTCCGGCGTGCAGACGGCAAGAGTCAGCATCGACACCGATGGCCGCACGCTGTTGGGTGAACTGGTGGCCAGAGAACCGGCCGCCTGCGATGACAGCATCCTCGCCCCGTTGCCTCTGCCAGCGAGCGAGTTGCCGAGCCTGAGCGACGCCCAGCGTCAGGAAGTGGAACTGAGCTGGCAGGCGCTCGAAAACCGTGCCCGCCAGGGCATCGTGGCAACCTTGCGCAAGCACGGGCTGTTCAGTGAAGCGGGTCAGAGCCATGACCTGCCACAGGTCATGACCCGCCTGGGAGCCTTGCCGCAATTCACCGGACTGCTGCGCCAATGGCTGAACATGCTGTGTCAGCAAGGCTGGGTGAAACAGGACGGCCAGCGCTATATCAGCGTACAGCCGTTGCCGGAAAACCTGCCCGTGTCGGACACCCTGCCCGATGCCGAGTGGAGTCAGACACTGGCGGCCTACCTGGACACCTGCATCGGCTTGCACGGTGAGCTGCTGCGTGGCGAACGTTCGGCGCTGGGCCTGTTGTTCGGTGGCAATGATGCAGTGGTGCGGGCGTTCTACAGCGCCAACCCGGTCTTGCAGTGCCTGAACCGTACTGTCGCACAGGCTGCCAAGGCCCTGGCCGGCCAACGCCGCGACCTGCGTGTGCTGGAAGTCGGTGCCGGAACCGGTGCCACCACCGAGCACCTGCTGCCGGCACTGGAAAGCCATCTGAGCGAATACCGTTTCACGGACATTTCCAGCCTGTTCCTGGAGCAGGCCCGGGAGCGTTTCGCCGCCTGGCCGCAACTGAACTGCTCGATGCTGGACCTGAACCAGCCGGTGGACTTCCGTCAGCACCCGGAACAGGGCTATGACCTGATCGTCGCCGTCAATGTGCTGCACGACGTCACCCATGTGCCGCGCTCGCTCAAGCGTCTGCATCACCTGCTGCGCAGCGGCGGCCACCTGATGGTGGTGGAAGCCACCGAGCGCGACAGTGCCTTGCAACTGGCGAGCATCGGTTTCATCGAAAACCTCAGTGATTTCGAGGATGCCCGCGGCGATGACGACAAGGCCATGCTGGACCTGCCCCGCTGGCGCGCAGCCGTACAGGCTTCGGGCTTCAGCTGGGTGATGAACTGGCCGGAACAGGCACAGGACAGCATGCGTCAGCACTTCATGCTGGCCCGTGCCGAAGGCAATACCCATCTGGATCTGCACGCCATGCAGGCGGGGATTGAACAGCCGACGTACTGGCCGCTGGCCCTGCGTCAGGTCGAACACTTCGATGCGCTACCCAACGGCCAGCGTGCCGAAGACAAGGGCGCGGAAGCCAGGCCCGCAGCCGTCGTGGACCCGGTCGTCCTGGCTGCCGTTTCCGGACTGTGGCAGGAACTGCTCGGGCAGACGCTGGACGCCGGAAGCGACTTCTTCCTCAGTGGCGGTGACAGCCTGATCGCGACCCGCATGATTGCGCGCCTCAACCGCATGGGATACCCCGGCAGCAGCCTGCGCAACCTGTTCGACAACCCGCGGCTGGGCGACTTCTGTGCCACGCTGAAAGCCGTCGAATCCCGTACCGACGACAATCCGCTGGCATTGGCGCGAGGCCGCAACAAACTGCCGATGTTCGTGTTCCACGCCTCCGATGGCGAGATAGGGTCTTACCTGTCGCTGGCTCAGGCTCTGGATCTGCACGTGTTCGGCCTTCAGGCTGCCGATGCCCTGGCCAGCCAGTCCCTGCAGGAACTGGCCGCGCACTATGTACGCGCCATCCGCCGCCAGCAGGCCAGCGGGCCGTATGTGCTGCTGGGCTGGTCCTACGGCACCTTCGTGGCCGAAGCCGCTGCTCATCTGTTGCAGGCCGACGGGCAACAGGTACGCCTGATCCTGCTCGACCCGGTCTGCCGTCAGGACTTCCATGTCGAGAACCGTTCGGGCCTGTTGCGCCTGATGGCTCAGGGCGCGAAGACCATCGAACTGCCCGATGACCTGGAACAGCTCTCACCGGCCCGGCAACTGAACGTGTTCATGCGCAATGCCACCCAGGCGGGCGTGCTGAAAAACGCACCGGAACCGGAGCAGGCCCAGCAATGGCTGCAACGCATCGAGCACTTGATGAAGCTGCTCGCCCGTCACACACGCCCGCAAAGCCTGAACGCCCCCTGCCTGTGGCTGACCGCCGAAGGGCGTCCGCAACACTGGCAACCCGCCGAACAGGACTGGCAAGCCTGGGCCACCCAGGCCCGACGCGAATCCGTGGCCTGCGATCACTGGCAATTGCTGCTTGATCCGGCACAGGTCCAGCGCACCGCTGCCTCCATCAACGCCTGGCTGGTCGCCACTCAAGAGGAACATCAACGATGAGCACACCTTTGAAAGTCCTGATTGTCGGGGCCAAGTTCGGCGAGCTGTACCTCAACAGTTTTCTGGACGAACAACCCGGCCTGCAACTGGCGGGCCTGCTGGCCAATGGCAGCACCCGCGCCAGAACCCTGGCCAATGCCTTCGGTATCCCGCTGTACACCGACATCGACCAACTGCCGGAGGACCTGGACATTGCCTGTGTGGTGGTGCGCTCGGCCATCGTCGGTGGCGTAGGCGGTCAACTGACGGGAAACCTGCTGCGCCGGGGCCTGCACGTCATTCAGGAACACCCGGTTCATCCGGATGAAATCGCCCGCCATCAGCAACTGGCGGCCGGGCTTGGCCGTCACTACATCGTCAACAGTTTCTACCCGCACACCGAAGCGGGTCGCTGCTGGACCCGTTCCGCCCAACGGGTCAGCCAGTTGCTGGACGGCCAGAAACCGCAACTGGCGCAACTGACCACCAGCCGCCAGTTGCTTTACTCGAGCCTGGATCTGCTGCTGCAAGCCATGGGTTGCGAACTGGCCGAACAGGTCAGCGTGAGCCTGGTGGATCGCGATGCGGACTTCCACACCCTGTCGCTCAACCTGCCCGACAGCCGTGTACTGCTGCGTCTGCAAAGCTGGATGAACCCGGACGACCCCGACCTGCACAGCCTGGTCATGCACCAGCTGAATCTGGCCTGGAGCAGCGGTTACCTGTCGCTGGACGCCAGCTATGGCCCGGTCAATTGGACCCCGGCGTTGCACACGGACAGCCACGGCGACGACCGTCAGACCCTTTACGCCAGCACCGCACACTACCTTGAGCGAGCCACCGCATTGCCGCTGCACCCGGCAGCCATTCACTGGCGCAGTGCCCATGAAATCGAAGGGCCAGCGGGCGTCGGCTGGCTGCTGCAACGCATGGCTGCCCATATCCGGGGCGAACCTGTCGAGGCGGGCCTGAGCGACCGTTACCAACTGGCACTGGCCAGGCTCTGGCAGGAAACCCTGCGTTGCGCAGGGCCTGCCGAACAACGCTCGGTCACACCGCCACGCCTCATCGATATCGAACAACTGCGGGCGGAGGTCTGAGTCCATGGGCATGCTGCGACCTTATCTTCAGGCCGATCAGTCCGACACCCATGTGCTGCTGTGCCCCTTCGCCGGGGCCAGTGGCGGTGCCTTCCAGAGTTGGCGAGGCCTGGACGAACTGGGCCTGGACCTTTCCCTGGCGATCTATCCGGGGCGCGACCAGCGCATGCACGAACCCTGCGTGCGCCAGGTCCAGCCTCTGGCCGAAAGCCTGGCCGCCGAAATCCAGGCCCTGAGCAACCCGCAACGCCAGAAACTGATTCTGGCCGGGCACAGCATGGGCGCCCAAGTGGCGTTCGAGACCTGCCTGCTGCTGGAACAGGCTGGCACACCGCCCGCCGGGCTGGTGCTGTCGGCCTGCCATGCCCCACACCTGAGCGGCAGACGCCTGCTCAGCCATCTGGATGACCAGCGCTTTATCGAACAACTGGTCGCCATCGGCGGTTGCAGCGAATCGCTGCTGGCCGACCGCGACCTGCTGATGCTGTTCATGCCCTTGCTGCGGGCCGACTTCCAGGCCACCGAGAGCTACCACCGCCTGCTCGACCCACAGCGTCAGCGCCTGCGTACCCCGACCTTGCTGCTGCATGGCAGCCATGACCCCGAAGCCGACGAAGAGGAAGTCGCGGCCTGGAGCCAGTGGCTATGCGGCGACCATCAACAACATGCCATGGCCGGCGATCACTTTTACCTGACTCAACGTCCCAGGGCCTTCGCGGCCCGGCTTCTCGGCTTCATCGAGAGCAGCATCAGCCCTTTTCACCATTAACGGGAACCGGACATGAATACCAAACACGATCCGCTGCAACCTTACCTCGACCTGACCCTGCCCCAGCGTCTGCAACACTGGGCGCAGGCAAAGGGTTCACGCACCGCACTGGTGGCGGGCGACCTGCGCCTGAGCTACACGCAACTTCAGCAACGGGTCGAGCGCCTGGCAGGCGGGCTGTCGGCACTGGGCATCGTGGCCGGCGACCGGGTCATGCTGCAATTGCCCAACAGCATCGCCTTCGTCAGCGCCTTTTTCGCCGTGATGCGCATCGGCGCGCTGCCGATCCTGACCATGCCCACCCAGCGCGCCCAGGATATCGAAGCGCTGTGCCAACTGGCCGAACCGGTGGCCTACCTGATTCCCGACCGCATCCGTGACTTCGATTACCGGGAAATGGCCGCCGGCATCGTCGAGCGCCAGCCTTCGCTGCGCCATGTGATCGTCGATGGCGAACCCGGTGCCTTCACGGCGCTCTCGTCCCTGGATGCGCCCTGCCCGCCATGGCCGATCATCGATCCACGCGACACGGCCCTGTTGCTGCTTTCCGGCGGCACCACCGGGACGCCCAAACTGATCCCGCGCAGCCATGCGGCCTATGCCTACAACTTCTCCCTCTCGGCCAGGCTGTGTGAAATCGACAGCAGCAGCGTGTACCTCGCGGTCCTGCCGACCGCGCACAACTTCACCCTGGCCTGCCCCGGCATACTCGGCAGCCTGGCAGCAGGCGCCACGGTCATTCTGGGCCAGAGCGCGAGCTGCGATCAGGCGATGCCGCTGATCGAACGCGAGCGCGTCACCCACGTGGCGCTGGTCCCGCCACTGGCCCAACTCTGGGCACAGGGCCGGGAATGGGAAGACAGCGACCTGTCGAGCCTGAAACTGTTGCAGGTGGGCGGCTCGCGGCTTGACCCGGTTCTGGCCCGACAACTGCTGGACTCGCTGGGCTGCCGTTTGCAGCAGGTGTTCGGCATGGCCGAAGGCCTGTTGTGTTACACCCGCCCTTCCGACTCGCTGGAGGTGGTGCTCAATACCCAGGGACGTCCGCTGTCGCCACACGACGAAGTGCGTCTGGTGGATGCCGACCTTCAGGACGTCGCACCGGGCCAGACCGGCGAGCTGCTGACCCGCGGCCCCTACACCATTGCCGGTTATTACCGGGCCGATGCCCACAACGCCGTCAGTTTTACCCCGGATGGCTACTACCGCAGCGGCGACCTGGCGCGCTGGACGCCGGAAGGCAACCTGATCGTCGAAGGCCGGATCAAGGAGCAGATCCAGCGCAGCGGCGAAAAGATCTCGGCCGTCCAGATCGAATCCCACCTCAACACCTTGCCCGATATCGAAGCCGCCGTGGTGGTGGCGGTGCCGGACAAACTGCTGGGCGAACGCATCTGCGCCTTCATTCTCGGCGAGCAGCCACCGGGGGCGGCTCAACACGTGCGTGAACAATTGCGCCAATGCGGACTGGGTGAAGACAAGCTGCCCGATCAGTTCGAGTGGGTTTCGGCCTGGCCATTGACCGCCGTGGGCAAGATCGACAAACGCCAACTCGCCGTCATGGCCCAGTGAGTACGGGAGCCTTCCATGAATGACATCAAGTCCGCACCTGACTGCCAGAGCCTGGGCGACATACGCCAAGGCATCGACAGCATCGACCAGCAGATCGTCAACCTCCTGGCCCGCCGCCTGACCTATGTGAAGGCGGCCACCGCGTTCAAGGCCAACGAGCACAGCATCCCCGCCCCCGAGCGGGTGGTCGCCATGCTTGAAGAACGTCGCCAATGGGCTGCCGAAGCGGGGTTGCCCGTGGATCAGACCGAAGACTTCTTCAAGGACCTGATCCACTGGTTCATCAACCAGCAGATCACCCACTGGCGCACCCTGCATCCGGAGGTCAGCGAACAATGAACAGTCTTCCATCGTTCAACGGGCTACTGGAGTGCCTGAGCGCCGCCCGGCAACGGGTCAGTACCAGGCAACCCCGGGTGCTGGCGTCGTTCTCGACGCCTTCGCCGGAGGTCGAGCCGCTGACATTGTTCAGCGCCAACCGGGAACATCTGCAACCTGCCAGCCTGTGGCACGTCAAGGCTCAGGCCCAATATCGCTTGGGGCTGGGGCAAGCTCATGAGTTCAATGCCGGCCATACGGAAAGTTGGCCGACGCTTGAAGCGCGCTGGCATGCACTGGTTGAGAACGCTGTCGTTCACGGTCCGCATCGCCCTGCACTGTTCGGAGGGTTTGCATTCGACCGGCAACATCACAGGACCCGGTTATGGCGCGATTTCCCCGACGCGGCGCTGACCTTGCCGCGCTTCGAGCTGCATGAAAACGAAGGGCAGACACGCCTGATCGTCAATGTGCTGGTCGAGCAAGACACGCCTTGTACGCAACTGGCAGACAACCTGGCCCGCGAATGGGCAGAAGTGCTTGCCCGTCCGCTGCCCAAGGCACATTCGCCTGCCGACGATTACGTGCGCCTGTCCATGGCTCATCTCTGGAAACAGGATGTGAGCAATGCGGTGGACTGGATTCAGCGCAGTGACCTGGACAAGGTCGTGCTGGCCCGCTCCCAGAACATCCCGGTGTCGGAACCCTTGCACGAGGTCATGCAACGCCTGCTGCGCAAGCAACCCCATGCCTATCTGTTTGCCTTTGCCCGGGAAAACAGCTGCTTTCTCGGTGCCTCACCCGAGTGCCTGCTCACCGTGCAGGGCAACCGGTTGCAGACCATGGCCCTGGCCGGCAGCACGCCCCGTGGCAAGGACGCCACGGACGATGCCCGGCTGGGGGAGCAATTGCTCGCCAGCCGCAAGGACAACGCCGAACACGCCATGGTGGTCGCCAGCCTCAAGGAATGCCTGAGCCAGCACTGTCTGGAACTGGAGATTGCACCACGCCCCTGCCTGCACAAACTGTCGAATATCCAGCACCTGCTGACCCCGGTCCAGGGCACCCTCGCCCCCACCGCCAGCCTGCTGGCAGTCGCCGAAAGCCTGCACCCGACCCCGGCGGTCGGCGGCCTGCCGCGCAGCCAGGCACTGGATTACATACGCAATCACGAGCATCTGGATCGGGGCTGGTATGCAGGGCCGGTCGGCTGGATGGATGACCGGGGCAACTGTGAATTTGCCGTCGCCCTGCGCTCGGCCCTGCTGGACGGCCACCGGGCGACATTGTTCGCCGGCTGCGGGCTGGTCAGCGGATCCGAGCCGGAAAGCGAATACGGGGAGAGCGACCTGAAGATGCAGACCATGCGCGAGGCGTTAGCCAGGGCCTAACGCGGTAGGAGCGAATTCATTCGCGAAGCAATATTCCAGACGCCGGATATGCATGGAATGTATTGGCCTCTCGCGAATGAATTCGCTCCTACGGGCTATTTCACGGCTGCGCCTTGCAGGAAGAACTGCATCAGCAACGGTGCCATGCCGGCGCGGGCCACGCGGCCGCGGCGTTCGGCATCCACCAGCCCAAACAGCAACGACGCAAAGGTTTCAGTCAGGACCGGCGCGCTGATATCGATCCTGAAAACCCCTTCGCGCTGCCCCCTCAGAAAGAAGGCATCCAGCGCATCCGAGTACGGGATCCAGCGACTGCCACCACAGGACTCGTCCAGAGAGTCCGGCCGCCATTGAAAACACAGAAACACCAGTATTTCCCGGTGGGTCAGGTGACCGTCGATCAGACGATCCAGGGCCTCGAGCGGTGCGGCCTGTTCCAGATCGGCCTGTTCGATGACCTTGTTCATCAACACACAGCCATGATTGAGCAGTATTTCAATGAGGTTGTTGCGCGTCCCGCAGAAGCGGTTGAGCGTGGCCTTGCTCACACCGGCAGCCTGGGCGATGTCCTTGAACGTACCGGCAGGGTGATCGACGAGTGCGACAGCCAGGGCTTTCAGGAGCTTTTCATCAGCAGCGGGTAAATCCATCAGGTACGTCTTCACTCGTCAAATATGGCGTGGGGGGCATTGTGCAGAAAAAGCTCATTTTCTCAAAGGACATTCACAATTACTCACAAAAGATCCATATGAGTCAATATTGACTCATATGAGTACAAAATAAGATCATTCGCAACTTTAGCGACTAATGGGCCTTGCCCGGGTGAATGATGAGTACGTTGCGCGAATGGCGTGTTATGCCAGTGATCACATTGCTGGCTGCATTGGGGCTGGCAGGCTGTGAACAAGAGGCCCAACAAGGCTGGGGAGCCTCGGGCGCTCCGAAAGAAGTCGAGTCGGTGGCCATCAAGACCGAACCCTTCACGCTGGTGAACGAGCTCCCGGGCCGTATCGAGTCGGTTCGGGTCGCGCAGGTTCGGGCACGGGTCGCGGGGATCGTACTCAGCCGCAACTTCGTCGAAGGTGCCGATGTGAAGGCAGGCGATGTCCTGTTCCAGATCGACCCTGCCCCGTTCAAGGCCGCCCTGTCCAAGGCTCAGGGCGATCTGGCCCGCACCGAAGCCACGCTTTTCGAGACCCAGGCGACCGTCAAACGTTACGAACCCCTGGTGAAGATCGAAGCCGTCAGCCAGCAGGATTACGACACCGCCAAGGCCGCACTGCAAAACGCTATCGCGGCAAAACGTTCGGCCCAGGCCGATGTGGAAACAGCGCGATTGAACCTGGGCTATGCCACGGTCAAGGCACCGATTTCCGGGCGCATCGGCCGCGCCACGGTCACCGAAGGCGCACTGGTCGGCCAGGGAGAAACCACCCTGATGGCGACCATCCAGCAACTGGACCCGGTCTATGCCGACTTCACCCAGCCGGTGGCCGATGCTCTGCGCATGCGCACTGCCATCCAGAACGGCAGCTTGCCCAAAGGCGGTGAAGAAGCCCTGTCCCTGAGCGTCGAGGGCACCGACTACCAAAGCCGCGGCACTCTGCTGTTCACCGATATCGCCGTGGACCGCACCACAGGCCAGGTGTCCCTGCGCGCCCGCTTCGCCAACCCGGAAGGCGTCCTGCTGCCCGGCATGTATGTCCGGGTTCGCACGCCACAGAGCATGAGCGACAACGCGATTCTCGTTCCCCAGCGGGCGATAAAACGTGGCAATGACGGTGCCGCCCATGTTCTGGTCATCGGCCAGGACGGTACGGTCGAGAACAGGCCGGTGAAAACCGGGGCCATGCAGGATTCCCGCTGGCAGATCACCGAAGGGCTGAAGGCTGGCGAGCAGATCATCGTCGGCAACATGACCGGTATCAATCCGGGCGACAAGGTAGTCCCCAAATCGCACCCCGCCCAACAGCAGGCCAAGGCTCAGTAAGGCCGACTTCAGCGCGATCGAGGATAACCTTCCATGTCTCTGTTTTTCATCAAGCGCCCCAACTTCGCATGGGTTGTCGCCTTGTTCATCCTGCTGGCGGGGCTGATGGCCCTGCCCTCTCTGCCCGTGGCGCAATACCCGGTGGTAGCACCGCCGCAGATTACAATCACCGCCACCTACCCCGGTGCCTCTGCCAAGGTGCTGGTGGATTCGGTCACCAGCGTCATCGAGGATGAGCTCAACGGCGCCAAGGGGATGCTGTATTACGAATCGACCAGTAACTCCACCGGCAGCGCCGAGATCAATGTGACCTTCAATCCGGGCACCAACCCGGACATGGCTCAGGTCGAAGTGCAGAACCGCATCAAGAAAGCCGAAGCTCGGTTGCCACAACCGGTGCTTAGCCAGGGCTTGCAGGTCGAACAGGCCAGCTCCGGGTTTCTGATGATCTTCACCCTGAACTACAAGGAAGGCTCGAGCAATCAGGACACCGTTGCCCTGGCCGACTACGCGGCACGCAACGTCAACAATGAAATCAGCCGCGTCAATGGCGTCGGCAGGTTGCAGTTCTTCGCCGCCGAAGCCGCCATGCGTGTCTGGATCGACCCGCAGAAGCTGGTGGGTTTCGGGCTGTCCATCGATGACGTGAACGCGGCGATTCAACGCCAGAACGTACAAGTCCCCGCCGGCAGCTTCGGCAGCACGCCCGGCTCGTCCCTGCAGGAGTTGACCGCGACCCTGGCGGTCAAGGGCACACTGGACAACCCCGAAGAATTCGGGCGCATTGTGCTGCGCGCCAATCAGGATGGCTCCACCGTGCACCTGGCCGATGTCGCGCGCCTTGGCGTGGGCAGCCAGGACTACAACTTCGAGTCGCGCCTGAACGGCAAACGTGCGGTGGCCGCCGCAGTACAGCTTTCGCCTGGTGCCAATGCCATCGAAACCGTAAGAGCGGTCAAACAGCGCCTGACCGAGCTGTCAGTCAACTTCCCGGACGATGTCGAGTTTTCGGTTCCCTACGACACCTCGCTGTTCGTCGATGTCGCCATCGACAAGGTCATCTACACCCTGATCGAAGCCATGGTGCTGGTGTTCCTGGTGATGTTCCTGTTCCTGCAGAACATCCGCTACACCCTGATCCCGAGCATCGTGGTGCCGGTCTGTCTGGCCGGGACCCTGGCGATCATGTACCTGCTGGGTTTCTCGGTGAACATGATGACCATGTTCGGCATGGTCCTGGCCATCGGTATTCTGGTGGACGACGCCATTGTGGTGGTGGAGAACGTCGAGCGGATCATGGCAGAAGAAGGCCTGTCCCCGGCGGCCGCGACGGTCAAGGCCATGGGCCAGGTATCGGGCGCGATTCTGGGCATCACCCTGGTGCTGGCTGCGGTGTTCCTGCCGCTGGCGTTCATGGGCGGCTCGGTGGGTGTGATCTATCAGCAGTTCTCCCTGTCACTGGCCGTGTCGATCCTGTTCTCGGGCTTCCTGGCCCTGACCTTCACCCCGGCCCTGTGCGCCACCCTGCTCAAGCCGATTCCGGCCGGGCATCATGAGAAGCGCGGTTTCTTCGGCGGCTTCAACCGCCTGTTCGGCAAGCTCACCCAGCGTTACGAGCGCCTCAATTCCAGCATGGTCAAACGCGCCGGCCGCTACATGCTGATATACGTCGGCATCGTGGGGCTGCTGGGGTTCTTTTACCTGCGCCTGCCGGAATCCTTCGTGCCGGTGGAAGATCAGGGCTACCTGATCATCGATGTGCAGTTGCCGCCCGGTGCAACCCGTGCCCGTACCGATGTCACCGCACAGCTGCTGGAAAACTACATGTTGTCCCGGGAAAGCACCGACTCGGTCACCATGCTGCTGGGCTTCAGCTTCTCGGGCATGGGTGAAAACGCCGGTCTGGCCTTCCCGACCCTCAAGGACTGGTCCGAGCGCGGCAAGGGGCAATCCGCCGCCGAAGAGGCCGCTGCCTTCAACCAGCATTTCGCCGGTCTCAGCGACGGTACGGTCATGGCCGTGACACCTCCGCCCATCGAAGGCCTCGGTACGTCGGGCGGTTTCGCCCTGCGCTTGCAGGACCGTGCAGGCCTGGGTCGCGAAGCCCTTCTGGCAGCACGCAATGAATTGCTGGGCAAGGCCAACGGTAACCCGAAGATTCTCTACGCCATGATGGAAGGTCTGGCCGAAGCCCCTCAGTTGCGCCTGAATATCGACCGTGAAAAAGCCCGCACCCTGGGGGTGAGTTTCGAGTCGGTCAACAATGCCCTGTCCACGGCATTCGGCTCCTCGGTCATCAGTGACTTTGCCAATGCCGGTCGTCAGCAACGGGTGGTGGTGCAGGCCGATCAGGATGCACGCATGACGCCCGAGAGTGTTCTGAAACTCTACGTTCCCAACAGCAGCGGCACGCTGGTGCCCCTGGGTGCCTTCGTGACGACCCAGTGGGAAGAAGGCCCGGTGCAGATCGCCCGCTACAACGGCTACCCGGCCTTCAAGATCGCGGGCGATGCTCCGCCGGGTGTCAGCACGGGCGAAGCCATGGCCGAGATCGAGCGGATTGTCTCCGAACTGCCGCCCGGCATCGGTTATGAGTGGACCGGCCTGTCGTATCAGGAAAAGGTCGCCAGCGGTCAGGCCACGGTGCTGTTCGCCCTGGCATTGGTGGTTGTGTTCCTGCTGCTGGTCGCGCTGTATGAAAGCTGGGCCATCCCGCTGGTGGTGATGCTGATCGTACCGGTCGGCGCCCTGGGTGCCGTGCTGGCCGTGACCGCCGTGGGCATGCCCAACGATGTGTACTTCAAGGTCGGCCTGATCACCATCATCGGCCTGGCCGCGAAGAACGCGATCCTGATCGTCGAATTCGCCAAGGAGCTCTGGGAACAGGGCCACTCCCTGCGTGATGCAGCCATCAAGGCGGCGCACCTGCGCTTCCGCCCGATTGTCATGACTTCGCTGGCCTTTATCCTCGGCGTCGTGCCCCTGACCATCGCCACCGGCGCCGGTGCAGCCAGCCAGCGCGCCATCGGTACCGGTGTGATCGGCGGCATGCTCAGCGCGACGTTGCTGGGTGTGATTCTGGTGCCGATCTTCTTTGTCTGGGTGCTGTCGGTACTGCGCCGCAAGCCGCATACCGACTCACAGCTTGAAACCCCGAACGGCACGCAGGTCCAGGAGTAAGCATCATGGCATCGAAAAACATCATCTGGCCTGCGCTCGCCACTCTGGGCCTGACACTGGGGGGCTGCTCGCTGGCCCCCGACTACCAGCGTCCGGGGTCGCCGGTGGCCGAACAGTGGAACGCCTCTGCCCCATCAGGCACAAAAACCGCGGCGACAAACGCCCAGGACCTGAACTGGCAGACCTTCGTGGTGGACCCGCAACTGCGCCGGGCAGTACAGGCCGCGCTGGACAACAACCGCAGCCTGCGACAGGCGCTGCTGGACATCGAAGCCGCACGCGCTCAATACCGCGTGCAACGTGCCGACCGCCTGCCTTCACTCAACGCCAACGGCACGGGCAATCGCCAGCGCGTACCGGGCGACCTCTCCAACAGCGGGTCGTCGACACTCAGCAGCACCTATCAGGTAGGGCTGGGGCTGACCGAATATGAAATCGACCTGTTCGGCCGGGTGCGCAACCTGTCCGACGCGGCTCTGGAGCAATACCTGGCCACCGAGGAAGCCACCCGCAGTACGCAGGTGTCGCTGATTGCCGAGGTGATACAGGCCTGGCTGACCCGAGACGGCGCACAGCAGCGTCGGGACTTGGTCAAACAGACACTCGACACCCGGCTTGCCTCGCTGGAACTGGTCAGCCAGCGCCGCAAGGTCGGCACCGCCACGGCGCTCGACTACCAGGAAGCCTTCGGATTGACCGAGCAGGCCAAGGCCGAGCTGGAAAGCACCGAGCGTCAGTTGCAGCAATCCGGCAACGCACTGGCACTGCTGATCGGCACCCGGGATGCCGCGACCTATCTGACAGAGCAGCCTGGAGATTCCCGGCTGGTGTTGCAGGACATTGCACCGGGCACCTCTTCGGAGTTGATCGAGCGACGCCCGGACATCCTGGCCAGCGAACATCGGCTCAAGGCGCGCAATGCCGATATCGGCGCGGCACGGGCGGCGTTCTTTCCGCGCATCTCCCTGACCGGATCGTTCGGCAGCTCCAGCGCCGAACTGTCCGGGCTGTTCGATGGCGGCTCGCGCTCATGGTCGTTCGCGCCGTCCATCTCGGTGCCGATCTTTGCCGGAGGCCGCAACCGCGCCAACCTCAATCTGGCCGAAGTACGTCGGGATTCGGCAGTCGCCGCCTACGAAGGCAGCATCCAGACTGCCTTTCGCGAAGTGGCCGACGCCCTGGCCGCCACCGACACCCTGCGCCGGGAAGAAGCGGCACGACGCGCTCTGGCAGGTTCCAGTCAGGAAGCCCTGAAGCTGGCCAAGGCCCGTTATGAAGGCGGCGTCGACAACCATCTGCGCTATCTGGATGCCCAGCGCAGCGCCTTTACCGATCAGTCGACCCTGATTCAGATCAGCACCGACCGGCAGGTCGCACTGGCCAGTCTGTTCAGAGCGCTGGGCGGTGGCTGGGGAGCAAAATAAATAGGTAGCTATCGGTAGGAGCGAATCGGGCGGCGATCCGCTCATTCGCGAAAAGCCAGTACATCCGCAGCAAATGGATTGCCTGAAATACTGTCTTCGCGAATGAATTCGCTCCTACGGGGTGTGCGGTTCAGTCTGTTGTCTCTGCCTTGCTCCGGGACCAGGCGGGGCTGGCATCGAGCAGAAACGCCGAGGCCAGGCTTACCTGGTTCTTGCCTTGTGACTTGGCCGCATAAAGCGCCCGGTCAGCCAGCTCGACCAACCCGTTCTGATCCAGTGGCTCGTTGCGCCCCAGTAACGTTGCCACACCCAGGCTGACGGTCACGATGCCGAAAGGGCTCGGCGGATGCTCGATACCCTGATTCTGGATACCCTCAAGAATCGCCTCGGCCACGGCACAGGCCCCCGCCTCGTCGGTGTCCGGCATCACGACGGCAAACTCCTCCCCGCCATAACGGGCCGCCATGTCTCCGGAACGTCTGATGCAGTGTTCGATGACACGGCTGATGGTCTTCAGGCACTCGTCACCCGCCGGATGACCGTAGTGGTCGTTGTAGCGCTTGAAGAAATCCACATCGATGAGGATCAGGGACAGAGAACGCCTGTCGCGCCAGGCACGCCAGAATTCGACATCCAGAAACTGGTCGAAACGCCTGCGGTTGGCCAGACCTGTGAGCTTGTCCTGAGAGGCAATCAGCTCCAGATTCTGGTTCAGCTCCAGCAGCGCGGCCTGGGAGACGAGCAGTTCGTTTTCCGCATCGATGCGTCGGTGGATATGGCCAATCAATCGACGCCCAAGCCCCACCAGCAGGCCCAGAAGCACCAGCACCGCGAGCACCGACTGGCCGGTCTGCCGCCTCCAGGCTTGCATGGCCTCATCCCGGCCCAAGGCAACGGTGGTCACCAGCGGGTACTTTTCGCTGCGTTTGAAGGCGTACATGCGCCGGACTCCGTCCACATTGGAAACGAAATCAGCCGTACCGGACACGCTGTTCCGGGCCTTTACAAAGATGGGAGCCGAAGACAGGTCACGACCGATGTCTGGCTCACTGAAGGGATACCTCACCAACAGCCGGCCCTGCGTAGAACTCAGGCTGATGACACCCTGCTCCCCGACCTGAATGTTCGAGTAGAAGCGAAGCAACTGATCGATACCGATCGTGAGCAGCAGCACACCGGCAAAGCGCGAGTCCGGGGAGTCGATACGCCGACTGATGGAAATCATCCAGGCCCCTGTGACACGGCTCCGAAACGCCGGGCCAATGAACACGCCCCGATCCGGGTTATCCCTGTGATAGGTGAAAAACTCGCGATCCTCGCCCGTCAATCTCGGAATGTGCCGATTGCTCAGAAAAACCCCGTTACCCTGGGCGTCATACAGCACCACACTGCTCAACTGCTCCAGGGTATTCGCCTCACTGGCCACCACAGCCCTCAAGCGCTCCACCTGGGCGGGGCCAGTCCCTTCGTGCTCGACCCTCTCACGGAGGCCGGTCAACATCAACTCACTCTGCTTGAACACCCCTTCGGTGTAGTTGCTCAAGGCGCTGGTCAGGTTGACAGTACTGGTCTCGATGTTTTCCAGCATGGTGTGTCGTGATGTCGAGATCTGCCAGACGGTCAGAAACACCACACAACCACATACGGTACAAATCAGCCAAGTGGCCAGCCGAAGATCACTCTTCAAAAGCAACCTCCGGCCAGCATGGAAAAATTGCCAACACACGTGGGTTTGACATGGAGACCTGCGTATTCATAGGCTGCACCCACCCTGTACCACCCTTTTTGCAACAAATCCAAGGTTTGTTCACGTCCGGCATCAGCACTTTTGTGCTGAAACGGTAAACCTGTTCCTCTGGCCGTGACGAAAAAAGTATCGGGGCTCTATACGCAGATCATGGGCAAACAGATCACCCGACCGCCTCAAAAATGCATACAGGGGGGACAGCATGGGCGACGACGGTTACCCTTGCTGGCTTCGCCGCACCCGAATCCATGGAAAAGAACACGTCATGAAGAACATCCTGAGCACCCTTCTCGTCGGCTCGACGCTGTTATTGGCCACTCATGCGGCCCAGGCCCACCAGATCTGGTTCGAGCAGTCCCCCGACCGCAGCATGGCCTTCTACTACGGCGAATACGATGAAAACATGCTGGAAGTCAGCCCCGGCGGCATGGACCGCTTCAAGGCGCTGCAAGGGCAATGGCTGAGTGCGGCGGGCACGAAACCACTCACCCTGACCCTCGCTCACGATCACTTTTCGGTCGCACAGAAACCGGGGAAAGATGACTCGTTCCTCGCCGCCGACAAGGCCTACCCGATCTTTCAGGTCAAGGACGAAGGCAAGACCGTCAGCGCCTACTGGACACCCGCCACCCGCTGGGTCAGCGACTTCCGCGCCCGGGAACCCGAACTGGACCTGGATATCGTGCCGACCGGCGTCGTGAATGGCGATCAGGTCGAATTTCAGGTCTTTTACCTGCAAGACCCGCTGGGCAACGTGCCGGTGAAAATGTCGTCCGCTTCCGGCTGGATACTGCAGGCCAACACCGATGGCGAAGGCAAGGTCAGCTTCAAGCTGCCGTGGAAAGGCACTTATGTGCTGGGTATCGAATACCGCGATCGCTCGGAAAGCGGAGAACGTGTCAGCGCCGAAGGCACCCGGGAAAAATACGACATCCTGGCCTACAGCTCGTCCCTCTCGTTCCACAAAGACACCGGCATCGCCCCCCTGCCCCGCGCAGAATCAAACCTGCCAGCGTCGGAAATCGCCCGCCTGAACAAGAAATGATCAAGGGTCCTGCCATGAAAACCGTTCTGAACACCCTCCTTGCCACCGCCTGCGCCCTGCTCATGAGCCAGGCCAGCGCCCACGGCATTCCCACACCCCAGCACGGCGGCCTGATCGAAGATGCCGGACTGGTCGCCATTGAAATGGTCGCCAATGGAGATACGATCGATCTGTACCTGACCGATCACGACCAGCCCGTCAGCGCCGAGGGAGTTACGGGGGTTTTGACCATCACCACCCGACATAAACGTGAAAAGACAGAAATCGTGCCGGTCAGTGGTAATCAGTTGCGCAGCCAGGGGGTTAGCTACAAGTCGGGGTCACGGGTCAGTGCGTTGCTGACATTGGCGGATGGGAAGACCAAAGTCAGTGCCCGGTTCAAGATTCCGTGAGAGATGTTACTTAAGCTAACGAAAATGCCCTGCTTGCAGGGTGTTTCTTACGGACCTGTCTCTATCATCTGCACGAACTTTCCTAGAAAATCCCATGCCCTTGCGTGGGTGTTTTTGGCTCTCTAGGCTGTGCCGGTCACTGCTCATCAGTGATCGGGTTTAGCAGCCTGTGAGCTTAGTCACGCGAGAAGTCATGCCTCTATGGCGGCTTTGCGTGGGGCACCTTCGGGTGCGCCGGTTTTGGCTGAGTTCCCGGTCTGCTAACCCGCGTCAAAGTCGCCACCCTCAATCGTTTAGCAGCGATTGGCAGGTGGCCTTACGAGGACTTAGCCATGAAAAAGTTAACACCCGATCCACCTGCCCCATCGCTTGAAGAATCCCTGCTGCATATCTCTGAACTGCTGCGCTGTGCAGCTGCCACCGCTTATGAATCCGGCGACAGCCTTAATGGTCCGAAACGGGATCTGGCCTTCTCGGTCGTCCATCTGATTGGTATGGCCAGGAGTGAACTGGATCGGTCGTTGGAACGGGTTGAAGTGCGTTAATGCTGTGGTGATTGTCGGCCATATGCCGCTACCGCCAAGCTGCGCTGACCTCTTCGTAGTCGAGGGCCAGCGCAGTCTGCAGCAGTGGGTACCAGATGAAAGATTGATTGGTCAGGAGGGGGCGAAAGCACTTAGTTGCCAGCACCAAGAACAGCCTCAGCCAGTTGGCCATCAAAGTACTCCGTGTCATCGCGCGGCTCGGAATTCAACCGTCGCCTGGCCTCAACCAACATCTCAGGAACTGCAATTCGCTGACTCAGAAAAGTAGCGACCATGAGATCTGAAAGCTCGTTAAAAGGCGTGTCCCAAGCATCTCTACAACGTTATTGTAACGATGTCCACGCCTCCCCTTTCCAGGGGCCGATGATGCTGGTTACTGTTGTCGGTTCGGCCATTGGCATCAATTTGTACTGGTTGGGGAAGGATTTTAACGACAGTTCATGCGCGGTGTGCAGGGTAGCTTTCGGCCGATTCTGTTGAAAAAATCGGACGGGATTTTCTGTGCATCGGTGCACCGTTTCTGTTTCCGCTGCCCAGCGTTTTACGGCCGGGCTTGGCAGTACGACGACCTTTGCACACACGGTTGCCCTATAGACATAAAGAGCAACGCTACCATCTGCGCAACTCAGTCCAACAACGAAAAAGACTGCAACAACTCATATAGCCCCTCGGGCACCAGTACGCCTTCGCGGGTTAAACTTGCGCTGTCCCGCCACACGGCACGAAAGGTTTCGCCATTGCTTTCCTGCCCTTCCAACCAAGGCTTTTCATATAGCGTGGGGTCTTCAAATTCAGCGTCGTAAACCTGTACAACTTCGTGCCCTGGTTTGCCCAGATAGGTGAAGATGCTTTCCAGAGTACCCAACATACGGGGATTTCTGATCGGCAGGTCCAGCTCCTCTCGGATTTCCCTGGCGATGGAGTCGACACTCTTCTCACCAAACTCAACACCGCCGCCCAACGGACGAAACAGCAATTGATGCTTCACAGGATCGTGAAACGCATTGACCAGAATTTTGCCACGGTGATGAAAAACACAAATCGCGAGGTTTCGTATACGGGGTTCTGACATGGATGACTGGTCCAGATTTGAAAGGGGTTTGACGATGTGGCGCGACGCCTCAGAGGTGATGGGCAGAGTATCCTAAATGTCCACGGCTGGCCGAGTTTGATCGGTTTAAAGCAGGCTCAGATCTTGTGCATGCGGTAATATCCCTGCGCGCAACAAAAGTTATGGAATCGGACTGATAACCACGAAGGGATTAAATGAGTTTGAAGCTTAAAATTGAGAGAATCTTTGAGGGCAAAGCTTTTCTTAGACCTCTTTTCTACTCGTATCCAGGTGGGTTGCGTTTTGCACTGTCTGAAACTGGAGGGGTGATAGACCAGTTCCTTTCAGCATTGCAAAAATCAACGAAGATTTGCAGCGATGTTTTTGCGGGGGAAACGGCGCTTGTCGCTTGCCTGCGCATTCACTCTGGAAGCAATCAATTTGCTCACCGTGCCACGATTCACGCTCTTCGATCTGCTGGCATTGACATACCCAGTGAACGATCAGTCTGGAGCGAGGAAATAGATCCCGCTGAGTGGCACTGCGAAAATACCCCAGAGTATTGGGTCAACGTGGCGTTTGAAGCGCCTATGAACCTGCTCCAGGCATTTCTTTGGTGTGCATTGGCTAAAGACTTCGCAGCGATACAGCCCAAACCCAGATGTAGCATCTATCTGTTTAATTTGAATAAGCGCGTCATGCTTTTCCCATATGACGATAGGGGTATGGATGTGGTTGGCCCCAATACAGATCTGCTCTTAGAGTTATACCGCCATCATCATGCATACCTGCTGGACTATGACCGTCCGGTAATGGATATGACATTCGCAAAGTATGTGATCTAGGCACTGTACGAAAAGTAATGTCGCAAACAGCGTATAGCACAGGCTACCAAGAGCATTGCTGCATAGTTTTTAGCGAGCTTGCCGAATTGCGTGACGATACGACGGCTCTATTTCAGTCAACCAAACATACGTTTGATGATATTGCGTTGCCGACACTTCGATCGATCAAATAAACGAAGCAAGCCTGCCTTCGATTTGCGCTTAATAGATAGCAAAGGGATCACCAGTTGCATCCTATAGCGATCGCAGTAACAGCGTAGGGCTCCGGCATCGCCCCCCTTGTCTGCCGACAGGATTTGCAAGGTTGAACGAATGTTTGGCTATTTAAAAGAAAACCACAGAAACGGCACTAGCTACGACAAGCTAGTCAGGAGCTTTGCAGTTATGGTCATCTTGACCTGTAACCTACGGTGTATGCGGCAGTGCTTTTCGTACAAAAACCAAATTTCACGCAAATTATTCAGTTCATTGAAATATTAGCCTGAGCTTTCCACATCAGACTCTCAGGTTATTGCCAAGCCTTTGAAATCTCATAAATTATCAAGAATTCATATACAAAATACCAGAACTCAGAACAGTCGATAGAAAAATTCTATTTAAGCTTTACTCGTAGAAGTGGCAAAACAATGCAGCACAAAGCCACTACAAACCATGGACGAACGCATGAAAATCAGAAAGCTCACCATAAAAAATTTTCGCGGTATTGGATTTGCTGAAATCGACATTGAGGATTTCACCTCATTTATTGGCCCTAATAATGTGGGAAAGTCTACAATTCTTCATGCCCTTAATATATTACTTGATAATAAAAAACCAACTATTGATGACTGGCCAAATAGAACTCAGTCGGAAGAAACTCTCGAGATTATCTGTGAATTCAAAGAGCTAGAAGATTGGGAGAAGAAAAAACCCGCCATTTCCCAACTGATTCACGAAAACGGCCTGCATGTCCGTCTCTCTGCCCGTTGGAACAAGGAGACTGACGTAATCCAGTCCGAATACAGCGTATATTGTTCGAGTGACGAATTACCTTGGACCAACTATTCACAAGCAGGAAAAATCCCCGAAGCCAAGCAGTGCCTTGATGAACTTGGCATAAAGAACGCTACAGAGTTTAAAGCTAGAGCGGATGAGTTAGAAGCGATGTTCAAGGATCGCCACGGCGATCAAGTTGTAACTAAAACCGAATGGCACGTAAAAAAGTTTCCAAACTCGCTTCAACAAGCTGTTCCGCACGTCATGTATGTACCTGCTTGCTTCAAAATAGAAGATGATATGAAAACCACGGCCAACACGCCGTTCTCCTTCCTTTTCACTAATAAGCTCTTCCCTTTAGTCAAAGACGATGACACCTACAAAGAATATATTACCCGAGCTCAGGATCTTCAAGGCAAGCTGCGAGGTGAGGCTGGAGAAAACTCCGGCATTCCCGAACTCGATACTGTCCTTGGACAAGTCAGCACCACACTGAATCAGGTTCTCGATTTCGACTCCAAGGTTCGCCTAGCAATTGGTGAAATCGATATCGAACCTTTGTTCATGAAAGCAGCAACCTTTCTTATTAACGAAGAGTTTGAGTCCAGTCTTCAATACCAAGGCAGCGGCGTTCAACGAGCGCTTGCCTTTGCAATTTTAGAAAGCAATGCAGGGCACGCAGCGATAGTAGAGGGTGGGGAGCGGTCTGTAGTCGTCCTTTATGAAGAACCCGAGCTCTATATTCATCCGCATCTCATGCGTCGCCTCAAAGGCGCACTGGTGGACAAAACTGCATCTCCCAAATGGCAAGTAATATGCACCACACACTCCCCATTCCTAATCTCATTAGCAGACAAACCTGAGTCCTTAAAGCTGATTAAGAAAAATTCCAAAAATGAGCGTATTATTCACCAGCTCTCCGCCAATATTTTTGAAATCGGAGAGGAGTACGACGAAAAATCTTTACTCCGCGCAACCCTAGACTTCCATCCCTCAGTATGCGAAAGCCTGTTCGCAAAGCGAGTCATTCTAGTCGAAGGCGATACTGAGGTTGCCGTATTTTCGATGGCTGATGAGTTACTACAGTACTTTGAACTAGACTCAGCATTACTCAAGGACACAACTATCATTTCCGCAGGAGGCAAATGGACTATACCTGCGATAGCTAAGGTCCTCAATACACTGGGCATTGAATATAGAGTATTGCACGATGAAGACCGCCATGAACTGTCAGACGAGGAGCTGGAGAAAAAACCAGCCATACATCCCTACAAGGCGAACAAAAAGATCGCAAGTATTGCACATGCGGATAATACCTATATTATTTCGGACACCTTCGAGCATGTACTGTGGGATAGCGAAGCAGAAGAGTTCGCAAGTTCAAAAGACAAACCATATAATTCTTGGAAACGTGTACGCGAATTTCTAGATGGAAAGCAAAATCTCACAAACACTTCTCAAACGCGCCTAAAAGAGATTCTTACCTTTGCTTTTTGTCAATAAGGGAAATCAAATAAACCCTCCTTCCATAAAAGGTCAAAGCGCTTCTACAAAAATTGAGCTTTTTAAAAACAGATAGCAACAGGGTCACACCCTCAGCACAACAGCTCCGATTGAAGCTGCTGTGTTGAGGGCGAATAATTTGGCTGCTAACATGAGCCTCCGGGGCAATATCGTGTCCAAGAGCACTTCTAGCTTCTAAAGCGAAAATGGATCAAGTAAAAGATTGACGCCACGTAGCAAGATACTCATAGCGATGTATTCGATTAAACCGAGATGCTCTACAGCGTAAAATGCCGCCATCATTTTAATATCGACTGTCACCGGCAGAGCTTAAAATATCATGCAATAAGCCCTCAAAATATCTAGAAATTTGGGGCGAGTCAGTTAGAACAAGCACTCTACAATCGCTCTCGCTTGCACCGCATCAACTACTATTAGGTGGTTTTTATAAGCTTGGCGACAAAAAGAATCCTCAGCGTAACCACTCAAATCTTTTACATTAAGACAAAAATACAAAGCTTCATGCTTCGACCTTCCCCTCTTAACACCAAAGAATTATTAGTTACAAGACCTAGACAACTTAACTCCACTATTAAATCTCAAACATTCTTTCAGCTACCATCTTACACAAAACACACCGCCCACTACCACGAGCGGCGTTTCAATCTAAAAAATAAAAATCACACCTACTAATCAGCCAGTTGCAAGTACACTTTTAGTCCACCACTATCTAGGATTAGAAAGTTTATCCACTAGCCCCCCACAGTAATCATTCTCAGGATCTCGCCGGGCACCCTCTGTGGCGATTAACAATGCCTCAGGCTCATCACCCAAATTAAGATAAAGCCAAGCCAAGCGAGAAAGGTCAGTCGCCCCCAAAACATCGAAATCTGCTCTCAATCGTGACGCCACACGCTGAATAGTCTCACGCTTAGCATAGCTGGTAAGGTTTGTACTTTCATTTTGCTTAGTCTTGAGG
Source organism: Pseudomonas sp. NPDC089734 (assembly GCF_044748865.1). NCBI lineage: Bacteria > Pseudomonadati > Pseudomonadota > Gammaproteobacteria > Pseudomonadales > Pseudomonadaceae > Pseudomonas > Pseudomonas sp. NPDC089734. The sequence goes on along the minus strand of NZ_JBIVGV010000005.1, from coordinate 183,535 downwards.
GCAGTATTGAGTCTATTGGCTGCTTCACTTACATCTGAAACAGTTGAGCCCGGCAGTCTTGCGATTTCGCCATAAGCTAGAATTTCGCCTTCAGTATCACCAGACAACTTAAGAAGTTGAGCTAGATTTCGCCAAGCACTGACCAAACTCGCGCTTAGCGGATAACTTTCAATGAATCTTCTAATGTACTCAGCGCGCAAGTTGTAGCTGACAGGCATAATTTGGGCCACCAGTTTCTCCAGCTGTAACCAAAGAGAAGGAGCCGCAGAAGCCAAGAACTCCAAAACAGGTTTTATACCCTCAAAAAATAATTGCTCACTCTCCAGCTTACGCTGGACCGAATTAACGAACCGTGTTAAAGCCTGCTCAAGCGACTGACCGGTTCCGCTCGCTTGAGTAGCGCCAAACAATCTAAGAGTCTCTACAGATCGTTCAACCAATGCGCGATGTGAGTTTGTCGCTAATTTCTTCCTTCCAAACGTAGAGGCTGCAAGTGGAACGTTCAGATATGTAAGGCCATCACTTCCTGTCGATATCGCCTCGATCAAGGACAAACGAAGCAAATCTTCTATCGCAGCAGAAGCATCGACTCGTTCCGGTGCATGTAGCAATAAAGTTGCTTCGACAGCAATTTCTGGTACTGCCGACTTCCAAGAGCACAGCATTAAGAATATCAGTTGCCCAACAGGTGACAATCTTGAAAAGGTTCGCTCAAAGAGTGCGACAAGTAGTCGATCTTCATCCGCAATCACTCGTTCTGGGCTAACATAGGCATTCTGGGATGCGACCTCTCCGAGCAGTATCCTAAGCACATATGGGTGTCCACTCGACTCCCGAACTAATTCCTCTATATTTTCGCTGGTTAGGATATTAGAAATATCGAATCGCTTGCATGTCTTATCAATTAACTCTTTAGCTTCGCTTTCCGTCATCCCAGCAACTAAAATAGATTTGTCACCCGTAAACTGCCTAGTCCTAGTTGTAATAAGAACCTTATTTGGTGAGCGAACATAACTATCAATCCACTCAAACAGCTCATCCTGAGCACTCACAGTCTCAAAGTTATCGAACACAAACAAATACGACCCAACGCTTGACGCACCCAACTCTTTAGAAAAATAATCTTCAGCCCTGAATCCTTTTACAGTTCTTTCTGCGGGAGACACCAGTGACACGAACGTTTTGGAGAAGTCCTTTAACGTCAAACCTTGAGGCTTTACAGTTTTGGGGCCAGAGGTAAGCAAATCTATGTCACGCGCGCTAAACCATATGATATTTTGAAATCGCTCCGAACCACTTAGCGCAATTTTGTTACAAATTTCTAACGCCAGTGAGGTTTTACCGACTCCGCCAGGCCCTGCCAGAGTGATAATTTCGTGCCGTCCATGAAGCAGCGCTTCATGCAGTTTATCCTCAAGCGAAACCCGAGAAACATATTCATTATTCGCGGGAGGGATATTCGTAAAAGAAGCCCCAACAACCCTTAGTTCTCCTAAACCATCAGTCTCACTACTAGGAAGTGGAGTAGTAGGCGCATTATAGCCGGACGCGTCATACTCCTTAAGATTTCCTGTGATAAGAGATATTAACTCGCATCGCCCGTTACTATAACTTCCGTTAGGCAAATAAAAATCTGAAAGATCAGCGTCAGTCAGAAACAGCTTGGTATGAAATATCTCACCTCCCACAGCGAAATAGATACCATCAGCAAAGTAGTGTTCCGAACTTGATCGCAGAACGGTATAGGTTTCAGCGTGAGAATCCCCCCCCATGGGCACTACTCTATACTTCCCCGAAAGATTTCTGCGAATGTACGCCCAAGACAAATGAAATAGTCCAAATTCTGCTGTTAGCACCTCTAAAGATTCACGCAGATGCGGATAGGTATCAGTTATTCTTTCAACGCGTTGGGCACCATGCCCCCTAGTTTTATTTCTTAGGTAGGCAAAGTTTAAGAACCAAGAGCGAAGAGACGTCGCAGGGGCTGCATTGCTTTCCTCAATACCAAGCTCTTTTAATGCTTGGCTCATAGATATCAGCGCACGCTGCTGCCACGAATCTGCCGTTGACTTAGCGGTAATTTCTTTCTGCAATCCCCGTAAAGCAGGACTCAAGACTTCATAAGTGGGCCCGGTCAGTATCTCATCCAAAACCGCCGCATGCTCTCCTACTCCCGAGCCACGAATCAATCGGTACTCAGCAGAATAGGCACTCCTATCAGAATCATCCTCTATCCCTGCTGCAAACGCCGCCGCTGTAACCTTTACAACAAGCTCCCCTAAATATAGGAGCGAATTAAATGCAGCTGTTTCGGAATCGTAGAGATCCAGTTCTACACGTGCCCACGCACGTTTAAGCGGTATGAAATCATTGTCCGTCATAGCTCGAACTTCCTTTCCGCAGCCCACCACCATGCAGGCATTCTGATAGCAATTGTGTCGTTTGCTTGAAGACGAGGCAAGGTCAAGCTGTAGAAATGGAACAGATATCGACAATTGGCTACATCTGACGGACAGCATACTCAGCTAGATATCAGCCAATTCTGATACATGACTGCAATAGGAACCTATCAGGGCTATTTAGCGACTCTGAGGTGACATGGAATTATACCAATGGACCAGGCCCTGCAAAAACTACGCCCTTTCAAAAGAAAAAATGACTCTGTACCTGTCAAATGTTGCAGAGACCTATATTAGCATCGAAAATCTCCTTTCTAGAGCTCTAGAACGCGGATTATAGACGGTCCTTCATAAAATCAAGCTAGAGCATTGATTTTATAGAAAAAACTCAGAAGTTACCTCTAGTAAATTTAACGCAGACAGAGTCAAAAACATCGTCCATACCTCCACCCTCCCCAACATTCTCACTCGTCACTATCTGCAAAGGCACATAAACACAATGCCGCTGCGGATCAAAAACCGGTGCCGCCTGCAATTCAACCAGCAACCGAATCAGTGACGTGCCAATCAAAAAGGGCTGCGAATCAATCACCAGACTGATCACCCCCTGCTCAAGCGCCTGATGAGACAGCGGTGTGGATTCCAACACGATGCTACAGATCTCCGGCCGTTCGGGCAGTTGGGCCAGGGCCTTGATGATTCCGTCGCCTCCTCCGCCTGCCACGCACAGGCCGCGCAGGTCATTGTGGCGGGCCAGGAGGTCCAGGGTGGCTTCTTCGGTAATGTCGCTGTTGTCCATGTTCACCAGCGGCTCCAGCATGCGCAGTTGCGGGGCGTGTTGGGTCAGGTAGCTGCGCAGGCCGTCGACCCGGGCCTGATGGCCGACAAAGCGGTGCCCGCCCATCAGCACGCCGATGCTGCCTTCACGGGCCGGGCCGAAGTGCGCCAGCAACCAGCCCATGGTGCGTCCGACTTCATGGTTGTTCAGCCCTACATAAGGCCCTTTCGGTGTTTCGTGGAAGTCCGAGAGCAAGGCCACCACCGGCACTCCGGCGGCGCGGATCTGTTCGATGGTCTGGTTGATCAGGGTATGGGCGAAGCTGACCACGCCCAGGCCGTCGTATTTGACGGCCAGTTGTTCGATCTGCCCGGCGATGACGGCCGGTGTGCGGTCGGTGATGTACTCGAAATGGCAGCTCAGGTTCGCGTCGGGCCAGGCCCGCGCCGCTTCGTTGATGGCTTCGGCCAGGTTGGCGTAGAAGGCCTGGGCGGTCCCCAGCAGCAGGATGCCGAAACGATAGTGCGGACGACGCGCCTGGATACGCTGGCCAATGAGGCGGGCCGCGAAGTAGCCGACGGCTTCGGCGGCCTGGAGCACTTGTTCGGCAGTCTGTGGATTGACCGGTGCTCTGGCGTTCAGTACCCGGTCCACGGTCGCGACACTCAATCCGGCGCGCTCGGCCACCGTGGCGATGGTTGGGCGTTTCTTGTTATTCATTATGGATCCCTTGATAGAAAACTATCATGCCGCTTCGGGACTGGATGATAGCTTGATAGAGAATGGATTCAAGGGATTGAGCCACTTATTGCAACTGCCTACTCTTTTCTCCAGCGATTCAATCAAACAAGGATCGCAGCAAGTTCCAATAATAAGCAGGCTTGCGCAGGAGAATAATAAAATGCCTGAACACCATTCAGCCTTTAAAGATGATATTCAATACAGCCGTCGGGATTATCGACTGACCGGTCCTGAAGCAGCGCGTGCAGCGGAAAAAGGTCTGGTCTCGGCCACCTGGTATCAATGCCCTGTCCCGCGCAAGCGCATGAAGGAGTTGATGCAACGCCGCGATGGCCCGGCCCTGCGGGATACCGCGCTGTGGTTTCTCACGCTGGGCCTCTCGGGGTTCGGGGGTTACTGGTTCTGGGGCACCTGGGCCTGTGTGCCGTTTTTCCTGGTCTATGGCGTGCTGTACGGCACCGCCTCCAATGCCCGCTGGCACGAAACCGGCCATGGCACGGCCTTCAAGACCCGCTGGATGAACGATGTCGTCTATCACATCGCCAGTTTCATGACCCTGTTCGAGCCCCATGTCTGGCGCTGGAGCCATGCCCGGCATCACACCGACACCATCATCGTTGGCCGGGACCCGGAGATCGTCGAGCCGCGCCCGCCCAGCCTGTTGAAGATGCTCCTGAACCTCAGCACTCTGCCTCGTGCGCTGGATACCTTCCGTGGCGTGCTGCGCCATGCCCAGGGCCGTGCCAGTGATGAGGAGCGGGATTTCATCCCCGAATCCGAGCTGCCCAAAGTCTTCCTGGCCGCCCGTATCTGGCTGGCAATCTATGCCCTGACCCTCATGAGCGCGCTTTATCTGCACAGTTGGCTGCCGTTGATGTTTATCGGTCTGCCTTCACTGTATGGCGGCTGGCTGTCCTATCTTCTGGGCGTTACGCAACATGTCGGCCTGGCCGAAGATACGCTGGATCATCGAACCAACTGCCGCACCATTTATATGAATCCGGTATTACGCTTTATATATCTGAACATGAACTATCACCTGGAACATCATATGTTTCCCATGGTGCCTTATCATGCCCTTCCACAACTTCACGCTGAAATAATCGACGATTGCCCGCCGCCCTATCGCAATCTGTTCGAGGCCTTCAGGGAAATCGTTCCGACAATCTGGAAACAGCGCAAGGACCCGACTTACTTCGTCCGGCGCCCTCTTCGCTCAACGCCACAGGCCACCGAACAGGTGCTGGCCGAATCCTGAGTGGCTTTTACATCCCCACAACAACAAGAGAGATCGCCATGACCGAGCACTGGATCGACGTATGCGCTGTGGACGAAATCGACGAAGAAGATGTGATTCGTTTCGACCATGCCCAGCGCACCTATGCCGTTTACCGTTCCGCCGACAGTGAGTTCTACGCCACCGATGGCCTGTGTTCCCACGAAGCCATTCACCTGGCCGACGGGCTGGTAATGGACCATGTGATCGAGTGCCCCAAGCACAACGGACGCTTCGATTACCGCTCCGGCAAGGCCCTGGGCGCACCGGTCTGCGTCAATCTCAAGACCTATCAGGTCCGGGTCGAGGCAGGCCGTGTCCTGCTCGGTATCACGGCATGAACACGGGAGATTCCGCGATGCCTGACCACGCTGCGCCAATGATCATCCTCGGCGCCGGGCATGCCGGTGGCCGTGCGGCCCTCACCTTGCGGGATGAAGGGTATGACGGGCCGCTGATCCTGATCGGCGATGAACCCCACCTGCCCTATGAGCGCCCGCCGCTGTCCAAGGCATTGCTCAAGGGCACAATGGACCTGTCGGGTTGCAGCCTGTTCGACCCGGCCCGGCTGGCAGACCTGAACATTCAGCACCTGGCGGGCAACCCGGTGACGGCCCTGGACCCGGCCCGCCATCGCCTGCAACTGGCCGATGGCCAATGGCTGGACTACGCCCGCCTGCTGATCGCAACCGGTGGCCGGGCACGTCGTCTGCCGATTGCCCCGGAACAGGCCGGGAACGTGCTGTACCTGCGCACCCATGACGAAGCCGTCGCCTTGCGCACGGCATTACAGCCCGGCACACGGTTGCTGGTGATCGGCGGAGGCTTCATCGGCCTAGAGGTTGCGGCCACGGCCCGTGCTCTGGGCTGTCAGGTGACCTTGCTGGAAGCCGGACCGCGCCTGGCCGGTCGCGTGTTGCCGGAGCGAGTGTCCGCCGCCCTGCTGGAGTTGCACGCCCGCAACGGCGTGGACGTGCGCCTGAACGTGGCCATCGAGGCCCTGCAAGGCACGGATCACGTCGAAAGCGTGCAACTGGTCAATGGCGAACAACTGGCCTGTGATCGGGTGGTGGTCGGGATCGGCATGCAGCCCAATATCGAACTGGCCAGGGCAGCCGGGATCGACGTCGGCCAGGGCATTCGGGTCGATGAGCAGTTGCGGACCAGCGCGGCGGATATCTTTGCCGCCGGGGACGTCTGCGAGTTTCGCCTGCACCCGGACGGCGAGTTTCAACGTCAGGAAACCTGGCGCAATGCCGAAGCCCAGGGGCGTCATGCGGCCTTGAACATGCTGGGCCGCAAACTGGCCTTCAATGACACGCCCGGTTTCTGGTCCGATCAATACGACTGGGGGCTGCAAACCATAGGGCAGATCGCCCCGACCGAACCCGATGCCACGCGCGCCCTTTCAACGGGTGGCTTCGTGCTGTTTTACCTCGATCACCAACAACGCCTGACGGGTGCCTGCGGCTGGGGACCGGGCAACAGCATCGCCAAGGACATCAAGCTCTGCGAGCGACTGATCAACAGTCATATCGCTCTGGATGCCCGGCAACTGGCCCATCCCGAAACACCGCTGAAACAACTGTTGAGGAGCTGACATGCGCGAATTCCTGATCTTTCAGTCCTTGTGGGCCATGCTCGATCATCGCGGCCAGTGCGACCTGCCACTGGAAGCACAACTGGACAAGATTGCGGCAGCAGGTTTCGACGGTTTCACCGACCACTTCTGGGTGCCCGAGCATGTCGGGCGCTTGTCTTCTGCCGCCAAAGCCCGGGGTTTGCAGATCGAGGGCCAGCTCTTTCCCCGCAGCGTGGACGATCTGGCCAGAGCCATAGACGTGATTTCCAATCACGGCTGCCATCACCTCACCCTGCAAGCCGATGTACGCCCCCGTACCTTGCGCCAGGCCATCGAACTGATCGAGGGCTGGCAGCGGCTGGCCGAACAGGCCGACTTCCCGATCCTGCTGGAAACCCATCGCTATCGCATCACCAGCGACCTGCTGTTCACCCTGGATATCCTGGCCGAAATGCCGGACCTAAAACTGCTGGCCGACCTCTCCCATTACGTCGTGGGCCGGGAACTGCCTCTGCCAGCAGACAAGGAAGACCAAGAGCACTTGCAGACCATTCTGCGCCACAGCTGGGGCTTCCATGGCCGGGTCGCCAGCAGTGAACAGGTGCAGATCCCCATCAGCTTTGCCCAGCATCAACCCTGGCTGGACTACTTCCTTGAACTCTGGCGCTACGGCATACAAGACTGGCTGAAACGCCCCATCGGGGAAAACGCCAGCCTGTCCTTCACCTGCGAACTCGGCCCGCCGCCCTATGCGATCACAGGTGCCGACGGGCGGGATATCACCGATCGCTGGGCGGAGGCGTTGTTGCTCAAGCAATTGATCGGTGAGGTCTGGCAGGCGTGTCAACCGAGGTAAAGCAGTGCCACCTGAAATACCAGCCCCGGATCGATTCCGGGGCTTTTTGCGGCAGAGCGACGAACGGTGATCCCAATCACCGTTCAAGCCGACGAAAGGCATGGCCAGCCGCTATCAGAAATCACGGCACAAGAGTAGATTTTGGATCCAATGAAACCCAATAAGCGCTGTATTCATCCGCAGGAGCACCGATGAAATTTCATGCTTGTTTGTTGGCTCTACTGATCCCCGCCCTTTCGGCCCACGCCACCGAAAAAACCATCTCGGTTCCTCATGACACCGGCGGCTCGCATGCCGTGGTGCAAAAGAGTGGAAACAATACGCAGCGCGTCATCGTGACCAAACGCGAAGGCCTGCTGGGTGTGATGTATTCAAAGCGTGTCTATAACTGCGAAAGCCGTACGGTGAACCTGCTGGGCACCGGGGCAACGCTGGAAATCATGGAGCAGTCGCACCCTGTCAGCAAAATGGGGCCGGTCATCCGTGACTCCACCGCCGAATACATCCAGGCGGAAGCCTGCAGCTGATTGTTCGCTCAGATGCTTTCCGGCACGTCTATCTGAATGGACAGCGTGTGCCTGACAGACATGTCGGAAGGTGCGATGACCGCCTCGATCATGGCACCGATCGCGGCTTGAGCCAGGGCTGTGACAGGGTGTGACAGCACCACTTGCACCACGCCATCGCACAGGGCCGACCGGGTAACGGGTGTCAGGTCATGGCACACCACCGCAGGCCGTCTTGCATGGCGGGCCTTGAGTTCGCTTAGCGCCTTGATCACACCTTCGATCCCTCCTCCCGCCACATAAAGCCCCGCCAGATCGGGCTCGCTGCTCAACAGGTCCAGTGTGCTGGCATAGGCAAAGCTCTCGTCTTCAAGGGTGAGCCGTGTGGCGAGCAGTTCCCGGTCCTGAGCCTGAGCGGCCAGAAACGAGCGGAAACTCATTTCGCACAGTTCCTGGCACTGGAAACGCTGTGTGCCGACCATGACCGCCAGCGGCCCGGTGCCGGAGGCCAGATGGCTCATGAACCAGCCAGCCGTGCGCCCCATCTGTCGGTTGTCAACGCCGACATACCCCGCACCCGTCGTTGCGCTCAGTTCCGACACCAGAGCAAATACCGCCATATCGTCCGCTCGTGCCTGCACGATGGCTTCACGCACGGCCACATGGTCCGTGGCGATGACGCCCAGCGCATCCACCTCGCCCCGCAACGCCAGAATACGTTCCGCGATAACGGTCGGGTCCTGGGCATCGATGTAATCGATCATCACCCGCACCTGAGCCCGCACGCTTGCGGCAGCCGCATCCCCCAGCGCCTTGGCCAGCCCCTGATAGAAAGCCATGCCGCGCTTCTGCAACAGAAAACCGACCCGCACGGTCGGCCGGTTCTGCAACAGGCGCTGCTCGATCACATTGCGGCCATAAAACCCCAGGCTGGCTGCGGCCTCGGCAATCCGCTGCGCCGTGTCGGCACGGACATTGGCGCGCAGGCTCATGACCCGATCGACCGTGGAAAGGCTCACGCCCGCAGCACGCGCCACATCTTCCATGGTCACTCTGCGTCCCGGCGGGATGACTGGATCTGACATGAAATGAAAGCCTTTTGCGAGTTTTTGACAGGTTATGAAAGGTAGTGAGCAAGGACTATAGCAGCGGCATCGGGGCTGACCGTAGGATTTCTCTCAGGCAATCACAACAATAATCAGGAGCCCTGCATGACCCTCCATATCTCCACCGCCCCCTGCTGCTGGGGCGTAGACGATCCGGACAACCCTCATCTGCCGCCCTGGCGTCTGGTGCTCAGTGAAGCCGCCGAGGCCGGCTATCGCGGCATCGAGCTGGGGCCTTACGGTTATCTGCCGCTGGACGCCGAAGTCGTGGGTCAGGCACTGGCCGAACACCGCCTGCATGTGGTGGCAGGGACGATCTTCGACAATCTGGTGGACCCCGCCAACCTGCCTGGTCTGCTGACCCAGACTCACAATATCTGCGCCCTGCTCAAGCAACTGCCCGACATTCCCAGAGAACCGGGACAGCGCTTTGCCATGCCGTGTCTGGTGGTCATCGACTGGGGGCATGAAGCGCGGGACTACGCGGCGGGCCACAGTGACCGCGCAGAACGGCTGTCACCGGCCAGATGGCAGGTCATGATGAGCCACATCCGCCGCATTGCCGAACTGTCCTGGCACGAATACGGCGTCCGCACAGTGATTCATCCCCATGCCGGCGGCCATATCGAGTTTGCCGATGAGCTGGCGCAACTGGTGCAGGACATCCCCGATGACATCGCAGGATTGTGCCTGGATACCGGCCATCTCTATTACGCCGGCATGGACCCCGCCGACACCCTGCGCCAATACGCCCATCGGCTGGACTACATCCACTTCAAGGACATCGACCGCTCGGTGTTCGATCAGGTGATGAACGAACGCATCCGCTTCTTCGATGCCTGTGCCAGGGGCGTGATGTGTCCGATTGGCCAGGGGATCATCGATTACCGAGAGCTGCGCGAGTTGATCGGTGAGCTGGACTATCAGGGCTATATCACCGTCGAACAGGAACGCGACCCACGCAACTCGGCCAGTGTCCTGCAGGACGTGACCGCCAGCCGGACTTATCTGACCCAGGCCGGTTTCTGAACCCGCCACCTCGGGAGCACCTCACATGATCAACGGCAGCAAACGTATTTCCGCCCCCATTCGCTGGGCCATGGTTGGCGGTGGACGGGACAGTCAGATCGGCTATATCCATCGCTCCGCCGCCCTGCGCGATCAGTCCTTCGTACTGGTTGCCGGGGCCTTCGATATCGACCCGCAACGGGGTCGGGACTTCGGCGTTCAGCTGGGCGTCGCCCCCGAACGTTGTTACGCCGACTATCGCAGCCTGTTCGAGGCAGAAGCCCGGCGACCGGACGGTATTCAGGCGGTGTCGGTGGCCACGCCCAACGGCACGCATTTCGCGATTACCAAAGCGGCTCTTGAAGCAGGCCTGCATGTGGTCTGCGAAAAGCCCTTGTGCTTTACCGTGCAGGAAGCCGAAACCCTGCGCGAACTCGCTCTCGCACGCCACAAGGTGGTCGGCGTGACCTACGGCTATGCCGGGCATCAGTTGATCGAGCAGGCCCGGGAAATGATTGCCCGGGGCGAGCTGGGTGAGATTCGCATGGTGCATATGCAGTTCGCCCACGGCTTTCATAGCCAAGCCGTCGAAAACCAGAACGCCGCCACCCAATGGCGGGTCGATCCACGCCTGGCAGGCCCCAGTTATGTGCTGGGCGATGTGGGGACTCATCCGTTGTACCTGTCCGAAGTCATGCTGCCCGACCTGAAGATCAAGCGCCTGATGTGCGTGCGGCAAAGCTTCGTCAAAAGCCGTGCCCCGCTGGAGGATAACGCCTACACCCTCATGGAATACGAAGGCGGCGCAATGGGTCATGTGTGGTCCAGCGCGGTCAACGCGGGTTCCATGCATGGTCAGAAGATCCGGGTCATTGGCTCACGGGCCAGCCTGGAATGGTGGGACGAGCGCCCTAACCAGTTGTCCTTCGAGGTGCAGGGCAAACCGGCACAGATTCTGGAGCGCGGCATGGGTTACCTGCACGCCAGTGCCTTGCTGGACGACCGTATCGGCGCGGGGCATCCGGAAGGTCTTTTCGAGGCCTGGTCCAACCTCTATTACCGCTTCGCCATGGCCATGGAGGCGACGGATCGCAATGACGCCGAGCGACTGGCCAGCCTTCGCTACCCGGACATTGATGCCGGTGTGGAAGGCGTGCGCTGGGTCGAGCGCTGCGTGCAGTCGGCGGATGACGGGGGTGTCTGGGTCGATTATTGAGCGATATATCAGGGGACGTCCGTTACAGACGCCCCCTGAATGTCATCAAAGCCAGGCTTTGATCTGCTGGCTGACGGCCTGGGTGGAAATCCCATAGCGATCATGCAGCGTCGGCAAGGCACCGGCGTCCAGGAAGGCATCCGGCAAGGCAATCTGCCTGAAGGTTGGCGTTACGCCATTGCGCAGCAGGACACCCGCCACCGCTTCGCCCAAACCGCCGATGATCGAGTGGTTCTCCGCCGTCACCACCAGACGCCCCGGCTTACGGGCTTCGGCCAGAATCGTCTGCTCGTCCAGCGGCTTGATCGTCGGCACATGCAGCACCGCCACGTCCACGCCATCGGCCTGAAGCTGTTTGGCAGCCTCCAGCGCACGCATGGTCATCAGGCCCGTGGAGATGATCAGCACGTCATTGCCAGTCCGCAGGGTTTTCGCCTTGCCCAGCTCGAAGGTGTAGCCATACTCGTCCAGCACCAGAGGTACGTTGCCACGCAGCAGACGCATGTAGACAGGGCCTTGATGAGCCGCAATGGCAGGCACCGCCTGCTCGATTTCCAGCGCATCGCAAGGGTCGACAATCGTCAGATTCGGCATGGCGCGGAAGATCGCCAGGTCATCCGTGGCCTGGTGGCTCGGGCCATAGCCGGTGGTCAGGCCCGGCAAGCCGCAGACGATCTTGACGTTCAGGTTCTCTTCGGCAATGGCCATGCAAATGAAGTCATAGGCCCGCCGAGAGGCGAACACCGCATAGGTGGTGGCGAACGGAACAAAGCCTTCACGCGCCATGCCCGCAGCAGCACTCATCAGCAACTGCTCGGCCATGCCCATCTGATAGAAGCGATCAGGATGAGCCTTGGCGAAGACATGCAGGTCGGTGTACTTCGACAGGTCGGCAGACAGCCCGACGATGTCCGCACGCTGCTCGGCCAGCGCGGCCAAGGCGTGGCCGAACGGTGCCGGGCGGGTGGCCTGCCCTTCGGCAGCAATCGAGGCGATCATGGCCGAGGTGGTGAGGCGTTTTTTCGGCGCGTCAGTGCCGGGTGCCGTGTTTTTCAAAGTGCTCATGCGTTTCTCCCGGTTTCAAGCCCTGCCAGTGCAATATCCCATTCGTGCTCGTCGACCCGAATGAAGTGGGTCTTCTCGCGGGTCTCCAGAAAAGACACGCCCTTGCCCATGCGGGTATCACAGATGATGACTCGCGGCTGTGCGCCGGTATGGTTGCGTGCCGCATCGAAGGCCGCGACCAGTGCGTTCAGGTCATTGCCATCGACCCGCTGGACGAACCAGCCGAATGCCTGCCAGCGATCGACGATGGGCTCGAAGGCCAGGACTTCGCTGGAGTGGCCATCGGCCTGCTGGTTGTTCACATCGACAATCGCGATGAGGTTATCGAGCTTCCAGTGCGAGGCCGACATCACGGCCTCCCAGGTGGAACCTTCATTCAACTCGCCGTCCGACAGCAGGTTGTAGACGAAGGATGGCGACGCCTTGCGCTTTAGGCCCAGGCAGGCCCCGACTGCGATGCCCAGCCCGTGGCCGAGCGAACCACCGGTAATTTCCATCCCCGGCGTGTAGGCAGCCATCCCTGACATGGGCAGGCGGCTGTCATCCGCGCCGTAGGTTTCCAGCTCATCGGCCGGAATGACCCCGGCCTCGATCAGGGCGGCGTACAGTGCAATCGCATAGTGGCCGATGGACAGGTAGAAACGGTCCCGGCCCTCCCATTCAGGGTCTTGCGGCCGATGATTCAAGGCATGGAAATAGGACACGGCCAGCAGGTCGGCAGCCCCCAGGGCCTGGCCGACATAGCCCTGCCCCTGAACCTGCCCCATGCGCAGTGCATTACGGCGAATATTGTGGGCATGTTGCGCCAGACCCGTGACGCGGATTTGCAAATCGGTAACGGTCATCAGAACGAACTCCTTGACTTAACGGTTGACCAGAGCAGCGGGGACACGCAGGACCAGGAAGGCACCAAAGACCAACACGCCTGTAATCAGGTACATGCCGATGGCACTGGAGCCTGTCGTGGTGGTGATCCAGCCGATCAGATAGGGCGAACAGAAACCCGCCAGGTTGGCGAAACTGTTGACCGCCGCGATGCCCGCGGCCGCCGAGACGCCTCCCAGCAAGGTGGTGGGCAGCATCCAGAACAGCGATGACGCGGACAGGACACCGGCAGCCGCCAGGCACAGGCTCATGATCGACAGCACCAGGTTGCCCCCCAGGACCGCCGCCAGACTCAAGCCCGCGGCCCCCGCAATCATGGGAATCACCAGGTGCCAGCGCCGTTCGCGGTGTTTGTCGCCGCTACGCCCCATCAACAGCATCGCAGCGATGGCGCAGATATACGGCAGGCAGCTCAACAGGCCGATGTGCAACGGATCGGCTACCCCGGCATTGCGCACCAGCGTGGGCAACCAGAACGTGATGGCGTACTGGCCCATGACCACGCAGAAGTAGATGCCGGCCAGCAGCCACAGACGTCGGTCGCGAATGAAGGCGGCGGGAGATTCATGGGTGATCTTCTGGCTGTTGTCTTCCTCCAGCTCGCGCATCACCAGGGCCTTTTCATCGTCATCCAGCCATGTGGCCTGATGCACGCCGTCCTTGAGATAGCCCAGCACCATCAGCCCGACTACCACCGTGGGAATGGCCTCGATGACGAACATCCATTGCCAGCCGGCCCAACCGTGATAACCGGCAAAACTGTTCATGATCCAGCCGGACAGCGGGCCACCAATCATGCCCGACAGCGGAATCGCGACGAACCACAGTACGGTCATGCGCGCACGGCGATAGGACGGGAACCAGTAGGTCAGGTACAGCAGCAGTCCGGGCGCCAGCCCTGCCTCGGCAACCCCCAGCAGAAAGCGCAGCACATAGAACTGCCAGGCGGTTTCCACGAAGGCAAAAAGCGCCGAGATGATACCCCAGGTGATCATGATCCGGGCTATCCAGATACGGGCTCCAACCCGGTGCAGGATGATGTTGCTGGGCACCTCACACAGGAAATAACCGATGAAGAACATGCCGGCGCCCAGCCCGTACACCGCTTCGCTGAGGGCCAGATCATTCATCATCTGCAACTTGGCAAAGCCGACGTTGACGCGGTCCAGATAGGCGCACAGGTAACACAGCATCAGGAACGGCATCAGCCGCCAGGCGGTCTTGCGATAGGCGTTGGAGCGAACGGTGGTCGCCGCGTCCGCAGACAAGGTGGTCGTTATCATGATGGTCTGATCTCTTGTTGTTATTGACCGTCAGGTTTAATAACCCGACGGTATCATCGATACAGAACAGTGCGGGCCAGACGAGCCCGCTTCGTTTGACGCGTTCTTAATGGATCAGCATGCCGCCATTCACATCCAGCGTGATGCCGGTCAGGTACGAGGACAGGTCGCTGGCCAGGAACAGCGCCGCATTGGCCACGTCCTGAGCCACGCCCAGACGTCCGAGGGGAATGCCGTCGATGATCGCGTGGCGACGCTCGTCCTGCATCAGACCACCGGTGATATCCGTCTGGATCAGGCCCGGCGCAATGGAGTTGACCCGCACATTGTCCGGCCCCAGCTCCCGGGCCATGGCCCTGGCCAGCCCCAGCACACCGGCCTTGGCCGCGCTGTAGTGAGGACCGCCGAAGATGCCGCCGCCACGCTGGGCGGACACCGATGACATGCACACGATGCTGCCGCTTCCCTGCTTGCGCAGGGTCGGGATCACCGCCTGGGACATGAGCAGCGTGCCACGCAGGCTGACGTCCAGCACCTTGTCGTAATCGCTACGGCCGATGTCGAGGGTCTTGAGTGGCTGGGTGATACCGGCGTTGTTGACCAGCACATCGATGCGACCGAAGTGCTCCAGCACGCGAGCGACCGCCTGGCTGACATGAGCTTCGTCCGCCACGTTGGCGGCGAGCCCCAGATGGCCCTCCCCGAGCGATGCGGCAGCATCACGGGCGGCAGACGCGTCCAGATCCAGAATGACCACACGAGCACCTTGTTGCGCAAAGGTGAGGGCCGTGGCACGACCGATTCCGCGGGCAGAGGCGGCACCGGTGATGATTGCAATCTTGTCTTGAAGAATCATGGGGCAGGTTTCTCCGGAATTGTTGTTATTGGCTCGACCCGGATCGAATCGATGACTCAGCTTGTGCCCCGCCCCGGAGCTGAGCAATAACGCGACTTTCAGCAAGCGCTGAAAAAAATTCAGCACTCGAAAAGTGAATGAGTGATAGTTGGATACAAATAAAAGCTGACCAGGGCCGGAAAACAGCATGCATACACCAGGCGATCCTTCACTCAATCTGCCCCCGCTCAAGGCCATCCAGGCCTTTGAACAGACAGCCCGTTTCGGCAATGTGGCGCGCGCCGCCGAACAGCTCAACCTGACCCCCTCGGCCGTGAGCCATCAACTGGCCAAACTGGAAGCAATGATTGGTCGCCAGCTATTCATGAGAACGGCAAGGGGCGTGATCCTGACGCCCGTGGGCGAACAATACCTGTCGGAAATCTCGGGAATACTGCACAGCTTCGCCGTGGCCACCGAACGGGCCTCCAGCGATGTCAGCCTGGATTGCCTGAGGCTGCATTCGTCGCCCAGCTTCGGTTTTCTGTGGTTGATGCCGCGTCTGGAAAAGTTTCGCCAGAGCCACCCCGACATTCAGCTGAACCTGTCGTGCTCCTACGAATCCCTGCATTTCAGCCGCGACAAGATCGACGTCGATATTCGCCATGGCCTGCCCAACTGGCCGACGCTTGAAGTGCGTACCGTGCGCAACGAACAGATCGCGGTCATGGCCTCCCCGGCCCTGCTGGAAAAAAGCCCCGTCCAGAACGCCGCAGACCTGCTCGACCGCCCGTTGATCCTGTCCGAATCCACCTTGATCAACTGGCCACAATGGTTCGCCCGCCATGGCCTGTCACGCCCGGAAAAACCCTACCCGCTGAGTTTCGACCGCTCGTACATGGCCCTGGAAGCCGCCAGCCAGGGGCTTGGCTTTGCGCTGGAAAGCACGCTGCTGGCACAGCATTATCTGGCCCGCGGGGATCTGGTGGTCGTGTCGGCCGAGGAACTGAGCGCCCCGATTACCGCCCACCATCTGGTGTTCCCCAAGGCCCATGCCAACTTCCCTCGGGTGAAACGCTTTCTGGAGTGGATGCAGCAGGAGCTGGGGCGGGATTTTTCGTATTGAGTTCGCGAATGAATTCGCGGGCAAACTGTAGGAGCGAATTCATTCGCGAAAAGCCGGTACACTCCATGCATATCCAGCATCTGGAATACTGCTTCGCGAATGAATTCGCTCCTACGAAAGTCCGTGATAAGGGCTTAAAGAACCCCCAGCAACGTCCAGACCCGTCTTGCCTCTGCATCGGACGAAATCAATTCCGAGAGCAGTTCCTTGAGCGGTTTGTTGCCCCACTCCACACCTTTGCGGATCAGGTAAGGCACCGGGCTGTGGGGTTCGGTTCTGGCCAGGTAATCGGAGATCAGCAGCAACTGCCGATAGGCCTCTTCACGATTTTTCGGCTCACCGAAGACCCGGGCCGGCGTTGCTTCGTGGCCCGACTCAGCCTGAGTGTTCTGTGTCATGTCGGATGTGACCTCCTCGGCTTCCTGGGGCAAGGCTTGCGGCGGGTGCATGGCAATGAACTCCTTGAACAGGGTCGCCGATGATTCAAGCGCCTGTCTCAATGTGCCGTAGGACGGTTCCTGTTCGTGGAAATAGTGCGCGCTCCAGGCTTCCAGCCCTGCCAGACGCTGAAGTGCAGTCTGAATGGCCTCGAAACTGGACAGCCACCAGGACGGCGGCGTGGCACGCACCCGCTCATTGAGCCTGGCATGCTGACCGTTCGCCTCTTCCGCAGCCGCCTTGGCAGCCTTGCTGTCATTGACCTGCACACGCCTGCGCTGCAGGCTATGCCAACTGCTCAGGCCAAAGCCTGAAAACTCGCCTTCGGTGTCTTCCAGCAACGGAAAGTGGGTCTGCAACAGTTCGGAATAACGGCGCACCATCCACTCGATCGGCGTCGCACGCCACGACAGGTCGCCATCCGCAGGCTGCGGGTACAGATCCTCCGGATAGCGCTCGCACAGCCCGGCCACCAGACTCAGGGCATCCTTGATGCCTGCTCGGGCATCAATGTGCAGCCAGGCTTCTCCCAGCCAGACAGCGACCATCAGGTCCTTGCTGCGATCATGCAGCACAGTGGTCGCAACAACCTCCATCCTGTGCCAGTCGGCGCGTTTGATATCCGATTGCCAGACCCCCATCGGCAGGCTGGCATCGTCCTCGCGACGCAACTGTCGCAAGTGGTCGTAGACCGGATCGTGGCGCAGATTCACACCGCAAGGCGACTCGGCCGACAAGGGTTCCAGCAAGGCGCTGACCCGCGAAGCTAACTGACTCATCGATAAACTCCAGCATCAACTACAGAGCGAGGGGCCGAACCGAACGGAGAGCGCGGAGCCTGAACCGGTAAGGGCTGAATGGACAACGGGACTTTTCCGCCCTGGCTCATCAGCGACAGGCGCAGGAACATCAACGCCTGGTTTTCCTCATTGGCCGGTGCGTGAACGGGCACTTCAAGGGACAGCGGGAACTCCGTGTAGTCGACATTGGGCTGACGCTGCATCGACACATGAGCACTCATCAGACGCAACAGAGACCACGGCCCCAGGTATTGCCATTCGGCTTCCAGCCCGCTGACACGCAAATCGGGCTGCAACGGATCATTCACCGGACGCTGGGTGCCATCCCGGGCCCAGCGCAGGACCAGACTGAGCGGCTGGCCGACATTCCAGTGCAGGACCTGCTCCGCCTGGCCCGGATAACTGATGTCGCGATTGCCCGATATCAGTTTCCAGCTGATGACCTGATCGGCACCGCGCTCGCTGTCACGGTCGGTCCGCCACTGAATGTCCATGTCTGCGCCCATCAGGCCTGCCTTGTCACGCAGCAGCAGAGCCCCCAGCCAGGGGCGTGCCAGCTTCAGGCGTTCAAGGAATTCGACGGCAGCTGCACGGTCACGGGACTGGGCATGTTTGAGGCCGTCCTGGGCCTGCGGCAGGCGCTCGTCGATCAGGGTCAGGAAATGCTGGACCCGGGCCGGATCGGCATCCGCAGCGCTCAAGTCATGGGCGAAGGGGAAACGTCCCGACAGATACTGATTGAAATACGTGGCCAGGGCATTCCAGGCCGACGTGCCCTGCTGCTGTTGCAGGAACTGGCAACGACGCAGAGCCGCCTGCTGAAGGTTCAACCAGCGTTGGGTCAGCAGCCCGGTACTGACCGGCACGTTGGCTGACTGCAGAATCCCCAGGCAGCTGCTTTCATCCATATCGTTGAAGTCGCGGCTGAGCAACTGCGTGATGAACGCCGGAGAACTTGAGGGGTTCTGAGCCTTGTACTTGGCCATTTCCTCGCTCAAGGAAGCAAAGCGGGTGACTTCCTCGACACTCACCAGAGGCAGGTTCTGCACTTGCGTCTTGAGCCATTCCACGGCCGGCGCATGTTGCTCGGTGATTTTGGCAATCGCGATGAACTGCTGGTCCAGACCCCGTTTCAGGTCCTGGGCATCGCTGGCTCGCAGCAATTGCAGGCCGAAGTTCTTCCCGCCATCCCACTCATTGATATCGGCGCGGTCCCGGAACAGTGGCTGCTCCAGTACCCTGTCGGTCGCGCTCGAGATATCGGCCAGCGCCACCCGATTGAGGTAGTTCTGCAGGCTGATGGCAAACTGGGGATGCTTGAGCTCGACAAAGGCCTTGTGCAACTCCAGAGCCTGATCGGTTCTGATATCGAACAGCTGGACTTCATCCTGCGACGGCAACGAAGAGGCATGCGTGCTCAGGCTCGACCACATGGAGTCGACGGCGGTCTGCTCAGCGGTGTTCAGCATGGCCAGACGATACATCGCCGGGATATTGGGCAACTCCTCCCGGGCGTACAGCTTGTAACTGTTGTAATGGCTCAAGGCGATGCTCAAGCCATCGTTATCGACATGCTGTGCCTGTGAAGGCTCGACAGCCTCGCCCTGGCGCAACGTGCTGATCACAAAATCACGCCTGAGCAATGACGTAATGGCTGCATGCAATTGAGTGACACGCTCCTGAAGCGTCAATTGCCCGCTGCCGCTCTGAATCAACAGGCTGTTGCTCGACGCTCCCTGAGCGATCCATTGCCCCTTGAAGCTGTGCTGCAACTGAGCCGCCTGATTCTCAAGCGCCTGAGCGACTTGCGGGCCCAGCAGTTTGCTTTGCCTGACGCTGTCCATCAGGGCGAGGTAGCCCGGCACCAGTTCCTGCCCCTTGCCACGGCTCCAGGTGGCATTGGTCAGGTCGATGACCGCCTGCAAATCATCGATCAGCGCCTTGATGCGCTCCAGTTCCTCGAGACTGTTGTCCGTGCTCGACTCCAGCCGCTCCAGATGCAGCTTGAGATAGCCGGCCGCCGTGATGAAGTTGTCCGCCCGGTAATACTGGACCAGCCACTTTTCCATGAGTCGGGTGAAGTTGTCGGCAACGGTCTTCCGGTGAGCCATGAGGTCCATCGGCTGCAAGGATGACGCGCCTTTCTCGACCAGCAACCGATTGTAAAAAGACTCCCGGTGCAGGGTTCCGGCATTGAGATTCAGGGCCAACGCACTGTTGCTCAGCGGCACCAGTTCTTCCAGCGGGGCTTTCTGATTGTTCAGCGACAAGCTGTACAGATGGTTCATCTGCTCAAGACGGGTGGCCCGCTCTACCAGCTCCTTTGCCCGAAGGTAGCTTGGCCACTGCGCCGGATCATCGCCTTCCTGAACGGAGCGCCGCTCGTTATCGGTGATCGCCAGCAGTTCGTTGGTCTGGGCCAGCAGCAAGTCATGCAAGGGCTGACGCATGTGGCTCATGGACATATGCTGCAAGACGCCATCCATGCGTGTGTCCAGAGAGGAAAACCATGAGGTGGGGTAAACCGGCGAAGAGAAGTGCCAGCGCGGCGCATTCTGCAGGACATTCCAGAAGGCCTGAACATTACGCCGGGTCAGTTCTTCCCGATGGGAATCGTCGTTGACCACCACATAGTTGCGTTGCGCTTCCTGCAACAGACGGGACAGCTCATCGGCCTCGTCGATCGAATAGCGCCAGACCCAGAGCATGGAGATGGCCCACAGCACGCCCATGACCAGCGCCACCACGGCCGTGACCCGTTGCCAGCGTCGACGCAGATGCAGGAGACGCGGAACCGGTTGTGCCAGACCCCGATCGGCATTGATGCGTGACTGCCAGAGCGAAGCCGCGAACACGCTCTGCATGGCCGGAGCGTCCTGCGCGGACAGCGACTCGTGGGCAGGTGCCGACACCTGATTGGCCGTAAAGTACAGGCCCCGGAAGCGTACCGCCTCGCCTTGCGCGTTCCCTTGAAACACCGGTTCCAGCAGCATGTGCAGGGAGCGTTGCAGGCCCTGCAGGCGCTCGGGCAGGAATCCCAGCTCGCCACTCAGGTGTCCCGACAGTGCGCCCAGTTGAATGACCGCTTCCGACAGTGCCTGAATCACCGCATCGAGCGCCGTTTCGCTCCATTGCGACTGCCAGACCCTTTCCGGTTCATAGGGCGAACTCCACCCCAGTATCTGTTGGCGGGCATCTTCCGGCAGCGCCATGACCAGTTCCTGAAAACCGGGGATTTCGTCCATGCCGTTGATCACGACATACACCGGCACACTCAGGCCCAGACGCTGCAACAGGTCAATGAAGCGACGGCGGGCCGCCAGCCCCAGAGAGGCAGCGCGTTCACCGTCCAGAAGATCGGCCGCCGAAATGTTCCAGATCACGCCATCTAGCGGGCGTTGACCACGGATGCGCAACAACAGCCCCAGCAGGTTCGCCCAGCCGTTGCCTTGAAGCTTCATGCCCTCTTCGGGCAGGAACAGCGACTGCGGCACGACCAGCACCGCACCTTCGGGGTCGGACCACCAGCGCCCGAACCATGCCGGTTTATCCGTGGGCGAAAGGTTCCAGGCTGAACACAACTGCGCCCCCTGGGCCTCATCGCCGACCATCAGCAACCAGGAGGTCTGATAATGGTCACGCACGCCCTGATCCTTCTCCATCTGGCGCACGGCAAAATAGAAACTGCGAATCGCGGCACCGCCCCGGGTGCGCAGCCACCAGATGCACAGCACCAGAATCAGCAGGACAACGACAATACCGATCACCCACCCCAATATCGCCAGCGTCATGACACCTGCTCCGCGACAACGAAAGGTGTGGCCAGGTGCAGAACAGGTTCGAGCCGCTGACCGATGTCGCGCCAGAACAACTGGCCAACCCCGATGAACAGCAGCGTAAACGCCAGAATCACCAGCCCCAGACGCAGGCCGTCGGGCAATGACTTACGCATCGGCAACTGGCGGGGGGCGACACGGGAAGGCTCGGTCAGCAACTGACCGACATTGGCATAGTCCGGCTCCCTCTGCCGGGTGAAAGTGAACAGCGCATGACGCCATTTCTCATGCAACGCCTGACCGCGTTCGCCACGCAAATGCCCGTGGAACCCCAGGATCAGACAAAGCAGGTACACATTGCCCAGATCGCGATTGGTAGACACCTGCTCATCGAGCAGGCGCTTGATTTCCAGAGGCACACGCTGCCCGGCCTGACGGCTTGAGTACAGACGCGATTCCAGCGGCTTTTCCTGCCAGGCCCCTTGCCCCGACCACTCCGCGAACAACAGGGTCTCGTCCACCAGCGCGACAAAGGCATAGACCATCGCTTTCATCTGCTGGGTCGCGGAATCGCCGACACTGGAAAATGCATTGCGCCATAGCTTGCGTGTAATCCGGGTCGAGAACTCGGCCACGGTTTCAACCAGCCTGGCGGTGTCCTCGACGCTCTTGTCCTGCTCGTTCCAGGCACTGAGCCATTGTTGCCAGGCCTCACGAAACGCACTGCTCAACGGTGCTTCCTGCATGACGCGCGCACGCGAAATGGCATTCCCTTCAGGCATACGACTTCCCTACCGTACTCAGGCGGATTCGTGGGTGGTGTTGTCGATAAACAGAACGACTTGCCAGGGGCTGACGGCCCCTCCTGCAACGGATGAAACAATGTGCAACGGCTGACCCGGATCGAACCACTCGCCCGAAGCCTGGATGACAAACAGGCGTGTATCGTCGCCAGTACTGTAAGCCACCTGTTCCTGACGACTCATGGCCTGATGGGGCAAGCCACTCATGCGCTGACGGGCCAGTACCGGGATGTGCGGACCGGAAGCGATGATCGCCCTGCCCAGCCACTCGATTGCCGCCTGCTCGGAGGCCCCGGCCGGCATGCGCAGGCCGACCACCAGTCGCTGACGAGGCGTCTGCTCGGGCAAGGCGATGGAAAAGACATGCTCGGCCTGCTCGAAAGGCAGGCTGCGGAAGCCGACCCGCACCGTATCCAGCGTGCGCTCCAGCCAGCTCAGGACCTGGTCATAGCCACGATAGAGGTCGAGAAAATCCAGAGGCGCATAGGCCGGAACGCCCGAAATCAGGTCAAGAACCGACCAGCAACCGGTCATGCCGAGCAGCAGACCGTGCAAGCCCTGCGGCGTGGCCACCCGACTGTTCAGAGCACCTTCCACCTCAGGCAACCGAGCCCATAGCGCCGCGGACTGACGGCGGATTTCCTCGGCATCGTCCAGGTTGCCCGCCTGCTGGGCCTGACGCAGGCGACCGGCCAGAAACATGCATTTTTCCCGGGTGCGCGCACACAAGGCTGCAACCCGGCGTCCCAGCATGGACTCGGGCAAGATCAACGGCGTCGGCGCGACATAGGGCAGTTGAACAAAGCCACCGCCTTCCTTGCGCAGGTGCAGGAGCGGCAGGCAGATGGAGTCGGCTCTGTTCGATTCGGTGACCAGTCGTGGATGGGGTCGCCATACGGTCAGGGGCTCCGGATTCTCGCCACTGGCCAGATCCGGCAGCGCATCGCCCAGCACTGATTGAAGACGTCCCTTGAGCGGCAGCAGTTGACCCGCCCGCCATAACGGGCTGACCGCCAGATAGACCATCACGGTCGATGTCGGCGATGCCGCGGCGGCTTCATTGATATCCAGTTCGACCGTAGCCCCCGAACCGATGCGGATATTCAGCGGCAGACCGTCGGGCAAGATGGCATCCAGCGCCAGAATACGGACCTGCCCGGCAAACAGCGCCGAAGGATCGACCTCAAGCGTTGAAACGCCCCAATACCAAGGGTTCGATGCATGGGCCAGATGGGCAGCCAACACTTCGGCCCGCAAGCCTTGCAACTGAAAATGCTGGGGCAGCAACTGCATGCCTTCGTGCCAGCAAACTGCATCAGGTAGCACGCTCATAGAGGTTCCTTAACATCCTGTCTGTGGCGCATTTTCAATTCGACGAACAACGCACTTTCAGGGCGCTTTTTCATCGAATAGCGTCATTTCCCGGCTATCGAATTTCAACCATATCCTGCGCTGGTCATCGAGTCGCAGGCGGTGCGCGCCGGGCGTATTGTAATGGGCAAAAACCAGCATCCCCACAGCGGGCCTCCCGTCCAGAGGGAAGATACCCGACTCGATCAACTGCCCTGGCACCAGCTCCATTCCCCAGATCGCCATGTGCTGGCGGTAATCGCGCCTATACTGTTCGCGCTCGGTAAACCACTGGCTGGCGGTCAGGCCGGACAGTTGCCTGAGCAAGTCCGGATCGTTGACGGCAATGAAATCGACAGCGATGGGCGAATCGTCGTTGGCGCGCAGCGCGACGTCCAGAACCAGTGAGTCGACGCTGATTTTCGGGTCCAGTAATGAACAACCCGACAGCGTGAAAACGGTCAGCAATACGGCAATCCATTGTCGGTATATGAACTGTTTTACGGTCATGATTGTCCAAGAAAAATTTTGTCTTGCATTTGGCCGTTGCTGTTATAGCATCAAGGCCAATTCGCCACCATGACGAATTTAGAGGATCGCAGAACCTGGCTCGTTGCGGCCCTTTTCTGCGGTCAAGCAAGGGAATGCGATCATTGGGAAACCGTTGCATTGCGCCCGCCTTTTGCATCGGAGTTCAGCCAACATGGCCGAGAGTACTCAGCACAAGCTAGACAGGGTTCGCCCTCCTCGTGTTCAGATCACTTACGACGTAGAAATCGGTAATGCCATCGAAAAAAAGGAACTGCCTCTCGTAGTCGGCATCCTGGCCGACCTGTCAGGCAAACCTGATGCTCCCCCGCCAAAACTGATCGACCGGCGCTTTGTCGAAATCGATCGCGACAACTTCAACGAAGTCCTTGCTTCCATTGCTCCGCGTACAGCCATCCAGGTCGACAACACCCTCAGCGGTGACGACAGCAAGCTCAATGTCGAGCTGCGTTTCGGCCATATCGATGATTTCGATCCGATCAACCTGGTCAAACAGGTCACACCTCTGCGTCGTCTGCTCGAAGCACGTCAGCGCCTGCGCGACCTGCTGACCAAACTCGACGGCAACGACGATCTGGACAAACTGCTCCAGGAAGTCGTCGCCAATACCGAGGGTCTTCAGCAGATCAAGTCGGCCCGTCCGGAAAGCGAAACGGTGACGCCATCGGCGGGTACCGATGCTCCGGCAGACGAAGCCCCTGCCGAGCCACAAGCCTGATCGTCATCGTCAACCCATTCGCGGAGGTTTAACCATGGCTACGTCACCCAGCACTGAGACCCAAGGCAGCGAAGGCTCCACCCAGACATTGTCCCTGCTGGACAAGATCATCGCCGAAGGCCGCATGGCCCACGACGACAGTCAGCAAGGCTACGCTCGCGACATGCTCGCCGAGTTCGCCACCCAGGTCCTGGATGAAGGCATGGCGGTCGATAAAGACACCGTTGCCATGATCAATGACCGCATCAGCCAGATCGACTCGCTGATCAGCGACCAGCTCAACCAGATTCTCCACCACGAAGACCTGCAAAAGCTCGAAGCCTCATGGCGCGGCCTGCATTCGCTGGTGCAGAACACTGAAACCAGCACCCGCCTGAAACTGCGCCTGCTCAACGTCTCGCAGAAAGAACTGCAGACCGATCTGGAAAAGGCCGTCGAGTTCGACCAGAGCTCGCTGTTCAAGAAAATCTACGAAGAAGAGTACGGCACCTTCGGCGGTCACCCGTTCAGCGTACTGGTGGGCGACTACACCTTTGGCCGCCATCCGCAGGACATCGGCCTGCTGGAGAAACTGTCCAACGTCGCAGCAGCGGCTCACGCACCGTTCATTGCCGCGGCCAGCCCGCGCCTGTTCGACATGAGCAGCTTCACCGAACTGGCCGTACCTCGTGATCTGGCCAAGGTGTTCGAGAGCCAGGAACTGATCAAGTGGCGCTCCTTCCGCGAAAGCGAAGACTCGCGCTATGTCTCCCTGGTGCTGCCGAACTTCCTGCTGCGCCTGCCTTATGGCCCGGACACCTGCCCGGTCGAAGGCATGAACTTCGTCGAAGACGTCACCGGCACCGACCACAGCAAATACCTGTGGGGCAACGCGGCCTGGGCACTGTCCCAGCGCATCACCGAGGCCTATGCCAAATACGGCTGGTGTGCGGCGATTCGCGGTGCCGAAGGCGGCGGCGCGGTCGAAGGCCTGCCTGCGCATACCTTCCGCACCTCCTCGGGCGATCTTTCGCTCAAGTGCCCGACCGAGGTGGCGATCACCGACCGTCGCGAGAAGGAACTCAACGACCTGGGCTTCATCTCGCTCTGCCACAAGAAGAACACCGATGTCGCGGTCTTCTTCGGCGGGCAGACCACCAACAAGCCCAAGGTCTACAACACCAACGAGGCCAACGCCAACGCGCGGATTTCCGCCATGTTGCCGTACGTGCTCGCAGCCTCGCGTTTCGCTCACTATCTGAAAGTGATCATGCGCGACAAGGTGGGCAGTTTCATGACCCGCGATAACGTCCAGACCTACCTCAACAACTGGATCGCGGATTACGTCCTGATCAACGACAACGCGCCACAGGAAATCAAGGCCCAGTACCCGCTGCGTGAAGCCCGCGTGGACATCACCGAAGTCGCCGGAAAGCCAGGTGCCTACCGGGCCACGGTGTTCCTGCGTCCACACTTCCAGCTGGAAGAGCTGACCGCTTCGATCCGTCTGGTCGCCAGCCTGCCGCCACCGGTAGCCGCCTGACCCTGAGTCCTGCGGGCCTGGCCCGCAGGACGTCTCCCTTACTTTCTTTTTGCCAATTTGCAGGAGTTACACCCGATGGATGCGATCATTCTGGATCTGGGTGCCGATATTAAAGGCGACAGCATGCTGGAAGGCTTCACGGACAAGATCGAAATCATGTCCTACAGCCATAACGTTGCCATGCAAGTGACCAACGACGTCAGCAACTCGGAACGTACGTCGGGTAAACCTCACATCGGTGAGTTCACCCTGACCAAGTTCGTCGACAGCTCCACCCCCAACCTCAACAGCTACTGCTGCGCGGGCAAGCCCATCGCGACCGCCAAGATCACCATCGGCCGCAACGCCTCCGAAGGCAGCGGTCAGATCATGCCGTTCATTGTCTACACCCTGGACAACGTGGTGCTGTCCAACGTCAGCGTCAGCGGTGGTGCAGGCGGCAAGCCGGTGGAAACCATTTCGCTGAACTTCACCAAGATCAAATGGGAACTGACCGCCCAGAAAGACGATGGCACCAAGGAAGGCGTCGCGGGTACCAGCTGGGACCTGGCTGCCAACAAGAAAGCCAGCTAAAGAAGGTCGCTCGCCATGCCAGGCACAGGCATTCGTCCGCCGTTATTCGAGCGCCTGGCGTTCAGCGAGGAGCAGACGTCACACACTCCGTTCTTCGACCGACAGGCTCTGGCCGACTCGGTCCGGACCGAGCTGGTGCGTCTGCTCAACACCCGCCGCGCCAGCGGCACTCTGACTTCCCCGCCCACCCTGCTCGACTATGGCATTGCCGACTGGAGTGCCCTGCAGGCCAGCAACAGCGATGACCGGCGACGCATGACCCGGGAAATCCGGGCTGTCATCACGCATTTCGAGCCTCGACTGCACCTGACCGGCGTGGATGTACAACCCCTGCCCGGCCATCCCCGGCTACTGGATATCCGTCTGAGCGGCACCTTGCGCCATGACCGGCAGCAATGGCCTGTCGCATTTGTGGTGCAGAGCTCGGAAGCAGGTCTGGAGGTCAGCCATGAGCGATTCGATTGACCCGCAACTGCTCGATTATTACCAGCGCGAACTGACCTGGCTCAGACATGCCGGCAGTGTATTCGCCAACCGTTACCCCAAGGTCGCCAAACGCCTTGAGCTGTCGCCCGGGGAAAGTCAGGACCCCCATGTCGAGCGTCTGCTCGAAGGTTTCGCCCTGCTTGCCGCGCGCCTGCAACGTCGTCTCGATGACGACTACGACGAATTCAGCAACGCCCTGCTTGAACAGCTTTACCCACTGGCCATCAGGCCCCTGCCCTCGTGCAGCATCGTTCGCTTTGAACCGGACCCGAGCAAGGGCAACCTCGCAGCGGGCTATCCACTGACACGCGATACGCCTCTGTTCGTCACCACGACCAAAGGCGAAAGCATTCACTTCCGCACCAGCGCCGACGTGACCTTGTGGCCCATACAGATCAGCGAAGCCGTGTTGCTCAACGCGGAGGAAACACAGGCGCTGACCGGTGTGATTCAGGCACGATCGGCCCTGCGCCTGAGCCTGGAATGCCTGGGAGAAACCACTGACTGGGCACAACTGAGCATTGAACGGTTGCGTCTGCATCTGGACGCTTCCCCCGTGGTCAATGCCGCCCTCTACGACCTGCTGGGCGCTCATGCCGTCAAGGTCTTGAGCGGCGCGCCAGGCAACTTGCCGGTGGCCCATGACGACCTGCCGGACATTGTCGGCTTCGCCAACGATGAGGCCCTGCTGCCCGAGGAAGACGGCGTACATCCCGGCATGCGCCTGCTGGCCGAATATTTCGCCTTTCCAGAGAAATTCCATTTCTTCGACATTCCCCTGAGCACCGCTCATGTGGAAGGTCGCACCCTTTATCTGTATATCGTCTTCGACCGTGCGCCCCAGACACGCCTGCACTTGCAAGCCAGCGATATCGCCCTGGGCTGCACACCGGTGATCAACCTGTTTCCGCGCACCTCCGAGCCGCTGCGCCCGGACGGCACGCAAAGCGAATACCGCCTGATTGCCGACAGCCATCGCGAAAACAGTGTCGAGATCCACAGCATTCGTGGCGTGCGCGCAGCATCGCCCCAGGGCGTACGCCCGGTGCCGGCCTATTACGGCAGCCAGCACAGCCTGGGCGACAGCAACCTGTACTGGCATGCCCGGCGCATCAGCGGGTTGACGCCCAATCGACTGGGCAGCGACCTGATGCTCAGCCTTGTCGATACCCGTTTCGATCCGTTGCTGAACGCCCCCGACTACAGCGTGACCGCCGAACTGCTCTGTACCAATCGCCATCTGGCCCAGAGCCTGAGTGCCGGAACGCCCCTGAGCTTCGAGCGACCGGGGCCGGTGGCCAGGGCCAGTCTGGTCAACCCGCCCTGCTCGCAAAGCACACCACACCTCAATGGCGAATCACGCTGGCGTCTGGTGTCGCAACTGACCCTCAATCACTTGTCACTGGTGGAAGGTCCCAAGGCGCTGGAAGCCCTCAAGGAAATCCTCAGCCTGCATAACCTGCGCGACGAGGCCAGCGCCCGTCGGCAGATAGAAGGCCTGCAGAAACTGGACTGCGAGCGGGTCATCGCTCAGGTCGGGGAAGATGCCTGGCGCGGCTGGCGCAACGGGCTGGAAGTCAGCCTGCAACTGGACCCGGAACATTTCGTCGGCAATAGCGCGGTGCTGTTCTCGGCCGTGCTGGCGCAATTCTTCTCGCTCTACGCCACAGCCAACCGCTTCGTGCGTACGGTGCTGGTCAACTCGGACAAGGAGGTCAAGACATGGCAACCCCAGGCCGGCATGCCCCTGTCCCTCTGAGCGAGGCCCTGCGCAAGTCACCACAGGCTTTCGAGCTGTTGCAGGCCTTGCTGATTCTGGAGCGCGAGCACCCACAGGCCTCGCCATTGGGTACCGGCACCTCGCCCCAGGCCGAAGCCATCCGCCTGCGCGGCCCGCTGACGCCATTGTTTGCCTCCAGCCAGGTCGAGAACCTGACCCAGGAACCCGGCCAGCAACCGGTGCTGACCACCCCGGTCTTCGGTCTGGGCGGCCCCGATGGCCCGCTGCCCTATGCCTTTCAGGAATGGCTGCAACAACGCGCCCGCGCCAAGGACCATGCCCCCGCTGAATTCCTCGACCTGTTCCAGCATCGCCTGCTCAGCCTGCTCTACCGGGTGCTGCGCAAGCATCGCGTGGCGCTGGGTTTCACCGTACCCTCGGCCAGTCCGGTACAGGCACAGTTGCGAGCCTTGACTGGCCTGCTGCCCAAGCCCTTGCAGGAACGCCAGGCACTGCCCGATGCCGCCATCATGGCCCGCAGCGCCCTGTACGCCAACGGCCGCCGCTCACTGGCCGGTTTCGCTGCCATCGTGCGTCAGCACTTTGGCCTGCCGGTGCAGGTCAGCGCCTATGAAGGTGCCTGGCGCAGCATTCCGCCCGCCAGTCGCAGCCTGCTGAAACCCGGTGGCCGCAACCTGAAACTGGGCAGCACCGCCATCGCCGGAACCCGCGTATGGGATGAACATGCCGGTATTCGCCTGACCATCGGCCCGTTGCAGAACGAACAGGCCAGACGCCTGCTGCCCGAAGGCGAGGCCCATCAACAGTTGGCCGGTATGGCCGCCCTGTATTTCGGCCCCGACCTGGACTGCTCGCTGACCTTGTTGGTGGCCGGTGCCGAGCCCATGCTCATGAACCGGGAAAACCCACCAACCCTCAACTGGAACGGTGGCCTGCGCAAGACCCCCACTCAAGCATTGCAGCGTATCGATACCCGGCTGCGCCAACCGGAGATGGCCTGAACATGGAACTTGGCAGCCTGATAGCACGCCTCAATGCCGACAGCCGCCGCGCTCTGGAACGCGCCGCGCAACGCTGCCTGCAACGGGGCCATCACTACGTTGAAATCGAACACCTGTTGCTGGAACTGCTGGATATCGAAGGCGGTGACCTGGCCTGCCTGCTGCCGCGTTTCGGCCTGGAGCGTGACGCGCTGACCGCCGAGATCAACAAGGCCCTGGAGCTGTTCAAATCCGGCAGTACCCGTACTCCGGCACTGTCGACACAGACCATCGGCCTGCTGGAAGACACCGTGGTGCAGGCCAGCGTCATGGGTCAGCAAAGCATTCGCTCAGGGCTGTTGCTGCTGGCCCTGCTGGACCGCGACGAACGCCGCAGCCTGTTGCTCAACAGCGCGTCCTCGTTGCTGCGCATTCCCAAGGATGTCCTGCGTAACAACTTGCAGGAATGGGCACAGGCCTCTCGCGAACACATTGCCAGTGCAGCACCGAACCAACCCGGCAAAGCTCCGGAGCGAGCGGTTGAAAGCTCGACCCTCGATCAATACACCCAGGACCTGACCGCCGATGCCCACGCCGGACGCATCGACCCGATTGTCGGCCGCGACGGGGAAATCCGTCAGTGCATCGACATCCTGCTGCGCCGTCGCCAGAACAACCCGATTCTGGTGGGTGCGCCGGGCGTGGGTAAGACCGCCGTGGTCGAAGGCCTGGTCTTGCGCATTGCCGCCGGGGATGTACCACCGTCCTTGCAGGATGTCAGCCTGCGGGTGCTCGACCTCGGCCTGTTGCAAGCCGGTGCCGGTGTAAAAGGCGAATTCGAGCAGCGTCTCAAAGGCGTGATCGATGCAGTGCGCAGCGCGGAAAAGCCGATCATCCTGTTTATCGACGAAGCCCACACCCTGATCGGTGCCGGTGGCGCGGAAGGCGGCAGCGACGCCGCCAACCTGCTCAAACCCGCCCTGGCTCGCGGCGAACTGCGCACCCTGGCCGCTACCACCTGGATGGAATACAAGAAGTATTTCGAGAAAGACCCGGCCCTGGCCCGGCGCTTCCAGCTGGTACAGGTTGAAGAGCCGGACGAAGCCACCGCCGTGGAAATGCTGCGTGGCGTGGCGACCAAACTGGAACAGCACCATGGCGTGCAAGTGCTGGATGCGGCCATTCACGATGCGGTGAAACTCTCCCACCGCTACATCTCCGGGCGACAGTTGCCGGACAAGGCCATCAGCATCCTCGACACCGCCTGCGCCCGTGTCGCCCTTGGCCAGCATGACGTACCGCCGCCACTGGAAAGCCTGCGCCATCGCCAACAAAGTCTGAAGGAAGAACTCGAACGCCTGCGCCGCGAACAGGCCACCGGCCTCGATCATCGGGAACGCATTACCACCCTGGAAAGCGAATCCACCAGCAACCTGCAAGCCATTCATGAACTGGAAGTGCGCTGGGGCGAAGAACGTGAAGCCGTGCGCGAGTTGCTGGAAACCCGCCGCGAACTGCTCGCCCTGAGCGAACGCGTGGACGCCAATACCGACCTCGCCAAACGCGACCCGGACACCGACAGCCGCATCGATTACCTGGCCTCGGAACTGGTGCGTCTGGAAGCCGGTCTGGATGCGATTCGCCAGGACGATCCGCTGGTGCCGGAACAGGTCGACTCCAAGACCGTCGCCGCCGTGATTGCAGGCTGGACCGGCATTCCGGTCGGCAAGATGCTCGCCGACGAGGCCCACGCCGTACGGACTCTTGGGCAGCGCATGGGCCAGCGGGTCATGGGCCAGAAAGCCGCCCTCGACACCATCGCCCAACGCCTGCAAGCCTATCGCGCCGGTCTGACCGACCCGCAGAAACCGGTGGGCGTCTTCCTGCTCCCCGGCCCTACCGGCGTCGGCAAGACCGAAACCGCCTACGCCCTGGCCGACGCCCTGTACGGCGGTGAGCGCAACCTGATCAGCATCAACCTCTCGGAATACCAGGAAGCCCATACCGTCAGCCAACTCAAGGGCGCGCCACCCGGCTACGTCGGTTACGGCACCGGCGGCGTACTCACTGAAGCAGTCCGCCGCAAACCCTATTCTGTGGTGCTGCTCGACGAAATCGAAAAAGCCCACCCGGACGTGCTGGAAGCCTTCTACAACGTGTTCGACAAAGGCGTCATGGAAGACGGCACCGGTCTGGTGGTGGACTTCAAGAACACCGTCATGCTCGCCACCAGCAACGTCGGCGCCGAACTGATCCTCGACACCCCGACCGCCGAACTCGACAGCGACCCGTTCAACGAACGCCTGCACAAAGTCCTGCTACAAGCCTTCCGCCCCGCCTTCCTCGCCCGCATGACCGTCGTGCCTTATCACCCGCTGGACGAAGCGACGCTGGAAGGGATCGTGCTGGCCAAACTGGAGAAACTGCGTGGTCGGTACAAGGCTGCGACGGGCAAGCAGTTTGATTTTGATAACGGGATTGTCAAGGCCGTATTGGCGAAATGCAGTGGGGCTGGAGCGAGGGATATTGAGAATGTATTGATGAAACAGGTGACGGGGAAGTTGGCGGAGTGGGTGTTGGAGTGAATTGAACGCCACCACTAAAGAATCAATATTGATCAAAGGATACAGATCAACATGATCATTATGAGCTGGAATATTAAGCAGTTTAACTATGCCATCCATAAAAGCATGTCTGACCAGCTCGCTCGGATCGAACATATAGTTGAAACCGTAATTTCACGAAATGTTGACATATTGGTCGTCATGGAGGTCCGCCCATCAGTTAAATCTCCTATCTTTGGAGAGCACTATGAAGACAGCCAGGGTGCGGCTGCCATTTATGAACTTTGTGTCAGACTAGGAGAAACCTGGGCGTGCAGTATGACGGGAGGCAACGCCTACAAGGAAAGCAACAAAGGTGAGCTTTATGCGTTCTTATGGAGAACGGATAGAGTCGCTGACGTTAATCAAGCATCGCTAGTAAACTTCAACGCACAAAATCAAATCCTTCCATTCAAAAACCGTGTACCCGGAATGATGCTGTTTTCACCGCGTCTTTCGCCCAAAAAGATTTTTTCTGTAGTTTGCTATCACGCCCCTAATCCTTCTGAGATGCACAAAGACGAAATCATCTATCTTAAACAGATAAAAGGTCTGCTTGACTACCCAACAATCATATGCGGTGACTTCAACATGGATACCCGCACGGTACATACCGTCCTGCAACCTGAGTTTGATTTAGCCATCACCAACGACAGCAGCCTACGGGTAAATCTTACGGGCGAAGACAGTCCTTACGATGCAATTTTTTATCGAGAGATAAAACTTCTTTCAGCAAGCGTGGATAACCAACTCACCACAGCCGTAAACATGTTTGGCATGCCACTGACCTCAAAAGAAGAAATAAAAAGCATCAAAAGCAACACGTCGGACCATGCACCTGTCTGGGCGCAGTTCGACCTCATTGAAAAAATGGAATGTGAGTAGTTTAGATAAAGCATGATTGGTCGCATGTTTGGTTAATATTCAGCGTTAGGAATATTCAATGCCCCGCTCCACCGACACCACAACCACCCTCTCCCTGACCGGCTCAGCCCTCACCGAGCTGTACCCCGAGTCAGTCAGCGGTGAGGAATCCCTCAATGCTCTGGGGCAGTATTTCCTGCATGGTCAGGCGGATACCCCGTTGACGCTGACTTCTGCCATCGCCACTCACGTTACTGCGACGCTGCATAACGATGCGATGCTGCGGCCGATGGATGCACTGGTGGCGGAGATCCGGCAGCTTCCGGCTGACGCCACGGCAGATCGGTATCAGGTGTTGTTGCGGCCATGGTTGTGGTGGCTGACGCTGGCGAGCAATAACCGGGTATTTCAGAACCTCTCCACATCGGACATCGTGACGTCGATCTTCACCGACCATGGTTTCACCGATTACAAGCTGTCGCTGACCGGCAGTTACACGCCGCGTGAGTATTGCGTGCAGTACGGCGAAACCGATTTTGCATTCGTGTCGCGGTTGCTGGAAGAGGAAGGGATTTTCTGGTTTTTCACCCATGAGGAAGGCAAACACACGCTGGTGCTGGCGGACAACAATGATGCGTTTCCGGCGATTCCCAACGGGCCGGCGGTGAAGTACCTGGGTCAGGGCATAGGCAATCGGGAACTGCACGGGATTCGTTCCGGGCAACTGGTGTTGCAGGCGGTTTCCGGGGTGTATTCGGCGTCGGACTATGAGTTCACCACGCCCACCACGTCGCTTTACAGCAAGGCCGAAGCCAAGGCCGGGCCGTTGTCGATGTATGAGCATCCCGGCGGTTATATCGCCAAGGCGCGGGGCGATGCCTTGACCAAGCAACGGGTCGATGGCCTGCGCAGTCAGGAGAAACGCTTTGTCGGTGAAAGCGACTGCCGCTGGCTGGTGCCGGGGCACTATTTCACCCTGAGCGGCCATGACGATACGACCCTGAATATCGACTGGGTGGTGACGGCAGTCACTCACGAAGCCAGCCATGAAGGTTATCGCAACCGTTTCGAGGCCATCCCCAAGGCCACGACC
Organism: Pseudomonas sp. NPDC089734; assembly: GCF_044748865.1. Taxonomy (NCBI): domain Bacteria; kingdom Pseudomonadati; phylum Pseudomonadota; class Gammaproteobacteria; order Pseudomonadales; family Pseudomonadaceae; genus Pseudomonas; species Pseudomonas sp. NPDC089734. The sequence goes on along the minus strand of NZ_JBIVGV010000005.1, from coordinate 148,577 downwards.
TTTCGCCCGGCACGGCTGATGCCCAAGCCGCGCATGCACACCCAGACGGCAACCGTGGTCGGCAAGTCCGGCGAGGAAATCTGGACCGACGAATATGGTCGGATCAAGATCCAGTTCCCGTGGGACCGCGATGGCAAGAACGATGAAACCAGCTCCTGTTGGGTGCGTGTGGTACTGCCCTGGACCGGCAAGGGCTTCGGCATGCAGTTCGTACCGCGTATCGGCCAGGAAGTGATCGTCACCTTTATCGACGGCGACCCGGACCGGCCATTGGTCAGCGGTTGTGTGTACAACGGCGACAACGCCCTGCCTTATGCCCTGCCCGCCAACCAGACACAATCGGGGATCAAGACCAACTCGTCCAAGGGCGGCGGCGGTTTCAACGAGCTGCGTTTCGAGGACAAGAAGGATGCCGAGGAAGTCTTTCTGCAAGCCCAGAAAGACTTCAAGACCAATGTGCTCAACGACACCACGGTCACCGTCGGCCACGATGAAACCCTGACCGTCCAGAACGCCCGTACTCGTACCGTCAAGGAAGGTGACGAAACCATCACCCTGGAAAAGGGCAAGCGCAGCGTCACCATCCAGACCGGCAGCGATACGCTGGACGTGAAAGACACTCGCACCGTAACAGTCGGCGGTAATCAGACCCACAGCACCGGCGGCAACTACACGGATAAAGTCACGGGCAATTACAGCCTGACCGTGGACGGCAACCTGACCCTCAAGGTCAGCGGTACCATCACCCTGGAAAGCGGTGGCAGTTTCACGATCAAGAGCGGTGCCGATCTGGCTGTGCAGGCCAGCACCTCGATCACCCAGAAAGCGGGAACGGCCCTGACCAATCAGGCCGGTACATCCCTGGAAAACAAGGCAGGCACGACCCTGACCAACGACGCGGGCATCAGCCTGACCAACAAGGCCGCGGCGTCCCAGACCGTCGATGGCGGCGGCATGCTGACCCTCAAGGGCGGCCTGGTCCAAGTCAATTAAGGTGCTGAACGATGGCCAGGACTGAAGCAGTGGATGTACAAAGCGGCGATGCGCAGCTTGCCGGACGCCTGGATGATGGCCAACTGGACGGACCTTTGCGGATCGAAGAAAACGACCGCCCGCTGGCCAACCTGAATTACAGCCAGGGCGAGTTGCAGGGCATGAGCCTCACCTATCACCCCAATGGCCGGGTTTCCGCGCAATTGCCTTACGTGAACGACAAGTTGCATGGCGTCGCGAATTTCTATTCGCCCGAAGGGCTGCTACAGCGCCGGGCCACCTACCGCATGGGCCTGCTGCATGGCGAGGCCAGCATTCATTACCCTGACGGGCAACTGGCGGAGCTGGAAGAGTACAAGGACGGCGTACGCGACGGGCTTTATCAGCGTTTCCATACCAATGGCCAGGCGTCCTTCAAGGCCCGCTACCTGAATGGCCAATTGCTGGATCAGGAACAACAATTCGCCGATGACGGCCGCCCGCTGGACGCCAAGGGCAAACCGGTTTCACGCTTGCGCTGGTGGTGGATGAATAATGTGTCGGCTACGTAATCCTGACCGCTACCACCTCACACGTATCCAAGGAAGCATCCAATGCGCACAGGCAACAAGACAAACAAGTGGAATCCGTCGATGACCGAGATCCATAACCAGGGCCATCTCCCCCACAACCCCTATATCCCCAAAAACCTGTATATCCAGTGGCGTAATATGGACAGCCAGCAGCGCATGCTGGCCAAGACCCGGGACGCTCTCGCAGATCTGTGGCACGGTACCACGATGTTCGACGCCAACAGCTTCGACAAGATGCTCAAAGTATCCGGCACCTGCGTGCCCACTGTTTACTACCGCAAGATATCGGCAAGCGAATGGAATGCAATCAACGGAAAGCCCGACCCCTTCAAACCGGTCTTCGACCACATCCCCACCAACCTCTATCGCTACTGGATGTCCTCCTCGTTGCTCAAAGTCATGGCATTCGGCAATGAGAACGCCACCGACGACAGCGCAATCATCATCAAGCTGACATTCTCAACCGGGCTGGCGTCCGATCTCGGAGCCGTACTCAAGCCCCATCAGGAGGCAGGTGTGCAGGGCACCGCATCGGTCGTCGCCTTGCATCGCGAAGGCTTTGCGCAGATTGGCAACATCACGACCAACGCTCAAATCACCGAAATAAAAAATCGCAACCTGGACCACAACCTGGGCTTTACCAGCCAACAGCTCAATTACCTGAAAGCACAGCTTGTAAAATTTGAAAAGATCCAAGGCTAGTCCGGCAACGAGCTTGCACATCAGTCGGGCGCACAAAACTGAACACAGCTCGTGCGCCCAGCCTTCACAGAATCTGAATGACGGCCTGAACCACCAGCACCGATACGATGATCCATACCACCATCAGCTTGATGACCGTCCAGGTGCTTTCGCCGGTAAAGCGCTTCAGCCCCGCGACGGAGATCAGCAGCCCGACTATCACCACGGTAATGCGCACCGTTTGCGTGTTGCCCTCCAGCATCAGGCCCATACCGTAGGAAAACGCGGCAACCAGTATGACCGGCACGATACTCAGCGCCACGTTCATCAGTCGGGAAGCCAGTGCCAGCGCTACGGCACTGACGGCAATGGAAAGCACTGCACTCATCTATTCATCCTTGAAAACAATCAATCTGCGCAGGTCAGGGAATCAACATCTGCATCTGCCCCGGCATCACAACCTTGATCACCCCGGCCCAGTTGCACATCAACATGCTGTTGGAGTCGATGGCGGGCATGCCGCCCAATAATACCGTCGGCGCACCTCCCGGAATCCAGGGTGATGCCGTCGCAGGAATGCAGGGCATGGGCGTCAATACCCCCAATGCCGCTGCCGTGGCGGCAATCACCATGGGATTGGCCGTGCTCATGCACATGCCGAAGGTGGGGATATTGACCAGCGGGATATGATCCATGATGGTCGCCGCCGGCATGCTGCTGGTCAGCACGCGATTGGTCGGCAACACGTTCAGAACCGTAGGCGCCGCGCCAAAGCTGCATTGCAACGTGGCTCCGGCACAGACTTGCGGGCATGACATCGGCAGATACCTTGGGGGAAATCAGGAGGACAACATAGCGCAAGGCTATCAGCCTGCCAATCCATCCTCGGTAGGAGTGAATTCATTCACGAAGCGGTATTCCGGGTGAGAATATTCGATGGCTGTGGTGACGTCATTCGCGAATGAATTCGCTCCCACGGTTAGATGGTGTTCAGCCACTCCTGCAACAATTCGGTGGTGCGCTCCGGGTACTCCAGTGGCGGCAGATGCCCGCACTCGGGCAGGACAACCAGCCGTGAACCGGCAATGCCGTCATGGGTGAATTGCGACTCTGCCAACGGGGTGATTTCGTCGTTCTCGCCGACAACGACCAGGGTCGGCACGCTGATCGCCTGCAGAAGCGCAGTGTAATCCTGACGGTCGATGATCGCCTGCTGCTGGCGGATGAAACCTTCCCGGCCAATGGCCTGTGCCATGTCCATGACCTCCTGAGCAGCCGCGGTGCCCAGGCAACGGGGATGTATGATCCGTGGCAGCAGTTGAGGCGTCACGCCCATGAACTTGCCCAGTTGCGCCAGTTCCAGCAGCCCACGCCTGACCCTGGCCCGGTCCTCGCTGTCTGGCCGGACCATGGTGTCGAACAGCGCCAGTGCCCTGACCCGCTCGGGAGCCTGACGCATGATTTCCATCGCCACGTATCCGCCCATGGACAAGGCTGCCAGCGCAAAGAATGGCGGAGCCTGCTCCAGCGTACGCCGAGCCATTTGCGCGATGCTGTCATCCCGGGAAAGATCCGCCACGAACACGCTGCGTGAAGACTCGAAGGCCGCTGTCTGATGCGCCCAGAGTCGCTCATCGTTCAACAGACCGGGCAAGAGAACGAGAGGAAGGTTATTACAAGCCAACGAGGCGCTCCTGAAACAAAAGAAAAAGGCCCATAGATGACACCTTCAGATCGCCATTCGGCACATCATTGAAGCCGTTAGTTTCGGATCGACTCACCCCGCGCCTCCAGCAACTCGACAAACCGGGTCAGGCTCTGGGAAACCGTCCCCCTGCGCCACACCAGCCAGGTGTGCAGGACGCGAAACTTCTCGGACAACGGCCAGATGCTCACGGTGCGGCATCCCGGCATGCTTTCGAGCATGCTGCGCGGCATCAGCGCCAGGCCGGCACCGGCACTGACACAGGCCAGCATGCCGTGGTAGGACTCCATTTCGTAGATCTTGCCCGGCACGGCGGCGTCTTCGCTGAACCAGCTTTCAAAGTGATGACGGTATGAGCAGTTGGCGCGGAAGGCGTAGATGCTCTCGCCATTCACATCCTGCCCCCGTGTGACGGGCGCATGGTTGAGCGGAGCGATGAGCACCATTTCCTCCTCGAAAACCGGCACGCCTTCCAGCGCCGGATGCAGCACCGGGCCGTCCACGAACGCCGCCACCAGCCGACCGGACAGCACACCGTCGATCATGGTCCCCGATGGCCCGGTGGACAGGTCCAGCTCGACCCTGGTGTATTGCTGGTTGTAGGCCGCCAGCAGCGCCGGGATGCGCACGGCCGCCGTACTTTCCAGCGACCCCAGGGCAAACGGCCCCTGGGGCTCTTCACCGGAAACCGCCACACGAGCCTCTTCCACCAGCGCGAGGATACGCCGGGCGTAGTCCAGGAAATTCCAGCCCGCCGGTGACAGGCGCAGGCGATGTTTTTCCCGGATGAACAGATCGACTCCCAGGTCCTGCTCCAGTTGCTTGATGCGTGTGGTCAGGTTCGAGGGCACCCGATGAATGTGTTGGGCAGCCGCGCTGATGCTGCCCTGCTCGGCCACGGCCTTGAATATTTCCAGCTGGACAAGATCCACTTCATTCTCCAAACGTGAACGATACGATCATTATTATTCAGTTTAAGGAAAATTAGCACCCCGGTATTCTGGCCCCACTTCTCCACTCCAGACAGGATGGCGCCATGACCACTGTTTCCAGCCACACCCATGCAATCTCGATCAACCCGGCCACCGGGGAACAGATCGGCCACTATGCCTTTGAATCAGAATCGGCACTGGATGCCGTGCTCTCACAAGCCTCTGCCGGTTTTGCACGCTGGAAACGCCACAGTGTCGATGAGCGCGCACAGCGGTTGATTGCATTAAGCAAGGTGCTACGCGATAACGCCGAGCCCATGGCCCGCATGATCACCCGGGAAATGGGCAAGCCCATCGCCCAGGCCCGTGGCGAAATCGAAAAATGTGCCCAGCTCTGCGAGTGGTACGCCAGTCACGGCCCGGCCATGCTGGCCCCCGAACCGACTCTGGTCGAGCACGACAAGGCGCGTATCGAATACCGTCCGCTCGGGCCGATCCTGGCGGTCATGCCCTGGAACTTTCCGGTCTGGCAGGTGCTGCGCGGTGCCGTTCCGGTGATGCTGGCGGGCAATACTTATGTGCTCAAACATGCGCCCAATGTCATGGGCTGCGCCTACCTGATACGTGATGCCATCAGGCAGGCCGGTTTTCCGGAGGGCGTGTTTGAAGTCATCAACGCCACCCAGGAAGGCGTGTCCAAAGCCATTGCCGATCCGCGCATCGCTGCCGTGACGCTAACCGGCAGCGTGCGGGCCGGTACCGCCATTGGCGCACAGGCCGGGGCTGCGTTGAAAAAATGCGTCCTGGAACTGGGGGGCTCCGATCCCTTTATCGTGCTCAACGATGCCGATCTGGACGAAGCCGTGAAAGCGGCCGTGATCGGCCGTTATCAGAACACCGGCCAGGTCTGCGCAGCGGCCAAGCGCCTGATCGTCGAGCAGGGTGTCGTCGAAGCCTTTACCCGCAAGTTCGTCGAAGCCACACGCCTGCTGGCCATGGGTGATCCCTTGAGCACCGAAACCTACATCGGCCCCATGGCCCGTTTCGATCTGCGTGACGAACTGGACCAGCAAGTGCAAGCCACACTGGCCGAAGGCGCGACCTTGCTGCTGGGTGGCCATAAGGTCGAAGGTGCAGGCAATTTCTACGAGCCGACGGTGCTGGGCGATGTCACCGACCGGATGACGTCTTTCAAGGAGGAGTTGTTCGGCCCGGTGGCCTCCATCATCACGGCCCGTGATGCCCGGCATGCGCTGGAACTGGCCAACGACAGCGAGTTCGGCCTGACGTCGACCATTTACACCCGCAATGTCGAACTGGCCGAACAACTGGCCGATGAGCTGGAAACAGGTGGCGTGTTCATCAACGGCTATTGCGCTTCAGATCCTCGTGTCGCCTTCGGTGGCGTGAAGAAAAGCGGCTTTGGCCGTGAGCTTTCACATTTCGGGGTGCGTGAGTTCTGCAACGCCCAGACCGTGTGGCGGGATCGCCGCTGACGGGAGCATGAATCGGGGAGCCTTGCGCTCCCCGTTTTCCATACCTTTTATTCTTTCTCGCCGGTTTCCACCAGAACCCGGTCACCGATGGCGTAGAACGTCCCGCCTGCGATGTAGTGCAGGCTGCGCCAGCGCGGGTCGGCCGTCTCGAACAGCCAGTGCCCATCCTTGAATACCCGCGAGTCGGCCCAGGCTTCGACGACTTCGCCGATGAACAGATCATAGGTCTGCTGGTTATGCGGCTCGGGGATGAGCCTGCAGATCAGCCAGGCCGAACACCCGGCCACCAGCGGCGTTTCATGCCCCTCGACGCGAAACAGTTCGACACTCGACCGCTCAAGCTTGTCCGGCATGTCGCCAAGGCTTCGGGTGCCCACTTCATAGGTCAGTTGCGCCTGCTCCACTGTAGGAACCTGCAAGGCGAAATAGCCACTCTTCTCGATAAGGCCGCGGGTCAGGGTCATCTTGTCGATAACTACGGTGACCTTGGGCGGAGAAAAATCCAGGGCACAGGACCATGAAGCCGACATGACGTTATCCATGCCGTCATGGCTGGCAGAAACCAGCACGACAGGGCCGTGATTCAACAATCGATAGGCCTTTTCCAGTTCGACTGGGCGAATGGGGTTTTCCACTGGAACCTCGTGAGAGCGTGCGTCTTATCCAAGTCATTCGGGAGCGCGATGGGGCATTCTACTGACGGCCTGTCCAGTTCCGAAAGGGCTGCGTGCTGCACTTGATGAATACAGTTCACGGCCTTATTCCATGCCATGTACTTAATGGACGCATGGCATTCCTCTATGATCCTCGTTCAAATCCCGATCTTGCCTTGAAGGGCTCCGGATGAATGAATCTGCATCTCCTGTAATCGGCCTCATGCTGGCGGCCGGGCGCAGCAAACGTTTTGCTGGCGATAAACGCCTCGCGCGATTGCCCGACGGTCGCAGCATGCTGCAAACCAGCCTCGACAACGCCCGGCAGGCTTTCACTGACGTCTGGCTCGTGCTGCGCAGCGATGACGATGTGCAGTCGCTGGGGATTGCGCACGGTGTTCATATCGTGCGCAGCGAACAGGCCCATCTCGGCATGGGGCACAGCCTGGCCAGCGGTATTCAGGCCTTGATGTCCTCATCCGCCAGCGCCGCTGCCATTCTCCTGGCCGACATGCCATGGCTAAGGCCGGACACCTTGAGCCGTCTCGCCCGGATGGCTGACCCGCAGCGTATCGCATTGCCCCTTCATGCCGGGCAACGCGGGCATCCAGTGATCATTGGCCGTCAGTTCTGGCCGGAGCTGCTGTCACTCGAAGGCGACCAGGGTGCCAGGGCATTGCTTGCAGCCCATACCCCGGCCTGTGACGTCATGGAAACGGATGATCCTGGCACCGTACGCGATGCCGATACGCCCGAGCATCTTCACGCCGAAACGATGAAATACACCCGGAAGCGTTGATGACACATCCTCAGGGACGCAGCTCGGCAGCCCGGGCGTATTCCTGATCACTGACCTGCTGCATCCAGTCGACGACCTTGCCATCCAGAGCCTCGGCAATGGCAATGTGAGTCATGCCGGTTGTCGCCGTTGCACCGTGCCAATGCCTGACATAAGGCGGAATCCACACTGTATCGCCGGGGCGAATGACCTTGATCGGCTGCCCTTCCTGCTGAACCAGTCCCGTACCGGCAGTCACGATCAGGGTCTGGCCCAGAGGGTGGGTATGCCAGGCCGTGCGAGCTCCCGGCTCGAAGGTCACGGTTGCGCCCCCTACCCGCGCATCCCCCGTGCCCTTGAAGGGCGAGTCCACTCGCACCTGCCCCGTGAAATAGTCTGCTGGCCCTCTGACCGAAGGCTGGGAGCCGTTTGGGGTCACGGTCAGGGCCGGGCCTGTCTCGCTATGGGCCTCAGCCGCCAGAAGAGAAAGTGAAAGCGCTGTTGCTGCAAGCTTCTTCAAGTGCAGTCCTCCATTCAGACATGAAATGCCGCTGCGTGATGCCTCTGCATACAGGTCCGTGCGATTGCAGAGTGGCGGCACGATTCAATCTATCAGCTGCACACTCTTATGTTTAGCCGCTAGAATCGGCTAACACCTATGAAGGAGACTCATTAGTGCTTCGGGAAAACGCCAACGATCTGCTCGCCTTTCTTGCTGTCGCGCGCGAGCGAAGCTTTACCAGGGCAGCCGCCAAACTGGGGGTTTCCCAGTCGGCACTCAGTCATACGGTGCGAGGCCTCGAGGCTCGGCTGGGGCTACGACTGCTGACGCGCACGACACGAAGCGTATCGCCCACGGAAGCCGGCCAGCGACTCCTGCAAACGGTGGGCCCGCGCTTCGAGGAGATCGAGGTTGAACTCGCTGCGCTGAGCGAGTTGCGCGACAAGCCGGCCGGCAATATCCGCATCAGCGCGATGGACTACTCGCTGGATATCCTTCTGCGCCCCATGCTGAAAACCTTTCTTCAGCAATACCCGGACATTTCCGTGGAAGTCTGCTGCGACTACAACTTCGTGGACATTGCCGCCCAGGGCTTCGATGCCGGCATCAGGCTGGGGGAAGCTGTCGCGCAAGGCATGATCGCCACACGCATCGGTCCCGACATGCGCATGGCCGTGGTCGGCTCGCCACACTACTTTGCCAGCCGCCCACATCCCGAAACCCCGCGGGAGCTCACAGCGCATCTGTGCAATAACCTGCGGCTACCGACGCATGGCGGAATATATGCCTGGGAGTTTGCCAAGGGCCAGGAAAGCCTGAATGTCCGGGTATCCGGCCAGGTGACCCACAACGGCGTCTATCAGTTGCTGGACGCCGCACTGGATGGATTCGGCCTGAGCTATATCCCCGCCGATATCGTCGAACCCCACATTGCCAGCGGGGAACTGGTGCAGGTCCTGAAAGACTGGTGCCCGCTCTTCAGCGGCTTCCACCTTTATTACCCCAGCCGTCGACAGACGTCACCGGCCTTTGCCCTGCTGGTGGAAGCCTTGCGCTACCGCCTCTGAAGGAACCCTGCCGTCAGGCTGACAACGGGCGTTTGACCGTGACGATCAGAATGCCGCCAATGATCGCCATGATTCCGGCAATCAGTGTCATGGTCAGTTGCTCACCCATGAAGATCACCGACATCAGCAGCCCCACCACCGGAACCCCCAGCATGGCCGTCGACATGCTGGTGCTCGAGAGTCGCATGCTCGCAGCGTTCACGGCACAGAAGCAGAACGCCGTGGCCAGCGGCCCCATGAAGATCAGGATTTCCCACAGGGTTCGCGAACCGTCCCCCGTAAAAGGCCCTTCCGTCAGATAAGCCAGAGCGATCAATGGCACAGTGGCAATCAGCATCTGCCAGGGCGCCAATTGATAGGCACTGGTGGTGTTGCGCGAATAACGCAGGTGAAGGATGCACATGGCCCAGCAGAACGACGCAGCCAGCAGCATCAGGTTGGCTTTCACCAACGCACCATTACCCCAGTCCAGCGTCAGGGGGTTGAACAGGATGCAGACGCCGACGCCCCCCAGCACCGTACCGATCAACTGTCGCGTAGACAGTTTTTCCCGCAGGAACAGAACCGCAATGGGCGTCACCCAGAGCGGAGTCGTATAGGCCAGAACAGCTGATCGCCCTGCCGGGACCTCCGTCATGGCAACCGCGCCCAGCACGGTGAAGGTCAACATTTGCAACAGACCGACACTGAGGATCAGCGGCAGATCCTGCCGTGTCGGCAAACGCAGCTTGCCGGTCACCATCTGCAAGGCAAACAGGCAGACGGCCCCGGAAGCAAAGCGCAGGGTTGAAAACCAGACGGGGGTGATGTGTTCCAGACCGACCTTCATGACCGGCCAGTTCGCGCCCCAGATCAGGATCGCCATGACCAGCAACAGCACGCCCTTGGCCTTGGGTGAAGACACCAGACTCTGCGAATGGGTCGACTCCGTCACCATGGCGTTGTGCTTGCTTGCGTCAGTCATGTTTCACCCTCATGGAAGCGCGTTCAGAGGGAAAAATTTTACCTATCGGCCCTGGAGAAAGTTTCTCCCTTCTTGGCTATCAATTCGGCATATTCAAGATGTAATCTCTGCCAGATCACGATTTCGCAGAGGTTTATTCTCTTGAAAAAACTGGACCGGACCGATATCAGCATTCTCAACACCCTGCAGCAGGACGCCGGCATCACCAACGCGGACCTGGGGCGCTCGGTCAACCTTTCGCCCACGCCCTGTTTCAATCGGGTCAAGGCGATGGAAGAAGCCGGCCTGATCAAGGGTCAGGTGACCTTGCTGGACCCTCAGGTGCTGGGCCTGCACCTGAACGTCTTCATTCATGTGAGCCTGGAAAAGCAGGTCGAGGGTGCCTTGCAGGTATTCGAGCAGGCCGTGGCCGACCGCCCGGAAGTGATGGAATGCTACCTGATGACCGGCGATGCCGATTATCTGCTGCGTATTCTGGTGGCCAATATCCAGGACCTGGAGCGATTCATCCTGGATCACCTGTCGAAGATCCCGGGTGTCGCCAATATCCGCTCCAGTTTTGCCCTCAAGCAGGTGCTTTACAAGACGGCCCTGCCGCTGCCGCCCAACGGGCTGACCCTCGCCGAACGAAAATAGCCATCGAACGCGATGGCAAACCCTAAACTTCGGCCTCGCGAAGCCGAAAACCCCATAGACCGTCGTATTCAGAGCCCCTCAAGGGATATCGAAAAGCGACGAGGCGGCACCGAAAATGGCCAGGAAGGCCCAGATAATGCCAGTACGTAACGGGTCTGCACCCCGAACGGGCAACAATGCGGGATACATCCCGTAATATTTAGCTTGCTATCAATGGCAGGAAAACGCGCTGATCTTCAGGTTATCGGGTCGCAAAAAGCAGGTTCTGGATGACATCACGTACGACAGAGTCTGCCGGATAAGGCGCTGGAACGTGATAGCACCTCGCACCAGAGGTGAACATTATGCGAAAATGCGTGTCGTCGCCGAATCTGGCGACGATGAGCTTATGACACGCAGAGGTCACCGGAGCATGTCGCGACAGCCTTGATGACGGACAAAAGACACCACAGACGTGTCTATGCGCGCCGACCAGACGTCGGAGCTCCGTGAGGAAGCTGATGGGTGCGGTACCCATGTACGGACAGATTTCTGTCCTGCACACGAAGCTGCACCAACAGAACTATGTGTCACTCAAGCCGCTGAGCCAATGATGATAAGAAGTCAGCGCAGGAGGACATAAAAGTGAGGTCTAAAGCGTTATTGTATTGGCCTTGTATGTCCACCTCTAGCCCTTGTAGGTGCGAGAGTTTGTCGCATGCGGCATTGCCTGCGACATACCGGAGCTCCCACAAGCTGAAGTAGAGGGCGGATGGCGTTTATCATATGGATCACAGAATGTTGAAAAAAATGAACACGGCTCTACTGGGCCTGGCTATGTCGATGGGTCTCATGCCCTTGCATGCGGCTGAGGCAAAAAAGGTAGACGTTTTGCTCATCGGGGGGGGAATCATGAGTTCGACCCTGGGCATCTGGCTCAATGAGCTGGAGCCGGGCTGGTCGATCGAAATGGTTGAACGCCTCGACGGTGTCGCTCAGGAAAGCTCGAACGGCTGGAACAACGCCGGTACTGGCCACTCCGCTCTGGCCGAGCTGAACTACACGCCAGAAAAAGACGGCAAGATCGACGTCTCCAAGGCCATCGAAATCAACGAATCCTTCCAGATCTCTCGCCAGTTCTGGGCATGGCAGGTCAAGAACGGCGTGTTGAAAAACCCGCGCTCGTTCATCAACTACACCCCGCACATGAGCTTCCTGTGGGGCGACAAGAACATTGCGTTCCTGAAAAAGCGCTATGACGCTCTGAAGGTCAACCCTCTGTTCAGCGCCATGCAGTACTCCGAAGATCAGGAACAGATCAAGAAGTGGGTTCCGCTGATGATGGAAGGGCGTGACCCGAACCAGAAGATCGCGGCTACCTGGACTCCGATCGGCACCGACGTGAACTTCGGCGAAATCACTCGTCAGTTCGTGGGCCACCTGAAAAACCAGCCTAACTTCAATCTGCAACTGTCGAGCGAAGTGGAAGACATCAAGCGTAATGCTGATGGCTCATGGCGCGTTTCCTACAAGAACCTGAAAGACGGCAAGGAAACCGAAACCGACGCCAAGTTCGTGTTCATCGGTGCTGGCGGCGGCGCTCTGCACCTGCTGCAGAAGTCGGGTATCCCTGAAGCCCAGGAATACGGCGCCTTCCCTGTTGGCGGTTCGTTCCTCGTGACCGAAAACCCACAGATCGCAGACATGCACATGGCCAAGGCCTATGGCCAGGCTTCGGTTGGTGCGCCTCCGATGTCGGTTCCTCACCTGGACACCCGCGTCCTGGACGGCAAGCGCGTTATCCTGTTTGGCCCATTCGCGACCTTCTCCACGAAGTTCCTGAAACAAGGCTCTTACCTGGACCTGCTGACCAGCACCACAACACACAACGTGTGGCCAATGACCCGAGTCGGCATCAAGGAATACCCACTGGTTGAGTACCTTGCTGGCCAACTGATGCAGTCCGATGACGATCGCTTCGCGGCGCTGAAGGAATACTTCCCGAACGCCAAGAAAGAAGACTGGCGCCTGTGGCAAGCCGGTCAACGCGTCCAGATCATCAAGCGTGACGAAGAGAAAGGCGGCGTCCTGAAACTGGGCACCGAGATTGTCAGCGCCAAGGACAACAGCCTGGCCGGCCTGCTGGGTGCATCGCCAGGTGCGTCCACTGCCGCTCCGATCATGCTGGGCGTTCTTGAGAAGATCTTCAAGGACAAGGTTGCAACCCCTGCCTGGCAGGAAAAGCTGCACCAGATCATTCCTAGCTACGGCAAGAAGCTGAACGAACACCCTGACCTGGTTGCCAAGGAATGGGCTTACACCAGCGAAGTCCTGCAACTGCCAGCACCTCCAGCTGTCGGCTCTGCAGCTCCGGCAGCGGCTCCGGCGACAGCCCCGGCCAAGCCACGCGAGAGCAATGCAGCGACTGATATGGCGCTGTAATGCCAAAGCCCCATCAAACCTGGTTTGATGGGGCTTTTTTCTGTCTTGAGCAATAGCGCTTCACGCCCCTCCTCTTGACCCTTTTCTACTTCGCGAACAACTGCCCCATATCCTTGAACGCCTTGAACTCCAGCGCGTTACCACATGGGTCAAGCAGAAACATGGTCGCCTGCTCCCCCACCAGCCCCTTGAAACGAATGTAAGGCTCGATCACGAAGCGAGTCTCGAACGACCTCAGACGCTCAGCCAAAGCCTCCCACTCCTCCCATTGCAGCACGATGCCAAAATGCGGCACAGGCACATCATGCCCATCCACCGGATTGCTGTGAGCGCTTTCCTGCACGGCATTCTTGGGGGCTTCGTGGATCACCAGTTGATGGCCATAGAAATTGAAATCGACCCAATGATCGCTGGAGCGCCCCTCCTCCAGACCAAACACCTGGCCATAGAAGGAACGAGCAGCCGCCAGGTCATAAACGGGAATCGCAAGGTGAAAGGGAGAAAGACTCATCAGAAACTCCAGGCTTTTGGTTTTATCGGCAGAACAGCGGGTTACCGTCTGCTGCTTGTGTGCTGAAAAATCATAGGAGTCGCGACTCGACAATAAAATCAATATATATTTCTCAGACTCACAAAAGAGATTTATCAATGATTCGCGAGCTGAAGACCCTGGTCGCCGTCGCACAGGAAGGCACCTTCGCCGCCGCAGGCAACCGGATCGGCCTCACCCAGGCTGCGGTCAGCGCACAAATGCAGCGCCTGGAAGCAGAGCTTGGCTTTCAGCTGTTCGAGCGCAAGGGCCGCTCGGCGCACCTCAATAAAATGGGGCATCAAACCCTTCTGCAGGCTCAGGAACTGATCCGCCTGTACAACAACCTGGGCTCAACGGCGGCTGGTCAGCCCGAAAGCATACTGCTCAACATCGGCGCCATTGCTTCGGTACAACGCTCGTTACTGCCCGACGCCCTGGCGAGCTTTCACCACCAGTGGCCACAGTGCCGCACCCGGGTCATTCCCGGCGTGTCCATGCAACTGCTCAACCTCGTGGATGCCGGCGAAATCGATATGGCCGCGATCATCCGCCCACCGTTCGCCCTGCAAAGCGACCTGCGCTGGACCGCACTGGCCAGCGAACCCTATCGCCTGATTGCTCCGAGCCACCTGCCGGGCGATGACTGGGCCGAACTGTTGTCCACCCAGCCCCTGATCCGCTATGACCGCACGTCCTTCGGCGGAAGGCAGGTCGACCGCTTCCTGCGCCAGATGCACTTTGCATTGCGCGAAACCTGTGAACTGGACGAACTGGAAGCCATCATCAAGCTGGTCGCCAATGGTGTAGGCGTTGCCCTGATTCCCCAGACAGCAGACCACCAGCAATGGCCAGCCGGAGTGCGCGCCCTGGAACTGGGAGCGCATACCTTTCATCGAGATGTGGGACTGGTGCATCGCGCCGAAGAAAAACTGAGCGAACCCGTGAGGATGCTGATCGAGCTTATAGAGGGACGAGTATCCAGTGCGTGACGAAACGGACGCTCAAGCGAGGGTTCGACACTCTACCTGCAGCAGGCTTTCAGACCGCTCATGGCAATCGATCCGCACCGGCAAAAAGCTTTCGATCACAGCGATATTGCTGCGCAAATGCTCACTCATGCGTGGTGTCGTAAAGCTGCCCGAGCCCGCCAGCGCCATGGGCAACAACAGCTGGTCGGCCAGGTGCTCGCCCACTGCCGCATCACTCTTCAACCACGCCAAAGCCTGGCTGGCAGCCCGATCAGCCACCACATCGGCCCGCAGGCTGGCCTGACCGAAAGCACTGAATACTTCGGTCAATTGCTCACAGACGAACTCCAGCAACAGAGCATTGCCCGGACCGCACTCAGGGTCGAGCACGACCGTATGCCGCGCCTGTGCAGCCAATCCCAGTCGATTGCCCGCGCACACCAGCTCACGCTCGGCGATCCGGTTATCCAGCCCCGCGGTCAACGCCAGAGCCCGAGAGTCCAGCAACGCCCCTCGTGACAGAAGATGCAATGGCGCCCAGCTCGATGGCCGAATGAAGACCTCCAGCTCACCACCGCCCGCCGGCACAAACCCATGACGCAACAATTGCAGCTCAACCCTGGCACCCATACGCCGAAGCAGGGGCAACCAGGCTCGCTCAAGAAAGTCCACCGGTGGTGCCATGGGATTATGGGTTCCACCCGAAATACTCACCCGACTGG
This sequence comes from Pseudomonas sp. NPDC089734, assembly GCF_044748865.1. Taxonomy (NCBI): domain Bacteria; kingdom Pseudomonadati; phylum Pseudomonadota; class Gammaproteobacteria; order Pseudomonadales; family Pseudomonadaceae; genus Pseudomonas; species Pseudomonas sp. NPDC089734. Next base: position 132,955 of record NZ_JBIVGV010000005.1, on the reverse strand, counting down.
CTTCAGGAGACTGCAATAAAGCCGGCAGCACAGTTTGCAAGACCAGCGTGCAACTGCCCGCCGAACCTATGACAAATCGATAGTCGCCACCACGAATGATGCCGGGCACAAAACGCAGACTCAGAGAGCCCAGCTCGGCCCCCTCGACTTCAGCCCCACAGACTTGCGTCGCCGCCAGCACGGCGGTCAGGTGCTGACGCATCAGCCCTGGCCGACTGCGCCCGGCACGGATATTCCTGATATGCAGCGCCTTGCCGGTCACCATCGACAGGCTCAAGGCACTGCGCAACACCTGACCATCACCGATGGCACCATCGACTTCGATCACATCCTGTTTCACGCTCGTTCTCCAGCATGACGACGAACCATCGCCCTCAGATAATCGTCCAGCAACGCAGTGTCTTCATGCGTTCGCGACAATGTCGGCACCGGACGCTCAAGCTCCGCCATGATGAACGCATGCAACGCAGGCCGTTGCGGGCCATAAGCGGATTCATCCGCATTGCGCTTGAGGGCCAGCAACTCGTCGACCTCGGCAAGCAATGTCGGATCATCCACCGTTGCCAGCAAGTCCGCGAAGGTCATCGGCGGCCTGCCTCGCCCCTGATCGATCCAGCGCACCGCCAATAACGGGCGAAGCACGTAGAAGTACTTCTTGAAGCGAACACTTTCACCTTGCAGGTAGCCACGAAAATTCTTCCTGGCCATCGACAAGTAATGATTGCGCGCAGCCGGAGGACTGTAGAAAGCCTCAGCCAACTCACGCAAGCGCAAGGTTTCGGCCTCTTCACAGCGATACACCAGGGGCGAATCCAGCCACTCGAGCAAGGTCGGATTGGACTTGCGCAACAAGCCGAGCGTCTTGCGCAATTCCCAGCCACTGACGTCCAGTTCATCATCCAGCGGGCGCTCGATCACATCCCGCGGCACATCCACCTGAACGAACCATTCTGGCTTCTCGACATAGACAAAGCGCACGTCGTAATCGCTGTCGGAAGACGCAAAACCCCAGGCACGACTGCCCGACTCACAGGCATACAGCACCGTCACATTGTGCTCACGCTCTATGCGTGCCAGTTCATTCAATACACGCTCACGCATCTCGTCACTCAGAGGGTGGCGTTCTGCAAATTTCATATCCATGTCTCTATCCTTTTACACACACCACCTGACGCAAGGTGTGCATCACTTCCACCAGCTCGCGCTGGGCATGCATGACCTGATCGATGTCCTTGTAGGCCATCGGGATCTCGTCGATCACCGCTTCATCCTTGCGACACTCCACATGGGCCGTGGCGCGGATCTGATCTTCGACCGTGAAGATGTTCCTGGCCTTCGTGCGGCTCATGGTGCGACCGGCGCCATGACTGCAAGAACAGAAGGCCTCTTCATTACCCAGGCCGCGAACGATGAAGCTTTTGGCCCCCATGGAGCCCGGAATGATCCCCAGCTCACCCTTTTTCGCTGACACTGCGCCCTTGCGGGTCACCAGGATGTCTTCGCCGAAATGACGCTCCTTTTGCACATAATTGTGATGGCAGTTCACCGCCTCCAGCGCGACCTGAAAGGGCTTGCCGATCACCTGCCGCGAGGCCTGAATCACCGCCTGCATCATCAGCTCACGGTTTTGCCGGGCAAAGTCCTGAGCCCAGCCGACCGCTTCGACATAGTCATCGAAGTGCTGGCTACCCTCTTCAAAGTAAGCAAGATCGCGGTCCGGCAGGTTGGCGATATGCTGACGCATATCGTTCTGTGCCATCTGTATGAACAGGTTACCGATGGCGTTACCCACGCCACGGGAACCGCTGTGCAACATGAACCAGACACGATCAGCCTCATCCAGGCAAACCTCGATGAAATGGTTACCGCTCCCCAGGGTCCCCAGATGCTGGCGGTTATTGGTTCTTTCCAGCGTCGGGTATTTGTCGGTGATGGCCTTGAAGCGCGGGTGCAATGCCGCCCACGCATCGTCGGCCTGCTGCGGAATGCTGTCCCATGCCCCCTTGTCACGACGGCCACGTGTCGAGGTACGACCATGCGGCACGGCCTTTTCGATAGCACTGCGCAATCCCTGAAGGTTGTCCGGCAGATCGGAAGCGGTCAGCGAGGTCCGCGCCGCGATCATGCCGCAGCCAATGTCCACCCCGACCGCCGCCGGAATGATCGCGCCCAGGGTCGGTATCACACTGCCGATGGTCGAACCCTTGCCAAGGTGCACATCGGGCATCACCGCCAGATGCTTGAAGATGAACGGCATCTGTGCGGTGTTCATCAACTGGTCTCTGGCTTCGTTTTCCACCGGCACACCCTGGGTCCACATCTTGATGGGCTTGCCATTGGCGACTTCCAGCAACTGGTAGGTTTTCTCTTGCATGATCGCGATTCTTTTCAAATGGCCGACGGCTCGGCGTTGTCATGTTGTCATTGGCGAAAAAATCGCTTCGCCTGCTGCCAGAAGCACTGCAGCCTGCATGCCAGCTTTTTATCTCATCAACTGAAATAGATATAAATCACTGATTTATAACTGTTTTTTAAAATAAATCTTTCCATTCAATATTCAAACAAGACAGATAGCGTTCTAATTATTTATCCTTTGTTATCGATTTTTATCCAAAGGTATATGAATGCTTTCCAAGCGTACGGTCGCTATCGGCTTTATCGGCACCACCCTGGATCGAGTCGGCAAAGGCGCCAATCGCTGGAATCATTGGCGCCCCAGCGTAGGCCTATGCCAGCAGCCAGACCTTCTCATCGATCGACTGGAACTGATTCACGGCATCGATGCGCGAGACGTCAGCCTGGCCGAGCGGGTCGCGGAAGACATCCGCAAGGTATCCCCGGAGACCGAAGTGCGCCTGCACCCTCTTTCCCTGCGCAACCCCTGGGACTTTGAGGAGGTGTATGGCGCCCTGCACGACTTCACCACCCGCTACACTTTTGACAGCGAGCACGAAAACTACCTGGTCCATATCACCACAGGGACCCACGTGGCGCAGATCTGCTGGTTCCTGCTGACCGAGGCGCGCTACCTGCCCGCCCGGCTGGTACAAACCTCGCCAGCACGACGCCGCAGCGAAAACGAACAGATCACGGGCACCCACACCCTGATTGATCTCGACCTGTCTCGCTACGACCGCATAGCCTCGCGCTTCGCCCACAAACGCATGGAAGGGCTGGCCTTTCTCAAGTCAGGCATTGCCACGCGAAATACGGCTTTCAACCATTCGATCGAACAGATCGAGCGTGTCGCCGTGCGCTCCAGGGCGCCCATGCTACTGATCGGCCCCACGGGAGCAGGCAAGTCCTTTCTGGCTCGACGTATCCATGAGCTCAAGCGCAGCCGCCACCAGATTCAGGGACGCTTTGTCGAAGTCAACTGCGCCACCTTGCGCGGCGACGGAGCCATGTCCACCCTGTTCGGCCACATCAAAGGTGCGTTCACGGGCGCACAGAACGCCCGCGACGGCCTGCTGCGGGCAGCAAATGGGGGCATGTTGTTTCTGGATGAAATCGGGGAGCTGGGCCTCGACGAACAGGCCATGCTGCTCAAGGCCATCGAGGAAAAACGCTTCTTCCCCATGGGCTCGGACAAGGAGGTGGAAAGCGACTTCCTGATCATTGCCGGCACCCACCGCGACCTGCGCGGGCGGGTTGCCGAAGGACTGTTTCGGGAGGACCTGTATGCGCGCATCAACCTGTGGACCTTCAACCTGCCCGGGCTGGCAGGCCGCCGCGAAGACATCGAGCCCAACATCGACTTTGAACTCGAACGCCACGCCCGCGAACAAGGCCGCATGGTGCGCTTCAATCTGGAAGCTCGTCGTCGGTACCTGACATTTGCCTGCTCGAACGAAGCCGCCTGGCTGGGAAATTTTCGCGAGCTATCCGCCTCGATTACCCGCATGGCGACCCTGGCAGACAGCGGACGAATTGATGAAACCGAAGTTGAAGAAGAAATCCAGCGTCTGCGCTATGCGTGGGATCTGGACACCTCCCGACAAACACATGAACGACTGCCGCTACCGGATGGCATGGGCGAACTGGACCTGTTCGATCAACTGCAACTCAAGGCCGTGATAGAAGTATGCCGCCAGGCCGACAGCTTGTCGGATGCAGGTCGCAAGCTGTTTGGAGTGTCGCGGCTGAGCAAGGCCAACCCCAATGACGCCGATCGGTTGCGCAAGTACCTGGCCCGCTTCGGGATTGACTGGAAGATGATGACCGAAAAGCCGCATGAGCAATAAAGTACGGCCGCCAAGAAAGATACGGCTTCTACTTGCTGCAACCGCACAGAACATCGTGCGGCTGCAGTTTTCACGGTGAAAAACTTAACGACGAGGCGGGCAAGGAAGACCGGTGTCATCGCATGCCGTATTGATACGCAGACCACTGCTCAACCGACCGGCCACCTGCATGACCTTGGTGTTTTTACTATCGACCTTGACTGCATCCTGACTCAGGACATGCTTCCCTTCATTGGCAGTCAGGGGGTGCTGGCTGACGGCAGCGAACGCCATACCTTGCAGGCCGATCACTGCGGCCACTGCCACCACAACACCTTTCAATACTGACTTACCCGTTACTCGATCCATGATACGTCCTCTTGACAGTCTAAAAATTGAAAAACGGAACTTGTTTTTAGTTGATTCGCAGGCAGTTTTTCTGCCGATCAAAACTATACCGATTTCCCCAGAGCGACTGATATAAAAAAGCACATTAATAATTAAATTCTGCTTTTATTCAGTCTCTTTTGGTTTTTTAGAAAATCATGCATTTTTGACATACTAACCAATCAAAATGTCCCGACAGGAAAACTCATTCAGACAGTCAATACTTTCAAAAGACCAGGAACCAATATTTAAATACAACTTGCCCTTCAACCCAGCCCGCGAAGAAGAGCCGGGATCACACTCCAGCTCCTCATCATCAAGAATCGCACCCAAAAAACCTGCACAGCAAAAAGGCGGTTTTCCCGGCTATTTTCTGACTACGGTAAAAACCGAAAGCCTTTGAAAACACCCTGAAAAACCGCCTTTGCCTTGTAGCATCTGGCTCCACGACCTGGACTCGAACCAGGGACCCAGTGATTAACAGTCACTTGCTCTACCAACTGAGCTATCGCGGAATGAGGGCTATCTTACCGATTAAAACAGGGAAGTCAAGCGTCTTTCTGAAAAAATATTGAAGAGAAACAGGCAGTTGCGGGCTGAGGGGTTTCGTCACGGGTTTGCTGTGGCGTAGTGTGGTCTCTTGCCCTGCAACGCTTTCCACAGAGAGGTGAACGAGATGCCACAGGATAACCGCCTTGAAAACCTGTTCCCCGTCGCCGAGGACATTCCGGAGCAATACCGAACCGGTCCGGCCATCGAGCAGCGTGAATATCTGGTCAACGGTGTTCTGCACTCCTGGCAGGGGCCGCTTGCCCCGGTGCGCAGCCCGGTTTGCCTGAGAGGTAAAAAAGGTCTTGAGCCGGTGATTCTGGGCAGTACACCCCTACTGGATGCCGACACGGCCATGACCGCACTCGACGCAGCCGTCCAGGCTTATGACCGGGGCCAGGGACGCTGGCCGACGATGCGGGTGGTCGAGCGCATTCAGCATGTGGAGTCCTTCCTCAAGCGCATGCGGGAACAGCGCCAGGCGGTGGTCAATCTGCTGATGTGGGAAATCGGCAAGAATCTCAAGGATTCGGAGAAGGAGTTCGACCGCACCTGCGATTACATCGTCGACACCATCAACGCGCTGAAAGAGCTGGATCGACGCTCCAGCCGCTTCGAGCTGGAGCAGGACACGCTCGGCCAGATCCGCCGCGTCCCCCTGGGCGTGACCTTGTGCATGGGGCCTTACAACTACCCGCTCAACGAAACCTTCACGACTCTCATTCCGGCCCTGATCATGGGCAATACCGTGGTCTTCAAACCCGCCAAGTTCGGTGTACTGCTGATTCGCCCGCTGCTTGAAGCGTTCCGGGACAGCTTTCCGGCCGGGGTCATCAACGTGATCTACGGGCGCGGCCGAGAAACCGTCAGCGCCTTGATGGCCACTGGCAAGATCGACATCTTCGCCTTTATCGGCACCAACAAGGCCGCCAGTGACCTGAAGAAACTGCACCCCCGCCCTCACCGCCTGCGTGCAGCCCTGGGGCTGGATGCGAAGAACCCCGGCATCGTGCTGCCCGACGTGGATCTGGACAACGCCGTCAACGAATCTGTCACCGGATCGCTGTCCTTCAATGGCCAGCGTTGTACAGCCCTGAAAATCCTCTTCGTCCATGAAGATGTCGTGGAGGGTTTTCTGGAGAAATTCCAGCAGAAGCTGGCACAGTTGAAACCCGGCATGCCCTGGGAGTCCGGCGTATCCCTCACACCACTGCCTGAGCCCGGCAAGACCGGTTACCTGCAAGGGCTGGTCGCCGACGCTGTCGACAAGGGTGCCAGGGTGGTCAATGAAGGCGGTGGCGAAGTCAGTGAAACCTTCTTCTACCCTGCTCTGCTGTATCCCGTAACGCCCGATATGCGTGTCTATCACGAAGAGCAGTTTGGCCCGGTCGTGCCGGTGGTGGTCTATCGCGACCTGCAGACCGTGATCGATTACGTGCTCGACTCCGACTTCGGCCAGCAATTGAGCATTTTCGGCAACGATTCGACTCAGGTCGGCAGGCTGGTCGACGCCTTCGCCAATCAGGTCGGCCGGATCAATATCAACGCCCAGTGCCAGCGCGGCCCGGATCAGTACCCCTTCAACGGTCGCAAGAACTCCGCCGAAGGCACCCTGTCGGTTCACGATGCCCTGCGCGTGTTCTCGATCAGAACCCTGGTGGCGACCAGGTTCCAGGAAAGCAACAAGGCACTGGTCAGCGACATCATCCGAAACCGGGAGTCCAGTTTCCTGACCACCGACTACATTTTCTGAACCCTGAAACCGGAGGCACAGGTAAACCTGTGTCTCTGGCCGCGTGATAGCAGGAAGACATAAATCGCATTTGATAATGATTATCGAAAACAGGTAGCATGCCCACTTTCGGGCAGGACATGTCGCACCTCCCCACGCGATACGAGCACTCACCCCCGTGGATTCGTCCGCCAGCAAACTCGACCTCTATCTGACGCATCGCTCGGCCCTGGTGGATTACGCCGCGCCGATCGTAGGCTGCCGTGCGCGGGCCGAAGATGTGGTCCAGGAAGCCTGGTTGCGCTTCAATGGCCGAGCGAACCAGGACACCGCCATCGACCATCCGGTGGGCTATCTGTACCGCATCGTACGCAATCTGGCGCTGGACCTGACGCGCAGCATGGCCACCGAAAAGCGCCAGCCGGACGGCGACACCCTCCTCGCAGAATTACCGGCAACCACCGCCTCACCGGAGCAGGAGGCCGTCAGCCATGACGAACTGCAACAGGTCTCGGATGCCCTGGCACAACTGCCGGAAAGGACCCGCATGGCTTTCGAGATGCATCGTCTCGGTGGCTACACCCTGCAACAGGTCGCAGGAGCCCTGGGGATCTCGGTCGGGCTGACCCACCAGTTGGTGCATGACGCATTGAGTCATTGCGCCGCCCGGCTGGAGCGGGGCCATGTCTGACGCTCATTCAAGAAATATTGAAGAAAATCTGAAAAAAAGCGCGGGCCAAACGTCTTTTGCAGAAGGGCGCCATAGTGTGCGACCCTCTCACGCCTTTTCTACCGCTGGAGCCTTGCCGGACATGCCGCAAGCCGAACCTCGCCAAGCCCGTCTGGACATTGCCCTGGATTGGCTGCTGCGTGCCCGGCAGGCACCCGACGACGCTCGCTTGCAGGCTCAATTGCAGGACTGGCGGCAGGCCGAACCGGAAAACGCCGAAGCCTTGCTCAAGGCCGAACGCGTCTGGAGCATGACCGGCCAGCTCGCCCCCGCCACGGCCCATAAATGGCCTCCGATTCCGCCGGAGACTGCCATACCTTCGCCACCGGTTCATATCGCCGCTCGCCCAAGACGCCGGCGCGGTCTGAGCTGGGCGATTGGCGGTGCGCTGGCAGCCTGCCTTGTCGTCGCCGTAGCCCCCGGCCTGAACACGGCCTTGCAAGCGGATGTTCAGACAGCCAGCAATGAACGACGCGAAATCCAGTTACCGGACGGCAGTCGCGCCGTGCTCGACAGCAACAGCGCGATTGCCTTTGAGTTCACCGACACCCGCCGCGATATTCGCCTGCTGTGCGGACAGGCCTTCTTTGAGGTCAAACCCGATCGCAGCAAGCCCTTCAATGTTCAGGCCCAGGATCTGAACGTGACCGTCACCGGTACCGCGTTCAATGTAGATCTGGAAGCGAAGAGCATTGAGGTGGGTGTCCAGCACGGCTCGGTCAAGGTCACCGAACGCAGCTCGAACCGAATCCTGAGCCCAGGCCTCACCGCAGGCCAGCAACTGGATTTCAATCGCAGCAACGGCCAGACAAGGATGGAAACCATCCCCACCAACCGCATCGCCACCTGGCGCAACGGCCAACTTATCGCCGACAACGCCCGTCTGGCCGACGTGGTGGACGAGTTGCGCCGCTACCTCCCCGCCACCCTCTGGCTGAAAGACCCGCAACTGGCCGAAAAACGCATTACCGGCGTATACGACACCCGCAACCCCGAAGCGGCACTGCGCGCTATGGCACAGCCGCATGGGGCAAAGGTTGAAGGCTGGGGGCCCTGGCTGCTAGTGATTTCGCGCTAGCCTTTGCCCCCTGTAGGAGCGAATTCATTCGCGAAAGATTCATTTGCGAAAAACGGTTGAACTCCACGATCGTCATTATCTGGAACGGTATTTTCGCGGATAAATCCGCTCCTACTTGATTCGGTAATGGAATGTGTTCTTCACACCTGAGACCATCACCGCCCTTCCCTCCACAACCCGTGGTTGATACCGGAACGTCTCGGCTGCGGCCATTGATGGTCTGATAAACATCGGATGGCACGCCCCCAGTACTTGCGGATTGACGACGCGACCCTGGGGTGAAACGTCGTAGACCACGGTGCAATCGCCCTCAATGCCTTTATCCAGTGCCCGCTGCGGATAATCGGGGGCCTCCTTGCTCAGGGGTTGGTATTGACTGCTGTCGGCGGCAGCGGCTTGCTGCTGGGTGAGGCGGTTGCGCTCGGCAGTCTGGCGGGCCTGTTCAGCCTGTCGTTGTTGTTCGGCCTGCTGCTGTGCGACGCGCTGTTGCTCCTGTTGCCGTTGCTGCTCCAGATCCCTGACGTGCTGGCGCTGCTCGGCTTCGCGTTCACGCTTTTGCTCTTCGACACGTTTACGTGCCAGCGCCGCCTGCTCGAGCTGGCGGGCCTGGCGTTGTGTGTCCACCTGGGGCTCGACCGGTTTGGCGACCGGTGCGGGTTTCACCTCAGGCTCCGGGGCTTCAACAGGCTCCATGACCGCTACGGGAGCGGCCATGACAGGTGCAGGCTCGGGCGGCAGGATGAACAGTTGAGTGGTCATCGTTCTAACAGGCTCAGGTGGCTTTTCCTGAGACGTCCAGCCGAGCATCAACCCGCCCAGCACGACGCCATGCAAGGCCAGCGCAATGGCTGCCGCCAGGCCGTTGCTGCGCAGCGCGTTCCAGTCAATGGCACTGGAGCGGGACGATTCTAATTCCAGTGTCATGCCGGTCATTGTGGGGCCTCGGTCACCAGTCCCAAGTGGGTCACGCCGCTATGTTGCAGCGCGGCCATGGCCGCGACCACACGGCCATAATCGGCCTTGTCGTCTGCACGGATGAACACTTGGGTGTCTGCACGCTCGGCCACCAGCCGGGCAATCCGATCCTGCATGTCCTCCAGGCTGGCGGCGGTATCGGTCTGCGAATGGGTGTCGACGTTTTCGCCAAGGTTCCAGTAGTAACCGCCTTCGGCCTTGACGGACAGGGTCACGATGCGTTGCTTGCTGTCGGTGGGCAGTGCTTCACTGGCCACTTTCGGCAACTCGATCTTCACGCCCTGGGTCAACATCGGTGCCGTGACCATGAAGATCACCAGCAGCACCAACATCACGTCGATATAGGGCACGACGTTCATTTCGGCTTTCGGACCGTGTTTGCGTTGCGGTTTGACCAGCATCGAAAGCTCCTCAGGCCGCAGCGGCCATATTACGCGTCAGGCCTTGCAGGCTGCGGTTCAAGCGCACCTGCAATTCATTGCCGAAGGTGTAATAGCGAGCGGTCAGGGTCTGGCCACGCGCCGCGAATCGGTTATAGGCAATCACCGCCGGGATGGCCGCGAACAGACCGATGGCCGTGGCGATCAAGGCCTCGGCAATGCCGGGCGCAACCGTGGACAGCGTGGCCTGCTGCACCTGGGAGAGGCCGATAAAGGAATTCATGATCCCCCAGACCGTGCCGAACAGACCGATATAGGGGCTGACCGAACCCACGGTCGCCAGAAACTGCAGGCCTTTTTCCAGTTGCAGTTCCTGCTCGCTGATGGCGACGTGCAGCGAACGTTCGACCCCCGACAGCACAGCGTCTGGCTCGATGCCGGAACGACGACCGAGCTGCAGGTACTCGGCATAACCGCTCTGGAAAACCTGTTGAATGCCGGTCTGCGTGGCTTCCGTCTCGTTGTACAGCGGGGCCAGCTCAGGCGCACTGCGAAAGCGTTGCTGGAAGGCATCGAGCGAACGCTCGTACTGGCTCAAGGCAAGGCTGCGCTGGACGATCAGGTACCAACTGAGCAACGAGGCCGACAGCAGGGTCAGCATCACGATTTTGACCAGTACGCTGGCGTCGCTGATCAGCCCCCAGATCGTCATGTGTTCGAGTGTCGCGTGCATCTTGAATTCCTCGTATCACGGTGCCGCCGAACGAGGCCGGCACCTGTATTGAATCGAATGGTTATCACCGTTTCATGACGAAACGACTCACGGCAGAGCGAGGGTTTTCACCACCTCGGCCCAAGGCACGAACTTGAAGTTCTGTGCCTGTTCGGGCATGCGCTTGCGGCCGTCCTGTACCACCAGCATGCCTTGACTCCAGGGGCCGCCGAGGTTGGCCGAGGTCACTTCAAGGCCGTCCGTTTCGGAGGAGCCGTCGATGCCGAGCCGGGCATTGAGGCCCACACGGAACGCGCCCTTCAGCGCATAAGGCGGTTCGGCATCCACCACCACATAGCTGTCGTTGCCCTGGCTGGAGATCACCAGATAGTCGTGCCGGTCGCTCTGATACAGCGCCAGCCCCTCGACATCGGCATGCACGGCCTCGCCGACCTTGATCACGCTGGAAAGGGTGGCAGGCTGATCGGCACGGGCGTCCACGGCCCAGACCCCCACATCTTCCTCGCCCAGAAACAGCCGCTGGCGCTGATCGTCGGCCACGCAGCCTTCCGGCTGGCTGTCCACCTTGAAGCTGCGCACCAGCTCGCCCCTGGCCTTGCCGCCGGGTGCCGTGATCCGGTATTGCAGGAAGCGACCATCCTTGTCATTGGCGAAGGCATAGATCTCGCCGCTGGCCGGCTGGAACAGGCAGATGCCGTAGATTTGCGCCAGAGGCGTGGCAATCTCGCCCGCCTCACGCAGTTCACCGCTGCGACGATCGATGCTGAACAGGCTCAGGCTGTTGCGGTCACGGTTGCTGGCCACCGCCAGATCGACCTTGTTCTTGCCAAGCATGAAATTGGGCCGGACATCGACGTTGTTCAAACGCCCGACCGCCAGTTCCTGAAGCTGTTTGCCCTTGAGGTCATAGGCCAGCAGCCCTTGTTTCTTGTTGGTGCCCAATACCCGGCTCAGCGCCGGATTGTCGGGGTGAATCCAGATCGCCGGGTCATCGGCAGCATCGCCCTGACGCGCCACGGGCTGGCTCTGGGCAACTGCCGCAACATTCGGCAAGGACGCGGGCAAGGCAACCGGCCTGGGCGTCCAGTTCAACCCGCCTTCATACAGCCGGTCACCGTCGTTATCGTTGAGCAACAGTTGCAGACCGCCCTGCCCTTCATGAATCGACACGCCTTCAGGTTTTTTCAGGTTCGTCAGTGGCAGGTCAGCCACCGACGACCAGCTTTCGCCCTCGTCCTGTTGCTGATAGACATGCAGCGCCTTGCCCTTGGGGTCCAGGGCCAGCAGACCACCGGGCACGACCGCCATGGCACCGGCGGCCCGCTCCAGGCCACCGAACGGCTTGCGCAAGGCGACCGGGGTACGGGCCACGTGAGCTTCAGGGTGCGCGGCGTACGCCCACCAGCCGACGTTTTCTTCATTGACGAACAAGCGATGCGCCGCGTCGTCCACCTGGCAGAACTCGGCATTGGGCGGCAGAGGCAGATTGCGCACCAGACGCGGCGCTTCGCTGAGCTGATTCCCGGTCCCGACCAGCCATTGCTCTCCCTTGCCCTCCTCACCCACCAGGAACACAAACAGGTTGCGGGCATCATCGCGGTACAGGCACATGCCGGCGACCGAGTAGTTTCGCGCTGGCAGATAGACAGGCTTTGACCACTCGGCTTTTGCTGGATCTATCTGCACCAGCATCGGTTGCTGACGAAGATTGTCCAGCGTCGCAACCAGTGCGGTCTGACCTGTCGAACGGCTGTCCAGCGCCTGATACGAACCCGGCAAGCGAGCCAGTTGATGCCCTTTGTCATCGAGCAGCAACAGACCGGACTTGACGCTGGCGGCCAGTTTCTTCGTCCCGTCACTGCCAGGCAGAAACGCCACGGACTGCGCCTTGAAAGGCTCACTTTCAGCCCAGCGCCCCAGGCTCAACTCCGGGGCTGGCGAGGCCTGTACAGCACCGGCCAGCAGGCCGATCATCAGCGACAGGCAACCTGTCTTATGTGGCAACGAAATCTTCATGAACGCTTGAATCCTTGAACAGAGTGATTCGGCAAGGGCCGTTATCGATTCAGAAATGGGTGAAGGTCAGGCCGATCTTGTAAGTCGGGCCGTACTCTTCGTACTGGCTGTTGAGGGAGCGATGGCCGGCATAGACGAAATACGGCTCGTCGGTGAGGTTCTGTGCCTCGAAGCTGACCTTCAGGTTCTTGGTCAGCGAGTAGCGAGCGCTGAAATCGATGAAAGTCTGGGCGTCGACGTACAGGTCGTGGTCCTTGTCGCCAATGGACGCCAGCTCATACAGGTACGCTGACTTGTAGTTGGCCGACAGGCGCAGGCTGAGCTTGTCGTTTTCCCAGCCCAGCATCAGGTTGCCAACGGTGTCGGACTGACTCGGCAGATCGATATCCCGCTTGCGGTTGGTGCCGGTGCTCTGGTCGAAGCCCTTGATGCTGGCATCCGAACGGCTGAACGTGGCGTTGGCCCCCAGCAGCAAGCCGTTCCAGGGCGCAGGCAGCCAGTCGAGTTTCTGCGAGTACGCCAGCTCAAGGCCATACAGCTTGGCCTTGTCGCCATTGGCGTAGGTATTGGCCTCGGAAAAGCTCGCCCACTGGCCTGTTCCGGCCAGGTCGGTGTTGTAGACGAAGTTCTGGATGTCCTTGTAGAACACGAAGGCCGACACCGTACCGGCACGTCCCATGAAGTGCTCGATCCCCAGGTCCAGGTTGCTGGACTCCAGCGGTTTGAGGTCCGGATTGCCGAACGAGGCCTCGTCATCGTCGATCACGAAACCGGGTGCCAGTTGCCCGAAGGTCGGGCGCACCACGCTTTTGGTCCAGGCGGCACGCACTTGAGTGTTCTTGTCGATCTGGTAGCGGGCATGCAGACCCGGCAGCCAATGATGGTAATCGCGACGGGTCTGGGTGGCCTCGAAAACGCCGTCGCGCACACCGGTGCCCTTGGCCTCCATCTCTGTGCCTTCATAACGAAGGCCAGCAATGAAGCGCCACTTATCGACATCGATCGTGTTCATGAAGTAGCCCGCATTGATGTCTTCACTGATCGTGAAATCATTGGCGCGGGATTCGGCCTCATCGTAGAAGTCCGCAGCGTTCAGGCCACTCAACAGACTTTTGATGGCACTGGGGCTGATGCCATTGCCGAAATTGCCCAACCGGTAATCGATACTGCCCGTCTGGAACTGCGTGAGGCTCAGGTCGCTGGAGCTGAAGCCCAGCGTGTCGAAGTCCTCGTATTTCCAGACTTCCAGGTCGTTGGTCTTGTCACGCCGGCTGACCTTGCCACCGAACTTGAATTGCGAGGCATAGCCTTTGAAGTCGTAATCGCGGGCCAGGTCCAGACGCAGGTTCTTTTCCTTGTCCCTGGTGTTCTGTTTTTCCCACTCGACCTTGTCCAGAGTGAAGTTCGAGGCATCGTAGAACGCTGAACTGACAATCGGCCTTGGGGTTTCGCTGTCATAGAAACCGGTGTTGGCAAAGTCGTTGTTGCCCACGAACGTGGCGCCTGCGATATGGCCCGGGCTGTCTTCGCTGGACTCGCTGTAACCGGCCTGACCGCTGACGGTCCACAGGTCGTACATGCGCTCGCCGCCAAACACGAAGGATTTGATTTCCTGGGTTTCGGTGCGTGCCTTGAGCTTGCGGGTGCCTTCGGCATCGCCCAGCGTACCGGCGGCTTGTGCATCATCGAACTCGAAACCGTTGGTGGTGCGGACTTCATCGTCCTTGAAGCGGCTGTACAGGGTGCGCAGGTAGAAGCTGCTGAAATCGTCCGGCTTGTAATCGAAGTTCAGACCTCCGCCGGCACGCTCGCGGCTGATGTCATAGTTGCGCTGCTCGAACTCCTGCAGGTTCTGGCCATCCCAGGCACCGCCCGTTTCAACGTTATCGGAGCCGAAATCGCGCTTCTGCCAGCTGAGCGCCGCCGCCACGCCGAAATTGTCGATGCCATCGCCCAGGCTGAAGCGATTGCTCGCCGCGCCGGAAAATTTCGGGCTGGTCTGGCCGGTGTTCTTGTCATAACTGGCTTCGCTGCTGCCGGTGTAGAACAGGCCCTTGTGATCGAACGCCGACAGGCTCTCGACATCCACCGTGCCGCCCAGCGAGTTGGCGTCCATGTCCGGCGTCAGAGTCTTGATCACTGACAACGACTGCACCAGTTCCGAAGGCAGCACATCCAGCGCCACCGCACGACGATCGCTTTCCGGCGCGGGTACCAGCGTGCCGTTGATGGTCACACTGTTCAGGTCCGGCGCCAGGCCGCGCACGGTCACGAAACGGCCTTCGCCCTGATCGCGCTCGACACTGATGCCCGGAAGGCGCTGCACCGCTTCGGCGACGTTCTGGTCAGGCAACTGCGCCACGCCATCGGCGTGCACCACGCTTTTTATGCTGTCCGAAGAGCGCTGTTCCTTGAGTGCCTGATCGATGCTGGCCGCCTGCCCCACCACCTCAACGTGTTCGGTGGGATTGGCTTCGACCTCGGCCGCCTGAAGCCGCTCGTTGGCAATCGCCAGAGCCAGTGCGCTGAGTGTGTAGCCGACCAGTTGTGCCCTGCTGCGGCGCTTGTACATGTTCGTCCTCCCCAAAAGTCACGGTGGACCAGGCAAATGGCCCGGCAACTGGAGGCGCAAGCTAGAGTCGAGGCGTGACGGTTCTGTGACAGAAAAGGGCCGAACGCCGGGAAATGAAGGGTTTCAGAGGGGAAATGAGCTGATTTGACTTTGAATCGGGATGGTTCGCGAATGAATTCGCTTCTACACAGACCGTGGGAGCGAATTTATTCGCGAAAAATCACATCCCCCATGAGCTGATTCGACCCCCACAGCCGTCACGCAAGTGTCACAAGCATCTGTTCTGCTGGCCGGCAATCAGCGATCCGGGAGCCCGCCAGGCCATGTTCAGCATCCTCAAACCACACCGCTGGAAACTCACCCTGCTGATGCTTTCGGCCAATATGGGGCTGCTCGCCTTTCTGGCCTTTGGCGATATCAAATACGTCAGCGAATGGAAGTGGCTGGATATCGTCGGCGAAGGCGGTTCCGCGCTTCTGGCCCTGATCTGGCTGTTTCTGGTGTTCAAGAGCCGCCCGGCGGGCCGGGTCACCAACTACCTGGCAATCGGTTTGAGCTGCGTGTTCTTTTCCTGGTGGATCGACGCACTGGACGAGTTCATCCGTCTGCCCAAGGACATCAACTGGGATCACTGGCTGGAATCCGGACCGATGCCGGTGGGGCTTATTCTGCTGACCCTCGGCATCTACCACTGGCACCGGGAACAACTGGCGATCAGTGCGCAGATGGAAAAGCGCGAGCGTGGATTCCGTGAACACCGGCTGTTCGACAAACTCACCCCGCTGGGCAGTGCCGACTACCTGAAACGCCAGTTGGTACTCAGCCTGGAGGACAGCCAGCGCCACCAGCAGCCGCTGTCACTGGTGGTCGTGGATATCGACAATTTCAGTGCCATCAATCAGTCCTTCGGTCATGCTGAGGGCGATGAAGTGCTGTCCGCATTGAGCCAGCTTCTGGTGCTGAACCTGCGTCGCCAGGACCTGCTCTGTCGTCTGGCGGGCGATCGTTTTGTGGTACTGATGCCCAATACCGGCGAAAGCCAGGCCAGGCTGTTCGCCCGGGAATTGCAACACGCCGTCACCGGGCTGGCTCACAAGACCCGGCAGCATGGCGAACGTCTGCATCTGTCGGCCAGCACCGCTGCGGTGATGGCCATGGACGAGACGCCCGAAGATCTGCTCAAACGCCTCAACCTGTCGCTGGCCCGTGCCCGGCAACCGCTGCCGCGAATCGCCTGAGGACTGCCATGACCATCAAGAGCGACTGGTATGAAATCGACAGCCGGTTCATCCCCGGCCATTACCAACCGGCCACACTGATCGATCTGGCGCTGTCCCGGGGTATCGACAGCCACCGCCTGCTCAAGGGCACGGGCCTGTTCTACGAGGACATCGTTTCGGGCAAGACCCGCCTGAGCCCGCAACAATGCTTTACCCTGATCGCCAACGCCCGACGGCAGATGGAAGCCGACGACACCAGCTTTCTGTTTGGCCAGCGGCTGTTTCCCGGACACTACGGCGCGGCCAGCCATGCCTTGCGTCACGCACAGAATCTGCATCAGGCCCTGGAAATCCTGATCCACCAGCGGGCGCTGCTCAGTCCGCTGCTGACGCCCCGTCTGGAGCTGGACGAGCACTATGCCTACCTCTACTGGCTGGACAGCTGCGGCGCGGGCGAGCAACAGCGATTCGTACTGGAAGCGAGCATGACCTCGCTGATCGCGATGAGTCATCTGCTGGGCGGTGAACGCCTGCCCTGGGAATGCAGTTTCTGCCACGACGAACCTCGTTACGTCGAACAGTACTGGGTCCATCTTGGGGAAAACACCACGTTCGGACGGCCACTGGACATGATGCGTCTGCCCAGGGAATGCCTGACCCGGCCATGGCCCGGCGCCTCGAAGATTGCCGGGCAAGTTGCGCAACAGGAAGCCGACGCACAACTGAAGGCCCTGGGCATGCGCGCCAGCCTGCTGGACCGACTCTACCGCCATTTGCGCGATAACGTGCGCGAAGCGACCAGCCTGGATCAGGTCGCCCAGGCCTTCGCCATGAGCCCGGCCACTCTCAAGCGCAAGCTACAGAAACACGGCACCAGCTTTCAGGCCCAGCACGATCTGGCCCGCAAGCATGTGGCGCTGTACCTGTATCAGATCAAGGGCTTGAGCAATGAAGCGGTTGCGGACTACCTGAACTTCAACGACCCCGCCAATTTCCGCCGCTCGTTCAAGCGCTGGACCGGCAGCACCCCAAAGCTGATACGGCACTTGTTCAATTTCGACTGAAACGCCCTGAAAACGACACTCTGCTGCCTTCCATGAAGTTTTTTTAATTTTTTTCTGAAAATTTCTCGCGCTGCCCCGTCCTTTGACTCGCACATAACATTGAGATCAATTCTCATTCAAAAATGCGGGCCTTGGCCCGTACGGGGACGTGGGATGACACCGAACACTCAGCCATCGCAGAGCCTTGGCGCAGCGATCCGCAAACACCTGAATCACGCCACACAACTCAGCGCCCTGAGCCTGTGCTGGATGATCAGCAGCCAGACCGTCATGGCCAGCGAACCGCTGAGCGAACCTGAGCAAATCCTGCAGACCCGCCACAGTTTCGATATCTCGGTACAGGAACTCTCCGCCGCGCTGATCAGCTTCGGCCAGCAGAGCGGCCTGCAAGTCAGTGTCGACCCGGCACTGCTGGGCGGTCGTTATTCCCAGGCCGTCCAGGGTCAGATGAGCAGCGAACAGGCGCTCGCCAAACTGCTGCATGGCACCGGCATCGGCTGGAACTACGATCAAGGCAGCCTGGTGTTCCACCTGACCCGGACCAGCGGCTTCGATGCGCCCATGGAATTGCAGAGTACCGTCGTTCTCGGTGAACCGGAGGAGAACAGTTTTCAGGGGCAGACGGTGATTGGCCGCAAGGCCATCAAGGCATTCCCCGGCGCCAATGGCGATATCACCACCCTGCTGCGCATGCACCCTAGCGTTCAGTTCGATGGTGCACAGCAAAGTTCCAATACGCCCGGTGAAATCTCCCCGGCTGACATCAGCATCAACGGCGCCAAGTATTACCAGAACAACTTCATGATCGATGGTATCTCGATCAACAACGACCTTGATCCGGGCGAGCATGATTACAACTCGATCCGTCAGTTCGACTCGGCCCCCAGCCGTTCTCACGGAATTGCACTGGATGCCGACCTGCTCGAAGAAGTGCGGGTCTACGACAGTAACGTGCCAGCCGAATACGGTGGCTTCAATGGCGGTGTGGTAGACGCCATTACCCGCAAGCCCACCCAGGAAATGCACGGCAAGATTTCCGCGTCGATGACACGTTCCTCCTGGACCAAATACCACATCACGGGCGAAGACCAGGAAAGTTTCGCGACATCATCCAATGAAAGTTTTCAGCCCGAATTTGAAAAGACCACTGTCCGAGGAACACTGGAAGGTCATCTGACCGATGATTTCGGGGCCATTCTCAACTTCTCCCAGAAACGCGCCACCATCCCGCTCAACACTTATGAAAATGGTTACCTCAGCCCTGTACAAAATAACAAGACAGAGCAGACTCGACGCCTCGATAACTACCTGCTCAAGACTTACTGGAACGCCAGCGAACGCCTGACGCTCGATACATCGTTGACCTATGCCCCCGAAGAAAACTATTACTTCCGGGCCAACCGCCTCAACTCCGGTTTCACGACAAAAGGGGGTGGTTTTCAAGGAACACTCAATGCCAAGTGGCAAGGAGACAATGCGGTCTGGACCAATAAACTGGCTATTACCAATCTCAGTAGTTCAAGGGACGCCGAATCCGATGACTACATCAACTGGTACTACTCGAGCACAAAAAACTGGGGCAACCCCAGCAGCAATACAGCGCGCAGTGCTGAAGGAGCATTCGGGTCACTTGAACAGACCCAGCGCGGTATCACTTACAACACCAAGGCAGACTGGTTCCCTCTCCAGTTCGCAGGCACTACCCACTCCCTCACGACGGGTATGGAGTTGTCGACCCAGACTGCAACCTGGGAACGTACCAGCGATGCCACGTCTGCAACCACCTTTGTCAGGGACAGTGGCACCAGTTGCGACGGCAATGATTCACTTTGCTCGATAGGCACACTGCTCAATGGTGCGACCAGGCAATACGCCACAAGGATGACCACCTACCAGGCGGGCAAGATCGAATTGACCGAAAACAAATACGGCTTCTTTCTTCAGGACAAGGCTGAGATCGGCAAGTTGACGTTGCGCCCTGGCGTTCGCTTCGAAGGCGATGATTACATGGAGAAAAAGACCATCGCCCCGCGCTTCTCGGGTGATTACGACGTGTTTGGCGACCGCAGCACTGTTGTGGTCTTTGGTGCCAACCGCTACTACGGCCGCAACCTGTTCAAATATCGTCTGGCCGACGGTCGCGGAGCTCTCAATGTCAACTACGTCCGCAGCGCTCAGACAGGACTCTGGACAGGCACTCGACAGTCCAATACCAACAAGTTCACGACGCTGGATATTCCTTATGACGACGAACTGACATTGGGTATCGATCAACGCTGGCTGGAAACCGATTTCCGCTTGAAGTATGTCAATCGCAAAGGCCGGGACAAGATCAACCGTTCCCTGGCCCGTGTACAGGGGTTATCGGCCGCTACGGGTTATGCAACCGAGTACTACACCTACACCAACGAAGGGAAAAGCGAGAGCGACAACATCACACTCAGCATCACCCCGATAAATGAACTCAAGTTCCTGAACACCAGGACCAGCATACAAATGGCCTTCGACTGGTCGCGTACCCGTGATGCCTATGGCAACTACGACGCGGCAGTCAACGCAGGCTTGTACGTCGATGCTGACGTTTTCTATAACGGCACATTGATGAAATACAGTGATTTGCCCGCGAGTAACTTCAACCGGCCGTGGACAGGTCGCATGACCACCATTACTGAAATTCCGCAACTGCACCTGACCTGGAGTAACTTCTTCCGTTATCGCGGTGCCTATGACCAGATCATTACAACGGGTGATGAAGTCACTATCGGTGGTGAGTCTTTCAGTCTGTTTGAAAACGCAAGAGTCAAGGCTGCCCCGACCTGGGACATGCGCCTGGACTGGGAACTGCCGACAGGTAAAGAGCAAGCCGTATTTGCAGCAGTGGACATCACCAACGTCACTGACAAGGTCAACCCGATCGTAGGCAGCACCGGCAGCACTTCTTATGAAGTAGGCCGCCAATTCTGGCTGGAAGTCGGTTACCGCTTCTAGCCCTGCGCCCCCTCTACGCCAAAAATGCTTTAACCGAGAAGCCTGATGAAAAAGATAATCATGAGCCTGTCCGGCTTGCTGATGCTGGGCGCGTGCGCCCAGTTTCCCGCCAGCACTGCGCCCCGTGCCTGGGATTCCCAGGTCATGCGCGGCCATCTGACCAATGGCCTGGAATACCGTCTGGTGCGTGAAACCAGTCAGCCGGGCAGGATCGATGCGCGCCTGACCGTGAAAGCCGGCTCCGTGGATGAAGAGGACGATCAGGTGGGCGTGGCCCATATGGTCGAGCACCTGAACTTCTATAGCCGTGCCGGACAGGAAGACACTATCCGCCACCTGATGAACCAGTGGGGCTGGGTTCAGGGGCGTCATTACAACGCCATGACCAACTACGACCGCACCCTGTACATGCTCAGCCCTACCGGCGGCGCAGCGCAGACCGAGCAGGCCTTGCAGGCACTTTCGACCCTGACGCTGGCCCACGACTACACCGCGGACAATCTGGAGCAGGAACGCCCGATCGTCATCGAAGAATGGCGCGGCGGTCTGGGGGTAGCGCAGCGCATGAACGATCAGCGTACCGCCTCGCAGCGAATCGGTTCTCGCTATCCGGAACATCGCACCATCGGCAACGAAGCGGCGATTCGCTCGGCGACGCTGGCCGAGTTGCAAAGTTTTGAAAAACGCTGGTATGTGCCCAACAACATGGTGCTGACCATCGTCGGCGATATCGACCCTGCCACTTTGCCCGCCCGTATCGAACACTGGTTCGGCAAGGCCAGACCGGCAGACCTGCCCGAGAAGAGCTATCGGGAGCTGCCACTCGACAATCAGTTGAAAATCGTTCGCCTGCAGGACAGCCAGAGCGGCAGCAATCAGGTCGCTCTGCTGTTTCGTCTGCATGAGCCCGCCAGCCGAGCCTCCACCCAGGATGGCTTGCGTGAACGGCTGATCGACCGCATGACCCTGTCGGCCCTGCTTGACCAGTTGCGCCTTCAGCCCCTCGAACCCGGCGTGCGCAGCCTGACCGTGCAGAAGAGCCTGATCGGTGATCAGTCCAGCGTATTGGGTGTTGCAGCAGGCGTGGAAGGTGACGCTCATGACGTTGCATTGAAACAATTGCTGACGGAGATCGAGCGCGTTCGGCGCTTTGGTCTGCGTGAGGCCGATCTGAATCGGGAAAGAGACAGTATTCGCGCCATCGCTCAGAAGATGCTGGCGAAAGACGAGGCTCGCACGTTCGAGCAATGGGTCACCGAGCTCAGCGATGCCGCGAATCAGAATCGCGTTGTCATCGCCAGACATGACCTCGCCTTGCAAAACCTCGAAGCGCTCGACAGCATCGACCTCAAGGACTTGAACCAGCGCCTGAAAAGCTGGACTGACAGTCCGGACCGCGTGCTGCAATTGTCGGCTCCCGGTCTGCGGCCGCTGACACTGCCGACGGTCAACGCCGTGAACGACCTGATGACTCAGGTCCGGAACAGTCCGCTGGACGCACCGCAAGCCGCCCCCATCACAGCCTCGACAGAACCCGAGGCTCTGC
Organism: Pseudomonas sp. NPDC089734; assembly: GCF_044748865.1. NCBI lineage: Bacteria > Pseudomonadati > Pseudomonadota > Gammaproteobacteria > Pseudomonadales > Pseudomonadaceae > Pseudomonas > Pseudomonas sp. NPDC089734. The sequence continues at coordinate 110,762 of NZ_JBIVGV010000005.1, read as the reverse complement.
CCGCCTTGCCTGCCGCACTGCCCAAAGGACAGATCGTGAAGCGCAAGGCGTTCGCCGAGCAGAAGGTCGAATACTGGCACTTGAGCAACGGCGACCGTCTGGTCTGGCTCAAACGCAATGGCGAGAACGGCCGGTTCGTGATGCAGGCGGATTCCAGTGCCGGTTTCATGACCACCGAGATTCCGGCCTGGCGCAGTCAGATGGCAACGCAACTGGCGGAACAAAGTGCTCCGCAAGGCTGGAACGAAGAGCAGATCCGCCGCTGGCGCTCCGAGCAAGGCGTGAACCTCTCCTTCGATCAGGAAGCCAGTCGCCTGCACGTGGAACTGTCGACGATCGACAACAAGAAAGACCTTCCCTCGCCGCAGCGCCTCCAGGCCATGCTCCAGGCCTATCGTCTGAGCCAGTCGCCAGCCGGGATCGACAGCGACGCGTTCGAGGAGGCGCGCGATGAGTTGATCGAGCGTCAGTCACGCAATACCGACAATGTCCGCGAACGTCAGGACAAGGCCTTGCGCACACTGCAATACGGTGAGGATCACTGGCAGACGCCCACTCCGGACGACCTTCAGCGGGTACAGCCCCTGGACCTGAACGCCGACTGGAAACGTCTGAGCCAGGCCCCGGTGACCTACTACCTGATGGCCGATATCGACGCCAGCACGCTCCAGCCGGTGGTCGAGCAGGAACTGGCCAGCATTCTGCGCGGCAAACCGCTCAAGACGAGTCAGCAACAACAGCGCAGCGGCCAACACACTCAGGAACTGGCCATCGGCATCGAACCACGCGCCATGCTGTATGCCTTCAGCTATCACCCTCGCGCCTGGACACCCGAGGATGCCGCCCGTGTTTCCACCCTGAAGGACATTGCGCTCAAGGCCCTCAAGGAGCAGTTGCGCGGAGAAGCATCGGGGGTCTATCGACTGACATTCGACAGCATGCTCAACCAGCAGACCCAGCGCATCGAAAGCCGCCTGAACTTCAGCAGCGACCCGGCCCGTGTGGAAGAGCTCTGGCAGCTTGCCAGAAGCACGCTCGCCACACTGCCGAAAACCATCAGTGAAAAAGACATTCTTGCAGCCCGAAAAACGCTGATTCACCAGGAAAAACTGCGCCGCGACGATCCGCAGACCCAGATGCGCCGTCTGATTCTCAGTGATCGTTACTGGGGGGACCCACGCTACCTGAGCCAGCAACAGCAATTGACGCAAGCCCTGACGGTTCCGGCACTCAAGCGTCTGGCCGGTGAACTGTTCGATCCGCAGAACCTGGTCCAGTTGCGCCTGTTGCCCGTACCGAAAAGCGTGGTAGCCGGACAATGAAAACCCTGAGAACCTTCTACGCCCTGGCCAGCCCTTACTGGCTGGACCGCAGGCAATGGCTGTCCTGGGTGTTGCTCCTCAGCGTGATCGGCATGGGCTTGCTGGTGGTGCAGATCAACGTCTGGATCAACGCCTGGAGCAAGACGTTCTACGACACCCTGGGCGAGTTCAAGACCGAAGCGCTCTATTCCCTGATGGGCCAGTATTGCCTGTACATCGCCGGTTACGTGGTGATCGTTGTCTACCTGGAATGGCTGCGCAAGGCGCTGGTGCTGCGCTGGCGCAGAGCGATGACGAAAACCACCATCGAGGCCTGGATGCAGGGCCAGGCCTATTACCGTCTGGGGCTGACCGGAGAACCGGACAACCCGGACCAACGGATTGCCGAGGACGTGGATCTGCTGGTGGATCGCAGTGTCGAACTGCTGGCCTCGTTCATCATCAACCTGGCTCAGGTGCTGGCATTCGCGGGGGTGTTGTGGAACCTCTCGGGTGTCCTGAATTTCCAGGTGCTGGGCCATGACGTCACGATCCACGGCTATCTGCTGTGGGCTGCCGTGCTCTACACCGCACTGGGCACCGCCTTCACACACTTTCTCGGTAGCCCCCTGCAACCGTTGAACTTCCAGCAACAGCGTTATGAAGCGGACTTCCGTGCCAGCCTGCTGCGCAAACGCGACCACGCCGAACAGATTGCACTGTATGGCGGCGAAGCGGCCGAAAAACGGCAGCTGGGCGAACGCTTCGAGCACATTGCAAGCAACTGGTGGCAGTTGATGGAGCGCATGCGCAAGTTGCAGTTCTTCACCGTGAGCTACGACCGGGTCAGCCGCATCATCCCGGTCTTCGCCGCCCTGCCCGCCTTTCTTGCCAAGACCATTACCCTCGGTGGTCTGATGCAGATCCGCAGTGCCTTTACCGCGGTTCAAGGCTCGCTCAGCTGGTTCATCGACGTCTATCCACGGCTTGCCGCCTGGAGCGCTACCGTGGAGCGTCTCGGTCAGTTCCAGCAGGCCATCGAGGCCACTCGCGGCCAGGTTCGGGATATCGAGCGCACCGCAGCACTGCGAATAGAGGGTCTGCAAATCCACCGGCCAGATGGCAGTGTGCTGCTCGACAACATCAATGCCAGCGTCCACACGGGCGAATGGCTGCGTATCGAAGGCCGTAGCGGCCTGGGGAAATCCACCCTGTTGCGCACGTTGCAAGGTTTGTGGCCCTACTATCGAGGCGACTGGGCGTTGCCCGGCGGATCGAGCCTGCTGATTCCGCAACAGCCTTATCTTCCCGAAATGCCACTGCGCCAGTTGCTGACTTATCCGGCCACCGAATGCCCGTCCGATGCACGCCTCGTTCAAGTGCTGCACCGGGTCGGGCTGTCGAAGCTGGAACATCGTCTGGACCATCAGACCGAATGGACCCGCGAGCTGTCCGGCGGTGAACAACAGCGTCTGGGCCTGGCCCGTGCCCTGCTGTATGCGCCACAGACGCTGTATCTGGACGAAGCGACCAACCAGCTGGATGACCAGAGCGCCTGCCAGTTGCTCAAGGTCATTCGGGAGGAGCTGCCCGATACCCTGGTGATCGGTATCAGCCATCAAACCAGCGTGGCCGGTCTGTTCCAGCGGACACTGAATCTGCAGCCCGCCACTCACTCCGCAGCCACGGCATGACCGGGGGGCAGGCTTCGCGCAAAGCATTAGCCACTGCCCCCCTTATCGTTTACCATCGCGCCCCGTCGGTTTCCGAGAGGAACTAACAGGGAATTCGAGAGCCCCGTCATACACGGGGCTCAAACGAAACTGCCCCCGCAACTGTAGGCATCGAGTCAGCTCCATCATGGCCACTGGGTATTTCCGGGAAGGCCGGGGCAAGCCAGATTGGCTGAATGACCATGACATGCCAGTCAGGAGACCTGCCGACCTGCATATTCACTGACCGGCGGGGTGTCCGGGAAGGACATCCGCACGCCGGTCCACGGCGACCTTGCCCTGCTTCCCAGCGCAGTGCCGAGGATGTGTTTCCTGTCTGTACATTGCACCTTGCACGTACGAAACGGAGATCGCATTACATGTCACTGCCTCGCCTTGCCGCACTCATTGCCGGTCTGAGCCTGTCCACCCTGACGCTGGCCGCGCCCACTCAATACCCGCTGACGGTCGAGAACTGTGGTCTGAAGCTGACCTTTGCGCAGGCTCCGCAAAGGGCCGTGACCATTGGCCAGTCCGGCACTGAAATGCTTTACGAACTGGGTCTGGGCGACAGGCTGGTGGGCACGTCGTTGTGGTTCAACGATGTACTGCCTCAGTTCAAGGCTCAGAACGACAAGGTCGAACGTCTGGCGGACAACGACCCCAGCTTCGAGGCCGTCATCGGCAAGCGCCCGGAACTGGTCGCCGTCCAGCTGGAATGGATGGTCGGAGCCCAGGGTGTGGTCGGCACCCGCGAACAGTTTCATGACTTGAAGATCCCTACCTACATCATGCCGTCCGACTGTGAAGGCAAGGACAATCTGGTCGGCGCTGACGGCACGCGTCTGGAGCCTTTTCGCATCGACACCATCTACAAGAGCATCGAACAGCTCGCGCAGATATTCGATGTGCAGGATCGCGGCCAGCAACTGGTTGCACAACTGCGCAATCGTCTGGCCCATGCGGTGGCGAACGTGAAGCAGAACAAGGCCCGTGATGTGTCCGCCGTGTTCTGGTTCTCCAGCGCCGATATCGATATCGACCCTTATGTGGCCGGTCGCAAGGGTATTCCGGACTTCATGCTCAATAACCTGGGCATGCGCAACATCGTCGAATCCGATGAGGAATGGCCGACCGTGGGCTGGGAAACCATTGCCAAGGCCAACCCGGACATTCTGGTGATTGCGCGCATGGACCGTCGCCGCTTCCCGGCCGACGACTATCGCAGGAAACTCGAATTCCTCAAGTCCGACCCGGTGACCCGCAACATGGATGCAGTCAAGCATGACCGTATCGTGATCATCGACGCCGATGCCATGCAGGCCAGCATCCGCCTGTTCACGGGTATCGAAGAGCTGGCCGAAGCGGCCAATCGCTACAACGCCGCGCAATGAGACTGACCACGGCGCTCATTCACACACTCTGGGTTTCGGCAGTGCTGTTGCTGGCCATTGTCGCCGGTGCGGCCATCGGTGAAACCAGCATCAGCCTGCCCGTGGTTTTCCAGGTGTTGGCGAACAAACTCTGGGCAGCCGGGTATGTGCTCGATCCGATCGATGAAGGCATTGTCTGGAACTACCGCCTGACGCGCGCCATCGTGGCCGCCGCCTGTGGCGCGGGGCTGGCCATTTCCGGAGTGGTGCTGCAATCGCTGCTGCGCAACCCGTTGGCCGACCCTTATCTGCTGGGCATTTCGGCGGGCGCCTCGACCGGTGCTGTGCTGGTGGCCATCCTCGGGTTGGGTGCCGGGGCCATTTCCATGTCGGCAGGTGCTTTCGTCGGCGCCCTGGCGGCCTTCTCGCTGGTCGCCCTGCTCGCCCGCTCCTCCCACGGCTCGACCACCGCCGGGCACATCATTCTGGCCGGCATCGCCGGATCGCAACTGTTCAATGCACTGACGTCGTTTCTCATCACCAAGTCGGCCAGTTCCGAACAGGCCCGCGGCATCATGTTCTGGCTGCTGGGCAACCTCAGCGGCGTCCGCTGGCATTCGGTGTGGCTGGCCGTGCCGGTGGTGCTGATCGGGCTGCTGGTCTGCCTGTGGCACCGACGCTCGCTGGATGCTTTCACATTCGGCAGCGACTCGGCCGCTTCACTCGGCATTCCGGTAAGGCAGGTACAGGTCATGCTGATTGCCTCGGCGGCACTGGTCACCGCAGTGATGGTGTCCATCGTCGGCTCCATCGGTTTTGTCGGGCTGGTGATTCCCCACGCCGTACGCATGATCGTCGGGGTGCGGCATGCGCGACTCATACCCTTCAGCGCACTGAGTGGCGCGCTGTTCCTGGTGGCCGCCGATGTGCTTTCCCGAACCCTCATCAAGGGCCAGACAGTCCCCATAGGGGTCATCACGGCCCTGATCGGAGCACCGGTCTTCGCACTGATTCTCGTCAGGGGGAAAACCTCACGATGAACGCGTTCTCGCCTGTCGCCGATGTGGCCACTCTGACGTGCTCCGGCCTGGGCTACTCGGTCAAGGGCAAAACCCTGCTTCAGGGTGTGGACCTGAGCATCGTTCCGGGTGAAACCCTGGGCATTGTCGGCCCAAACGGTTCAGGGAAATCGACCCTGCTCAAGTTGCTCTCCGGTATCCAGATGCCCACCAGCGGGCAGGTGCAGCTCAATGGTCAGGCGCTGACAGGCATGAAGCGGCGCGATATCGCCCGCCTGCTGGCCGTCGTCGAACAGCAGGCCGATACCAGCGACGCCATTACGGTACTCGATGCCGTCGAACTGGGACGCACCCCCTGGCTGTCGGCTCTGGAGCCCTGGAGCGACAACGACGACAGCATCGTTCGCCAGGCCTTGCAGGATGTCGACATGCTGCACCTGATCCAGCGTGCCTGGCACACCCTCTCCGGTGGTGAGCGTCAGCGTGCCCATATCGCCAGGGCACTGGCCCAGCGCCCGCAGATATTGCTGCTGGACGAGCCCGCCAACCACCTGGACATCCAGCATCAACTGTCGATTCTGGGGCTGATCAGGTCATTGCCGGTCACCACGGTGATTGCCCTGCACGATATCAATCAGGCCCTGGAATGCGACCGTGTGGCGGTCATGGAGAACGGCCGGATGGTCGCACTGGGCGTGCCGGCCGACGTGCTGACACCCGAGCGCCTGCTGAGCACGTTCGGCGTCAAGGCCCACTGGCTGACCGACCCCTTCGACGGCGCGAAAATCCTGCGCCTGCTCCCTCACTGACCGAATCCGGAAACCTGTGAATATGCGTATTCCTGCTGCACTGACCCTGCTCCTGCTGACTTGCTGCCCACCAGCCATGGCCCAGACCTACGAAGTCAAGATGCTCAACCGTGGCGCGGCGGGCAGCATGATCTACGAGCCTGACTTCCTGCATATTGCACCGGGCGATACCGTGAAGTTCGTCGCGACCCACAGCAGCCACAATGTAGCCTCCATTCCACAACTGCTGCCGGCTGGCGCCACCGGTTTCAAGGGCAAGATCAACGAACAGCTTGAACTGACCCTAGACACACCCGGCTTCTACGGCATCCAGTGCATCCCCCATCTGGCGATGGGCATGGTGATGCTGATTCAGGTGGGCGAACCCGCCGAGCCGTCACCTGCCATACCGACCACCCTGCCCGCACGGGCCAGTGAACGACTGAATGCCATCATGGCCCGGGAGCTTTTGTCGCGGTGACAGCCCTCTAACGCACACACTGCATGTGCGTTGTCTGCCAGACCGGGTCGTCTTCCACATCGACCGTCACGAACCCCTGCTTTTCCCAGAAGCGGATCGCACCCGGCAAGAATGGATGGGTGTGCAGATACAGCACTTCGACGCCGTGGGCATCGGCCTGTGCCTTGAGCGCTTCATACAGCCGCCCTGCCAGCCCGGCGCCTCTGAATTCGTGACAGACGAACAGGCGCACGATCTCCACGGTCCTGCGCCCCGAGTAATCCAGTTGAGGAAAACGGTGGTCGTAAGGCAGATAGCCGATGGCGGCGATGATCTCGCCTTCGCAACGGGCGATCAGAAACTTGCCGGTCTCTGCGCCCAGATACACCTGTTCAAAATTCGCCAAATCGGCCGGGACCACAGTGGCATCGAGCATCGGGAAGATTTCGGCGCGAGAGCGCATGACAAAATCGATGGTCTCGCGGATGTCGGCAGGCTGGACTTCAGTGAGGATGATGTTCATGACAGCAGATCGGGTCGGGGGATCGCAGGGTAATACAAATGATGCGTGTACAGCGTGTGTGGGACCGGATTTATCCGGGAAGAGGCCCGTAGATTCCAACACATGCTTCGCCATGAAGAATGCCTTCCCGGATAAATCCGGCCCTGCAGGGCACGCATACATTTGTTTCAGGGATGCACGGATTTACAGCATCGCCAGACCCTGATGCACCAATGCAAAGCGGACATCGACTGCTTTTCTCAGACAAAAGCCCCCGAAAACAGGCGTTCTCCCAGGCTGGCACACCCCCTGCATAGTCCTGCACAAGATGATTCAGGTGCATCCGGCAACGTCGCCCGATGCCCTCCCAAAACAGAGATGAACGACAGGCAAAGACGCCTGGAACCGAAAGGTTCCGGGCGTCTTTTTTTTGGCTTTGAAAAACCTGATGGGCCTCGGCCGGGACTTGATATGAACACCACAGTCTTCCCCCTCAACGATGTAAAGACCCTGATCGTCGTCGGCAACGGTATGGTCGGTCATCATTGCGTCGAGCAATTGATCGCAGGCGGCGCTCTTGATCGCTATCGCATTCATGTGTTCGGCGAAGAACGCCAGCGTGCCTATGATCGCGTGCACCTTTCCGAATACTTCACCGGCCGCGATGCCGAGTCACTGGCCATGAGCGATGCGAGCCTTTATGAGCAAGCCGGGCTGACCCTGCATCTGGGCGTGCCGGTGCTGGAGATCGACCGCGAACGTCACGAGATCATCACCGCCGAAGGCTGCTTCACCTACGACAAGCTGATCATGGCCACCGGCTCGTTTCCGTTCGTACCGCCCATCGAAGGGGCTCAGGGCGACTCACGCCTGGTCTATCGCACCCTCGAAGACCTGGACACCATTCGTTATGCCGCCTCCAGAGCGCGTCGTGGCGTCGTGGTCGGTGGTGGCCTGCTGGGGCTGGAAGCCGCCAATGCACTCAAATCCCTGGGGCTTGAAGCCCATGTGGTGGAGTTCGCGCCACGCCTGATGCCGGTGCAACTGGACGATCATGGCGGCGCGGCCCTCAAGGCGCGGATCGAGGCGCTGGGAGTGGGTGTACATCTGTCCCGCGCCACGCAGTCCATCAGCGACGGCAAGCAATACCGCTATCGCATGAACTTCGCCAACGACGAATTTCTGGAAACCGACCTGATCGTATTCTCTGCCGGCATTCGTCCGCAGGATGCACTGGCACGCCAATGCGAGCTGGAACTCGGCCCGCGCGGCGGTATCGCTATCGATGAACACTGCCTTACCAGCGACGCGGATATCTATGCGATTGGCGAGTGCGCGGCCTGGAACGGCAGCGTCTTCGGACTGGTCGCACCGGGTTATCAGATGGCCCGTAGCGTGGCCGCGCAGCTTTGCGGGCAAGAGGCCGATCCTTTCTTCGGTGCCGACATGTCCACCAAACTCAAGCTGCTCGGCGTGGACGTCGGTTCGATTGGCGATGCCCATGGCGCACTGGCCGGTGCGGTCAGCTATCGCTTTATCGATGAAGCCACTGCCAGCTATCGTCGCCTGGTGGTGTCGGCCGATGGCAAACAGGTGCTGGGGGCGGTGCTGGTCGGCGACAACAGTTACTACGACACCCTGCTGCAATACGCCCAGAACGGCATTCCCCTGCCCGCCGATCCATCCAGCCTGATCCTGCCCCGTGGCGAAGGCGCACCGACCCTGGGTGCCGATGCCCTGCCCGCCACGGCGACCATCTGTTCCTGCCACAACGTCAGCAAGGGTTCGATCTGCTCGGCCATCGATGCGGGCTGTACCGACCTGGCCAGCATCAAGACCCAGACCAAGGCCTGCACCGGCTGTGGTGGCTGTGCGGCCTTGCTCAAACAGGTCTTCGAGCATGAACTGATCGCCCGGGGTGTCAGCGTCGACAAGAGCCTGTGCGAGCACTTTGCCTATACCCGTCAGGAGTTGTATTCGATGGTTCGCGTCGAAGGCATCGAAACCTTCGAGGAACTGCTTGCCCGCCATGGCAAGGGTGCCCATGGCTGCGATATCTGCAAACCTGCCGTCGGCTCGATCCTGGCGTCCTGCTGGAACCGGCCGATCACCGATCCCTCACTGGTGCCGTTGCAGGACACCAATGACACCTTCATGGCCAACATGCAGAAGAACGGCACTTATTCGGTCGTACCGCGCATTCCCGGTGGCGAGATCACCCCGGACGGCCTGATTGCCATCGGTGCGGTGGCCAAGAAATACGACCTGTACACCAAGATCACCGGCGGCCAGCGCATCGACCTGTTCGGCGCGCAACTGCATGAACTGCCGGATATCTGGGGTGAGCTGATTGCGGCCGGCTTTGAAACCGGGCATGCCTACGGCAAATCGACCCGCACCGTGAAATCCTGTGTGGGCAGTACCTGGTGCCGGTATGGTGTGCAGGACAGCGTGGCCATGGCCCTGCGTATCGAGGATCGCTACAAGGGATTGCGCTCCCCGCACAAGCTCAAGTTCGCCGTCTCCGGCTGTACCCGTGAATGCGCCGAGGCACAAAGCAAGGACGTAGGCGTCATCGCCACCGAAAAGGGCTGGAACCTCTACATCAGCGGCAACGGCGGCATGCGTCCGCGTCATGCGGAGCTGTTCGCCACCGATCTGGATGACGAAACCCTGATTCGCTACATCGACCGCTTCCTGATGCTGTACATCCGCACCGCCGACAAATTGCAACGCACCTCGGTCTGGCGCGAATCCCTCGAAGGTGGCCTCGACTACCTCAAGGCCGTTGTGATTGATGACAGCCTGGGCCTGGCCGCAGAGCTGGAGGCGCAGATGCAACTGGTGGTCGATCGTTATGAATGCGAATGGGCCAACGCCCTCAAGGACCCGGAAAAGCTCAAGCGCTTCCGCACCTTCGTCAATGATCAACGCAGCGATCCGGACGTGCATTTCGTCAAGGAACGCGATCAGCGTCGCCCGGCAAAAACCGAGGAAATCACCCTGATTCCACTGTTCAAGGAGGTGGTCTGATGAACCAGTCCAATAGGGCCTGTGCCGAAACGACTCAATGGCAGGCACTCTGCACACGCCGGGATCTGGTAGCCAACTCAGGCGTAGTGGCCTGGCTTGATGGCGCTCAGGTCGCACTGTTCTATCTGCCTGAAACCGACGAAGGCGAAAAGCTCTATGCCATTGAAAACCGCGACCCCAAGTCCGGCGCCAATGTCATTGGCCGTGGCCTTCTCGGGCAGATGGGCGGAGAACTGGTGATCGCTTCGCCGCTTTACAAACAACACTTCCGCCTGCGCGACGGGGCCTGCGTGGAATACCCGGAACAGCAGCTTGAGGTATGGCCTGTACGCCTCAACGGCGAACAGGTGGAGATTGCCCTTTAACCGGCAGACGCCTGCAGCACGACGCGCAACCCGGGTTGCGCGTCCTCCAGCAGCAGCTCGTAACCATGCGTACTGGCAACTGCCGCGACGATGGCCAGCCCCAGCCCGGCCCCACTCACGCCCGGATCGCGTCGCCCCCGGGCAAAACGGGTCAACACCGTCTTGCGCTCACTCCAGGGAATACCGGGGCCGCTGTCCTGAACCTCGAGCCGGGTTCCCTTGGTGCCAGCCGTCAGACGCATCAGGATACGTCCACCCTCAGGAGTGAACTTCAAGGCATTGTCCAGCAGGTTCATCATGGCTTCGGCCAGCAATTCACGGTCGGCCAACAGAGGCGCGACCTCTTCGAGCTCCAGTTGCAGCCGGATCCCTGCCTCCTCCGCCACCGCTTCATAGTCCTCGAATAACTGCTCCAGCAGCAGTCGGGGTGGAAAATGCGCCATGCCCGCACGGCGCGCATTGCTGTCGATCTCGGCAATACGCTGCAAGGCGCGAAAGCGTCCCAGCAGAATATCCGCCGCGTCGAGAGACTTTTCCAGGCGGTTTTTCAACTGCTCCTTGGGCGACTCATCCCACTCCATCAGGGCACGATGCAACTGGGCGCGCAGCTTGTTCAGCGGTGTGCGCAGGTCATGGGCAACGTTGTCCTCGACGCTTTTGACTTCATCGAGCAGGCATCCGACCTGGCAGACCATCTGATTCACCAGCGACGACAGCACATCGAGCTCATCGCCCTTGCCTGTCACGGGCAGGCGTTGGGAAAAGTCGCCTTCAGCGATGCGATGGCTGATGACCTGAACGCTACGCACCCGACGCAACGGCCCTGCGCCCAGCAATACGCCGAATACCAGACCGCCCAGAATGATCAGAGCCGCACTCCAGCCCAGCGAATACAGGAGGATTTCGCGCAGGCAGGCCAGCGTTCTGGCGTCATAACCGACCAGCAATATCTGGCCGTTGTCCAGACGCCGGGCGATGGCCTTGTCGCCGAACCGAAACCCCGACTCCCGCCAGTCATGGGGCTGCCCATCGATCGGGAGGCCTTCGGGCAAGGCCTTGAGCTGCCCATACAGGCCATTGCCTTGCGGGCTGAACAGGCCATAAGAGATCACTCTCCGCAGGTCCCCCCTTTGCAGCCGGTCAATCTCCTGAGGCAACTGCCCGACGTCCAGATACGACAGCTGCCTCATTTCGCTCAGCACCACGTCTTCGGCCTGGCGCGACATGTAATTGGCCGTGTGCCAGTAGATAAGACTGACCAGAGCGATGACGCCCACCAACAGGACGGCAGCATAGGTGAACGTGAGGCGGAAAGCCGTCGTACGTGACAGACGAGCGCGCATTCAGTGATCCCGGCCCGTGGTCACCAGTACAAAACCCGAGCCACGCAGGGCATTGACCGTCGCGACACAACCGATCGCATCCAGTTTGCGACGCAGACGGGTCAGGTGGACATCGATCAACTTGGTACCGGGGTCGAAGTGATACCCCCATACCGACTCGAAGATCAGTGCCCGGGTCACCACCGAACCGGCGTTGCGCATCAGGAATTCCAGCAGCCTGAACTCTGTCGGCGACAGGGCGATGCACTGATCTGCGCAGTGTATTTCGCGGCTCAGTAGATCCAGTGTCAGATCCTCCACCCGCAGGAACGTCTCACGCTCGCGGGTATCGCCATGACGGCGCAGCAGCACTTCAATGCGTGTGGCCATTTCTTCGGAGACAAACGGCTTGACCAGGTAATCGTCGCCCCCGGCACGCAGCCCGCGAATCCGGTCATCCACATCCGTGAGCGCACTGATCATCAGCACAGGCGTCTGTACACCGGAACGACGCAGGCAGGTAATCACTTCAAGCCCATCGATGCCGGGCAACATGCGATCAAGGGTAATCGCGGCAAAATCGCCGCTGAGTGCGCGTTGCAACCCTTGCTCACCATCACCCACGCATTCGACAGCAAAGCCTACGCGCCTCAGTTCCGAGGCAATTTCATGGGAAGTGTCGCTGTCGTCTTCGATACACAGGACTTTTCGCATTCGGTTCTCCGTTCAGCCTCGGCCCGAATGTTAACAAGTCTGTACGTCCGATCGGGGAAATCGCCCATAAAAAAGCCGCCACAACAGGGTGGCGGCAATCAAAAGAGCAATTGAAGCGATGAGATCTTCAATTCGACCCGAGACTAACAAGTCAATATTTCTGCCAAAAGTTAAATATTTGTAACCGTCGTTTTATTGCAACCAACATGCCCCGCACAACAGACATGCTATAAGTACCAGCGGCGCGATACACAGGTCGGTTTCCGATAACCCGGCCCATAATCATTCTTCAATATCGCGACCTTCAATAATTATCAGACGGGCGCTTGCCAGCCTGCCGTTCATACCTGTCTCCGTCGATGAGTGACGCGCTTGAAAGCGTGCTTTTCGATAAGGATTCGGGAGACATCAAACCAGGGGAATCAACAGCATGAATGCAAGACATTGGAGCGCCATCGCATTGGCGGTATCGGCCGGACTGAGCCAGATGGCATTGGCCGCACCCGTTGAAGACCAGGCCCAGGCCACAGGTTTTGTCGAAGGCAGCAGCCTCACCGCCTTGCTGCGTAACCAGTATTTCAACCGTGATCGCCAGAACAACCGCCCGGACAACCGGGACTGGACGCAAGGCACCACCGCCAACTTCAGCTCGGGCTTTACCCAGGGCACAGTAGGCTTCGGGGTGGATGCATTCGCTCAGCACGTCCTGAAACTCGATGCCCAGGCACGCTACACCGGCACCGGTAACCTGCCGATCAAGAGCGACGGGCATCCGGAAGACGATTACGGCACCGTGGGCGCCAGCGTCAAACTGCGCGTGTCCAAGACCCAGCTTCGTTATGGCAACCTCCAGCCTACAGCGCCTGTCTTTGCAGTGGGCGGCACCCGCCTTCTCCCACAGACAGCTACAGGTTTCAATCTCAACAGCAGTGAGATCGAAGGCCTGGATCTGGAAGCCGGTCGTTATACCAGCACCAACAGTGGTGTGACCGCCAACCACGATCACGATATATATGCCGTTTATGCGAACGAAACTTCCAGCAGTGCAACTTTTGCCGGGGGTGTCTATCAGATCACGCCGAACTGGTCCGCCACATTATATGGTTCGGAATATAAAGACATCTGGAACCAGTACTACGTCAACACCAACTATTCATTGCCACTGAGCGATGATCAGTCCCTGGCGTTCGACTTCAATCTTTATCGCACGCTCGATGAAGGTCAGGCCAAGGCCGGCAGCATCAATAACACCACCTACTCCCTGGCGGCGACTTATTCGTTCCTGGCGGCTCACTCCATCACCCTGTCCTTCCAGGAAGTCGATGGCGATACTCCGTTCGACTACGTGGGTACGGGCGACAACGGAGGTGGCGACGGTGGCGACTCGATCTTCCTGGCCAACTCGGTGCAGTGGTCGGACTTCAACGGCCCCAACGAAAAATCCTGGGGCATTCGTTACAACCTGAACATGGCCACTTACGGCGTGCCGGGGCTCAGCTTCATGGCCCGCTACATCAACGGCTATGACATCGACGGTACCAAGACGCCGTCCAACAGCTCCTATGCCGGCCTGTACGGCGAGGATGGCAAACACCATGAAACCGACCTCGAAGCCAAGTACGTGATCCAGAGCGGCCCGGCAAAAGACCTGTCGTTCCGTATCCGTCAGGCGTTCCATACCGCCAACGCCGACCAGGGCGAAGGCGATCTGAGCGAGTTCCGCCTGATCGTGGATTACCCGATCACCATTCTGTAATCGCCACGATCAACCGATCGGTCTTACAAGGTTTATCTGTATATCCATACAGATAAACCTTGCCCCCAGCCTCTCGAGTGTTCATCCTTACAGCCTTCAAGACCCGTCAATCAAAGCGGTGGTTATGCGGCTGTTTCTCTGCGAAAAACCTTCCCAGGCCAAAGATATCGCTGCCGTGCTCGGTGCAACCCGGCGCGGGGATGGCTGCTGGACAGGCCCCAATGCCACCGTGACCTGGTGCATCGGCCACCTGCTGGAAACCGCACCGCCGGATGCCTATGACACCCGCTACAAGCGCTGGGTGCTGGAAGACCTGCCCATCGTTCCGGCCCAGTGGAAGATGCTGGTCAAGCCGAAAACCGCCAGCCAGTTCAAGGCCGTCAAACGCCTGCTCGGCGAAGCCCGGGAACTGATCATTGCCACCGACGCCGACCGCGAAGGCGAGATGATTGCCCGGGAACTGGTGGAACATTGCCGCTATCGCGGGCCGATCCAGCGCCTGTGGCTGTCGGCGCTGGACGACGCCTCCATCCGCAAGGCTCTGGCGTCCCTGAAGCCCGGGGCCGACACCTTCAGCCTCTATCATTCGGCCCTCGGTCGCTCCCGCGCCGACTGGCTGATCGGCATGAACATGAGCCGCCTGTTCACCCTGCTCGGTCGCCAGTCCGGCTATCAGGGTGTGCTGCCGGTCGGCCGCGTGCAGACGCCGACCTTGCGGCTGGTGGTGGATCGGGACCGCAGCATTGCCGACTTCGTGCCGGTGCCGTACTGGGCCATCGACGTCAGGCTGCTGCATGAAGGTCAGGCCTTCATCGCGCAATGGCGAGCCCCCTCCGATGCCTGCGACGATCAGGATCGCTGCCTGAACCAGCCGCTGGCACAACAGGCCGCCGAAGCCATGCGCAAGGCCGACAGTGCCAGGGTCATCAAGCTGCGCACCGAGCGCATTCGCGAAGCCGCGCCCCTGCCGTTCGATCTCGGCACGCTGCAGGAAATCTGCTCGAAAAAGCTCGGCCTTGGTGCCCAGGAAACCCTGGACATCGCCCAGGCCCTGTATGAAACCCACAAGGTCATCACCTACCCGCGCAGCGATTGCGGCTACCTGCCCATGAGCCAGCATGGCGAAGCCGCAGGCATCATCGCCGCGCTGGGCAAGGCCGATCCTGCATTGAGCGAGTTGCTGAAATACCTGGAACCGCAACGCCGTTCACGGGCCTGGAACGATGCAAAAGTCAGCGCTCACCATGGCATCATTCCCACTGCTGCCGCCCGTGGTATCGAGCGCCTGAGCGGCAAGCACCGGGCGGTCTACACCCTGATTCGGGCACGCTATCTGGCGCAGTTCCTGCCCAACCACGAATACGACCGGACCCAGGCCGATTTCGATTGCGCCGGGCACGCCTTGCGCGCTGTCGGCAAACAGATCGTCGAGCCGGGCTGGAAACGGGCCATGCCCGAAGCCCTGGCTCCGGCAAAAGGCCGCGAAGCACCGCCCCCGCAAAACCTGCCCGCGCTGTTTCAAGGCTGCGACTGCGCCGTCAGTGATGTCACCCTGAAGGACCTCTGGACCCAACCGCCCAAGCCATTCACCGAGGGCGACCTGATCAAGGCCATGAAGAACGTCGCCCGGCTGGTCGAAGACCCGCTGCTCAAACAGAAACTCAAGGAAACCACGGGGATCGGCACCGAAGCCACCCGCGCCGGCATCATTCAGGGCCTGCTGGATCGGGGTTACCTGATCAAGCAAGGCAAGGCGCTGTCCGCCACCCCTGCCGCGTTCAGCCTGATCGATGCCGTCCCCCGCGCCATTGCCGACCCCGGCACAACGGCCATCTGGGAGCAGGCGCTGGACATGGTGCAGAACGGCGAAATGAGCCTTGAGGAATTCGTTTCCCGGCAGGCCGCCTGGATGAGCAAGCATGTAACCCGTTGCCTCGGCCTGCGCCTGACCATCACTGGCCCCGCCAGCCCGGCCGGTGGTGCTGCTCCCTGGAAGAAGAAACGCAAGGTCGGCACTCGCAAAGCGGCTGGCACGAATGCGCGCAAAGGCAAGCGTCCAGCCAGATCGAAAGCCTGAACGCCGATTTCCGAGGCGTAGCCTGTTTTTGTATTTTTTCCCTTACACAGTCTCCTGAGGCTGCAGAAAATGCAGGCTTGCCCCCTGCTTTCCCTCAAAATCCGCGACTTGAATCCCTCCTTCTTTCCTGCCAGTCAGACTGATTTTTGCCTTTTCTCTTGAAGAAAGCGCATGAATATCGTATTGCTTGTCTGACAATGATAATGATTAACATTTACTAACATTAATGAATCTTAATTGTTACAATCTGGCTTTCCGTTTGAATATGACTGCCACAGAAGAAGGGAGCAGCACCACCATGCGTGTATTAGTGGTAGAAGACGACATATCGGTCAGCCACTGGCTTGGCAGCAAACTGCATGCGTTCGGCCATAACTGCAAATTGACTCACGACGGCGAAGGCGCGCTGGAAATGCTGACGCAGGAGGCGTTTGACGTGGTGGTCCTGGACCGCATGCTGCCCAGAATGGATGGCATCGAACTGCTGGGCAAACTGCATGGCCGCTCCCGCCCTCCCGTGCTGATCCTGTCGGCAAACGACCAGATCAGCGACCGTGTCGAAGGACTGCGGGCCGGTGCCGATGATTACCTGGGCAAGCCTTTCGACTTCACCGAACTGCTGTTGCGACTGGAGGTGCTGGCTCGCCGGCATAATCAGACCGCCATGGAAGAAGTGATTTACATCGAAGACCTGCGCATCGATCTCGGACAACGCTGCGCATGCAGGGCCGGTCGCCAGATCGACCTGACCGACAAGGAATTCCGCCTGCTGCAAGTGCTGGCCGAACACCCCGGCCAGACCGTCACTCGCACCATGTTGCTGGAGAAAGTCTGGGGCTATCACTTCGATCCGCAGACCAACCTGATCGACGTCCATATTTCCAAACTACGCACCAAGATCGACAAGGGTTTTGAACGCAGCCTGCTGAGGACCATCCGTGCTATCGGTTACGAACTCGGCTAGCCGCTTCGAGCTGCGCCACATCCTTGAAACCAGCAATTTTCAACAAGCCGCCACCATGGCGTTCGCCTGTCTGCTGGTGGCCCTTCTGTCGGTCATCGGCAGCGGCTGCGTGCTTGAAAGCGTGATGCGCAGCCATGTGCGGGAAATGATCCTGGCCGACGTACGTACCATGCATGAGCTGACGCAAAGCCGCAGCAGCCATCAGGTGGCCGAACTGCTCAGGCAGCGCGACCTCTACGATCGCCGCAGCGAACGCCACTCCCTTTTGCTGGACCCGCAAGGCAAGGTCCTGACAGGCGATGCGACGATGCTGGAAGTCATGGACTGCATCAGTTTCAAGTGCCCCGATAACTGGCGAAACATTCGCACCTACGAAGACCGCCAGATCATGGGGCTGGTGATCGAACTGCGCGACGGCGGCCGTTACTTCAGTGCCTATGACCTGCAACCCATGCTGGAACGCACCCAGATCATTCCCCTGATGGCCGGTGCCGGTCTGTTTCTGGTGCTGCTGGGCAGCCTGATCCTGAGCCTGCGCTACAGCCTGCGCAAGCTGTACCGCATCGAACGCATCCATGACGCACTGAAGCGTTTTGCCAGCGGCGATCATCAGGCCTTTCCCCCGCTGGATCGCAGCGGCGACGAACTGGACCGGCTGGCTACGGATATCTACCGCAATCTGGAACGCATCAACAAACTGATGGCAGAGGTCAAGGGCGTGACCAGCCATATCGCCCATGAGCTGCGAACCCCCTTGACCCGCTTGCAGAATCGTCTGGTCAGCGCGGCGGAAATCGCCACCGGGGATGTGCGCGAAGCCCTCTGGATGGCCGCCGATGAAAGCGAACGCATTCAGAGCCTGTTCAGAGCGGTCATGCGGGTCGGCGAAGTGGAAACCGGTCGTTGCGCCCACCTCTTCGAGGCGTTCCCGGCCCACGACCTGCTCCATGACTTGCGAGAGTATTACCTGCCGCTGGCCGATGAACGCAATTCGCCTCTGGAGATTGAAACAGACCCCGGCTGCCAGATCTGGGGAGACCGCGCCCTGCTGTTTCAGGCCATGGCCAATCTGGTCGACAACGCATTGAAATATGCCCCCCGCAATTCAACGGTGACACTGTTCGCCCGGCACCGCGGTCACTTCACAATTCTGGGCGTGGCGGATCACGGAAGCGGTATTCCGGCTTCGGCCACGGAACAGGTGGTCGAGCGCTTCCATCGCCTGCACACGTCTGGCGACATCCCCGGCAACGGGCTGGGCCTGACACTCGTCAAGGCCATCAGCGAATTGCATGGCGGGTCCCTGTGCCTGAGCGACAACCAGCCGGGCCTGCGCGTCGAATTGCAGCTGGGCCGGGCGATTCCTTAACGCTTCTTAATGATCCCCGCCTTGCCGCTTAATGAGAATAAATCCTACTATCGTTTCACTCGCTTGAACTCGCCCTCGCCCCGTATTGACTGCGGGCGGGACTCCTTTTTACGACCCTCATACAGGCCTTCGGCATGCTCGATTCCATCAAGAAATTCCTTAAAGACGAAAGCGGTGTGACTGCCATCGAATACGGCATCCTCGCGGCCTCCATGGCAGCTGCCATTGGTTACATCTTTGGTTCGGACGGTCAGTTCATCGGTGCGCTCAAAGAGCGTTTCGGCGGCATTGCCGATCAGATCCGGTCCACCAACAACAGCACCGGCAGCAACTGACGTTACCTTCCAGGATTCCCGTCCATGACCAGCCTTGTCGTCGTTCTACTGTCGCCCGCTCTGTGCTGGGTGGTGGTCACGGATCTGCTGTATCGCAAGATCCACAATCGACTGGTGCTGGCCCTGCTGGCGGGATGGTTCGCACTGCCGTTGCTGGCCCCGTTTCAGATCGGCCCCTTTGCCGGTTTCGGCGTCTGGCAGACGATCTCCAGCATGGGATGGTCGACGGCAGGTGCAGCCCTGGTTCTGCTGGTCGGCTACGGCCTGTACATGATCGAACGAGTGGGTGGCGGCGACGTCAAGCTGATGACCGTCCTGAGCCTGTGGATCGGCAGCGAAGATCTGGTCACCTTTCTGATCATCACTTCACTGGTCGGCGGCATCCTGGCCCTGATACTGCCCTCGCTGGAAGTGCTTGAAGCAACGCTGGCACGAGGCGTGATGTGGCTGATCAAGCGCATGCCACAGAACATCCTTGCCGTACCGATCATTTACGACGCCCAGCGTCCCGCAGGTATCCCCTACGGTCTGGCCATCGCAGCAGGTGCGCTGTTCACCCTGCTCAATCCCATCAACACCTGACCCACAGTAGTCGTACTCGATGAAAAAGAATTCGCTCATTCTGCTGACTGGGGCCATTGTCCTGGCCAGTGGTTCCGCTCTGCTTGCCCGGGCACTGCTGGCACCGCCCAAGCCACCTGAAGTCAAGGCACAGGTTCAACCTGCCGCGCCCAAGGAAGTGACCCGCCAGGTGCTGGTCGCCTCCCGTACTCTGCAACCGGGTGACTTCATCGATGCCGGCAGCCTTGACTGGCAACCGGCAACACCGCAAATGACGCGCTCGCTGTATTTCATCGAGGGCCAGGACAAACAGGAATCCCTGCTGGGTGCCACGGTACGCCAGCCGGTGGAAGCCGGTCAGCCGCTGACCAGCAGCGTCGTCGTGCGCCCCGGCGAACCGGGCTTTCTGGCCTCGGTCATCAAACCGGGCATGCGCGCCGTGTCCGTACCGACCAGCGCCGTGGAAAGCAACTTCGGCCTGGTGGCCGCCGGTGATCGCGTGGATGTGATCCTGAGCCTCAAGCGCGAGCAGGAAATCCAGGCACCGGATGCGCCCGCCCATGCTGCTCCCTTCCTGGCCGCCCAGACCATTCTTCACGATGTCCGCGTGCTGGCGATGAACAACAGCACCCGCAGCGATCTGACCGTGCGCAAGGATGTGGAAGCCACACCGAACACCAAGAGCACCAGCACCCGTCAGAGCTTTGAGACCGTCACCCTGGAAGTCGCGCCGTCGGCAGCCGAACAACTGGCCGTGGCCAAGGAAATCGGCAATCTGCAACTGGCCATACGTTCGTCGGTCGAGCCTACCGAAGAAGAGCTGCTGGCCACCGGTGAAGTCACCACGCTGAACAAGACCACCAGCATTTATCCGTCCCCGAAAAGCGCAGGCAAATCCGGGGCCGCCGCTACTGTGCAGGTCTACAAAGGCAAGGCCACCGAAGTTCTGGATCTGGCGAAACACTGATCAGTCGCGAATGCCGGCCGGTGTAGCGCCGACAGACGCCCTTACGGAAAAAACAGCATGAAACGCACAGCGCAACCTCTGGCTTCGGGCCGGAACGGACTCTCCTTGCTGCTCGCCGGCCTCGGCTTGAGCGCCACACTGGTCAGCCCGTCAGTTGTCATGGCCGAGCAGGCCCCCGTGGACAACTACGACATGCCTGCAAAAATGCCGGTCACTCCAGTGATCACGGCGCAACAACGCGCCCATTTGCAACAGGTCAGCGAAACCCAGACGGTCAATCTGACCGTACGCCAGGGACGCCTGCTGCAATTGCCTCGCGCCGCCGCCAAAGTGCTGCTGGCCGATCCGGACGTGGCCAGTTTCCAGATGCCGTCCCCCAGCAGCGTGTTCGTGTTCGCCCAGCGGGCCGGTGCGACCACGCTCTATGCGCTGGACGCCAACGACAACGTGATCGCCGCCATGCGTCTGGTGGCCGGCTTTGACCTGGAAGGCCTGCGCCAGCAGATCGAAAACGAAGTGGCCGGCTCACAGGTCAGCTTCGTCCCTGCCGCCGGCGACGGCCTGATCGTTCGCGGCCATGTGCGGACCCCGCTCGAAGCCCGCCAGGTCATCGCCAGCGTCAAGGCAGCCGTCGGTGCCAACGACAACGCGGCCGGCGCACCCGGTGGTGGCGGCGGTGGCGCACCGGCTCCGGGAGGCGGCGGACCTGCTGCACCGCGGGTCATCAACCAGCTCAAGGTCGAGCTGTCCGCTCAGGTCAATATCCGGGTTCGCGTGGTCGAAGTGTCGCGCAACCTCAGCCATACACTGGGCCTGAACTGGGACTCGGTCATGAACAGCGGCAAGTTCCGTCTGGCAACGGGTTCGTCCACCAGCCTGTTCAACGCCGCCAACGCTGCGTCGTCGGCCGGCACCATCGCCGGGGCGACACAGGCGGGCCAGCTGATTCGCAGCGCCAACACCATCGGTTTCACCGACGGCAACCTGACCGGCCTGATCAATGCCCTGTCCGTGGAAGGCATGGCCTCGGTCCTCGCCGAACCCAACCTGACGGCCCTGTCCGGCGAAACCGCAGGCTTCGCGGCCGGTGGTGAAGTGCCGATCGTGGTGATCACCAACAACAACGTCAGCATCACTTACAAATCCTACGGCGTGATCCTGCGCATGACGCCTACCCTGCTCTCGCCCAACCGGATCAGCCTGCATATCGCGCCGGAAGTCAGCGACCTGTCCGACGACGGTGCCGTGACCCTGCCCGATGGCGGCTCGACAATCCCGGCGTTCAAGGTGCGTCGCGCCGACACCACCGTCGAACTGGCCAGCGGTCAGAGCTTCGCCCTGGCGGGCATGCTGCGTAGCAACGTTGCCCAGGAAGTCAGCAACCTGCCGGGCCTCAAGAGTGTGCCGTTGCTCGGTCGCCTGTTCGAGAGCGAAACCAGCACCCAGCAAGACACTGAACTGGTGATTCTGGCGACCGCTTATGTGGTCGACCCGGTCACCGAAGGCGAACTGCAAACCCCGGGCCGCGGCCTGCCAAGCATGGACGCGCAGATGCCGCGTCAGGCCAGCGCAGGATACCTGTACTGATGGAGACCTTGAAAATGAAGCCTGTCACTTTGCGTCTGGCCCTGCTGGCCTGCCTGCCTGTCTTCATGGCCGGTTGCACCTCGCAGTACAACGACCTGCGCGCCAAACGCTTTGCCAATACGCCCATGCCGACCGTGCAAGTGAACCCCAGCGCCCTGAGCGTTTCACTCAACACCGTCAATCAGGGCAAGGGACTGAGCGCCGAATCCCTGGAAAACCTCAATACGATGCTGGGCAATCAGGGCCGCCTGAAAAATCAGAGCCTGACCCTGCAACCGTTCACCCCTGCCGGTGAACAGATGGCCAAGCGTCTGGCGCGCGTCCTGAGCGAGCGCGGTGCGGATGCCGACCGGATCATTGTCGCGCCCATTCAGCTCAAGGCCGCCGAACAGTCGGGCGGCTGGGATCTGCAAGTCATCTCCGAAGCCATCGTCGCGCAGATCCCCGACTGCCAGATCGCCAATCCCAAGGCCTGGACCATGACCCCCTATCAGGCGGTCGGCACCCTTGGCTGCGCGAACCGCGCCAACATTGCCCGCATGGTCAGCGACCCTCGCGACCTGGTCCGCCCACGCACCCTGGACAGCGCCGATGGCAACCAGGCCAACAATGCCGTGCAGCGTTATCAGGAAAACAAAGTCATCGAACTGATGAACATCGACTTCGCCAAGGACGACTGAGGACGCCGCCATGAACGACAAGACCAATCCCGTATTGCTCAACGGCGACAAAACCTTCCTGGCACCGGTCCTGTTCGCGGCCAGCACGGCTGACCAGCGTACCTTTGCCGAACAGATGCAACGTCTGGGACAACCCGAAGCGCTGGTGCAAAGCGGTGGCATCGAGGCTGCCAAGGCCTGGTGCGCCGAGCAGCGGGCCAGCCTGCTGCTGGTGGACCTGGATGGCGAACAGTTTCCCCTGCAAGCCATCTCTGAACTGTCGAGCCTGTGCGACCCCGGCTGCGCCATTCTGGCCATCGGCAGCCGACATGATGTGGACCTGTATCGCGCCCTGACTCACAGCGGCGTGGTCGACTACCTGTGCAAACCCGTGCCGCTGGACCTGCTGGCCAGCAGCCTGGAGCGTGCGCGCAATATCCACCATCAGCCACAGGCAGGCCAGGTGCGCACCGGCCGCAGCATCGCGGTGACCGCCTGCAGCGGCGGGCTGGGCACCAGCACGATCAGTGCCGGGCTGAGCCTGTTGCTGGCCCGTGAACGCCACATGCCGGTGGCCGCCGTGGATTACGACCGCCACAACGCCGACCTGTCCCTGTTGCTGGGCGCCCAGGGCGATTGCGGGCTGGCCGCCGCCCTGAGCAGCAGCGAGATCGATGCCCGCTTCCTGCAACGCGCCATGAGCCGTCTGGACGACCGTCTGCACTTGCTGGCCCAGGAGCCTTCGCCCGAGCATTTTGCCCCTATCGATACCGATCACTTGCTGGAACTGGGTGCCAACCTGTGCCGCCTGTTCAATCAGGTGGTGTGGGACCTGCCCTCCGGTCATCCCCAGGGTGCGCTGGAGGTCTTGCGTCACGTCGAGACACGCATCCTGATCAGTGAGTTCAGCATTCAAGGTGCCCGCAACACTCAGCGCATGCTTGAAGAAATCGGTGACGAAAGCGAGGGCCAGCAATTGCTGCTGGTGGTCAATCAGAGCCGCGGCACCCACCAGACCGTCGCCCGCGAACAGTTCGAGGCTTTCGTCGGCAGACGCGTGGACCTGATCCTGCCCTACGCCGGTCATGCCCTCAGCGATGGCCTGCTGAGCGGCCCGCTGCGCCTGGAGGCGGCACCGGCCTTCCGTCAGGCCCTGCTGAATCTGGCGGACCTGGCCTGCGGCCGCAAGCCGGGTAACACCACCATTGCGCCGTCCGTGCTGGCCCGCCTCAAAGGCGCCCTCACCCGTCGCAACGCGGCTTGAAGCAAGGAGCCGGACCATGCTGATACGCAAACCCAGAACCCTCGCCCCTGCGCCCGCGCCCTCCCCTGCGCAAGAGAGCAGTGAACCTGCCATCGAGATGCAGAAAGTCAGCGCGACCAAGGCAAACCCTACGCTCAAGACGGCCGACAGCAGCGCCAATATGAACCGGCGGCTGATACGCGGCTTTCTGTACGACCAGATCGACCCGCTCAAGGCGGCGGCCATGGGCCGTGACAAGCTGCGCCAACAGATCGAAAGCCAGATACGCCGCATCTGCGATGAAAATCGCCTGCAACTGTCTCGCCCCGAAGAAGAGCAGATCGCCAGCGAAATGCTCGACGAAATGCTGGGTATCGGACCGATCCAGCCACTGCTGGCCGACGATACAGTCAACGATATTCTGGTCAACGGTGCCGGGCAAGTCTTCGTCGAACGCTTCGGCAAACTGGAGCTGTCGAACATCACGTTTCTGGACGAAGAGCACGTGTTCAACACCGCCCAGCGTATCGCTGCCGGTGTCGGTCGACGCATCGACGAAGCCAACCCCATGGTCGATGCCCGACTGGCGGACGGCAGCCGGGTCAACGTCATCACCTACCCGCTGGCCATCGACGGCACCACCATTTCCATCCGGAAATTCATGCGTCGCAACCTGACCCTCGAATCCCTCGCGGCCCGCAATGCCATGTCGATGGAAATGGTCCAGGTGCTCAACCGCGCCATGATCGCCAAGCTCAATATCGTGGTCTCCGGCGGTACCGGTGCGGGCAAGACCACGCTGCTCAATGCCTTGTCGCAGAAGATCAGCGAAGACGACCGGATCCTGACCATCGAAGACGCCGCCGAGCTGCAACTGCAACAGATCCACGTGGTTCGTCTGGAAACCCGCCCGGTCAGTGCCGAAGGCACCGGCAAGGTCGATCAGCGCGACCTGGTACGCAACGCCCTGCGCATGCGCCCCGACCGGATCATTCTCGGTGAGGTGCGTGGCGGCGAAGCCTTCGACATGCTGCAAGCCATGAACACCGGTCACGACGGCTCGCTCTGCACCGTCCACGCCAACACCCCCCGCGACGCCATCATGCGTCTGGAGAACATGGTGATGATGGCCAGCATGCAGCTGCCCATGGAGGCCATTCGACGCCAGATCGCCAGTGCCGTGAACCTGGTGGTTCAGGTCGAGCGTCAGCGCGACGGCGGACGACGTGTCGTGTCGATCACCGAAGTCTGCGGCATGGAAAACGACGTGATCCAGACCCAGGAACTGTTCGGCTTCAAGGTCCGCTCCACCGACAGCCAGGGCAAGATTCTGGGCGACTACGTAGGCAGCGGTCAGCGGCCCGAGTTCTACAACCAGCACGCCCACCTGTTTGGCGATCTTTGAGGGAACACTCCATGCAAGCCGTTCTCGATCTGCTCACCCTGCTGGTCTTTGCCTGTGTCATGTTCGCGTTCTATGGCCTGCTGAGCTTGAGCAAACGCCGCCAGCGGGCAGCCGAAAGCGCCGCCCGCCTGGAGCAATTGCTGCGCGACAAAGTGGCGGTCAATGCACCCGCCACCCAGGTCGAGAGCATCATGCGGGACATGCAGAGTGCACCGCTGGGCAATGTCCCCGTGGTCGGAGCCCTCGTTGCACGTATCTGGGTCAACCTGAACCTGCTGGGCTGGCGCAAGACCCTCAAGGCACGGGCCATCATGTTCGGCCTGGGCGGTTTTTTCGCCGGGGTACTGATCGGTCGCGATACGCCCATGCCATGGCTGTTCGGCAGCCTGATTGCGGTCTTTGCCGCTTTGGCGCTGTTTACGCTGTTCTACCGTCAGGCGCTGGCCAAATACCATAAGCAGTTGCGCCAGTCCCTGCCCGAAGCCATCGATGCCATTACCCGAACCTGCCGTGCAGGCGTGCCCGTCAGCAACGCTTTCGTGCTGGTGGCCGAACACTTGAGCGGGCCGTTGAGCGTGGAGTTCGCGATGATCGACCACTGGCTGCGCCTGGGCGTGCCTTTGCGTCGGGTCATGCAGGACTCGACACAGCGGGTGCCGCTGGCCGAATACCAGTTCTTCGCCGTGATCCTGATCATCAACCAGGAAGCCGGCGGCCGTCTGGGGGAAACCCTTGACCGGCTTTCGGCCACCCTGCGCGACCGTCACGAGCTGCAACTCAAGATCCTGTCCAAGACCTCCGAAGCACGGGCCTCGTCCAAGATCGTGTCATCGCTGGTGCCCGCCATGCTGGGCTACATGTACATCAACTCCCCTCAGGACTTTCGCTTTCTGCTCAACGACCCCACCGGCAACATGGTGCTGCTCTACGCCATCGCCAGCGTCACCCTGGGGCTGATCATCAACCATCTGATGGTGAGCCGGGTCGGATGAACCCTCGCCTTTGCGGAGAACAACAGCCATGACCAACGACACTCTCGTTCTGCTCGCCCTGGGGGTGATGCTGACCGGTACCGGCCTGGCTCTGCTCGGCTGGTACATGAGCCTTTCGGAAAAAAGTCTCGACCTGCGTCTGGGGCGCAGTGAGGACAGCCGTCAGCAACAGGTCCAGGACAATATCCTGCGCACCGACCAACTGGCACTGCCCGCCAGCGCCAGACGCCTGTTGCTGCCACTGGCCTCGGCCGGCGAACACCTGGCCGGTACGGCACAGGATCGCCACCACCTCAATCGCCTGCTGAGCATGGCGGGGTTCCGTGCCCAGGCCAGCCTCGGTCTGTTGATGATCGCCAAGTACACCAACGGCCTGCTGTTTCTGGGCATCGCCCTGTTCGGCGTGCTGGACGCCCAGGGCCGTTTCGGTCTCAAGGGCCTGGCCATGGGCCTGATTGCATTGTTCGTGGGCAGCACGCTCCCCGAAGCCTGGCTGAAATGGAAAGCCGCCCGCCGTGGCGGACGCATGGCCCGTTCGGTTCCCGATGGCCTGGACCTGATGGTGATCTGCGCCGAGGCCGGCCTGCCCCTGGGCCGCATCATGCAAGTGGTGGCCAAGGAACTGGCCCTGTCGGCACCCGAACTGGCGGATGAGTTGCGCTACACCTTCGCGGAACTGCAGATCGTCAGCGACCGTTCCCGGGCACTGCTCAATCTTGCCGAGCGCACCGGCGTGCGGGAAATCGAAAGTATGGTCGCCACCCTGATCCAGGCCGAACGCTACGGCACACCGCTGTCCCAGGCACTGCGCACCATTGCCGATGAAAGCCGCAAGACCCTGGTGCTGGGCCTTGAAGAAAAAGCCGGAAAGTTGCCCGCACAGATGAGCGTGCCACTGATGGTCCTGATCCTGCCGCCGATCATCGCGGTCATGGGCGCACCGGCCATGATCCGTCTGGTCCGCGCACTGGCGCAAAACTGATGCCTGCCTTGTCTCTGGAGAATACCGTGTCCTCACCTTTTTCCCTTTCACGCCTTGCCTTGCTGTCACTGCTGATCGTCGGGCTGAGTGGCTGCGCCAGCCTGCCTGGCCTCGGCCCTGACAAGACACAGCCGCAGACCAATGCGCCTCTGAGCCAGAAGGAAAGCGCCGAGGCCCTGCGACTGGCCCGCGTGCTGCGCGACAACGGGCGCTTTGAAGCCGCCACCGAGGTCTACGCCAGAATGGACCAGCGCAATCAGCTCTCCCCGCGCGAGTTGCTGGAATACGCCAGCGTTGCGGCGCTGGTGCGCAAACCGCAGCAATCGCTGGAGCTTTATGGCCGCGCCCGGCATGCGCTCGGCGGTGCCGACAGTCTCAAGCCGTCCGAAAGCCTGATTACCTGTCTGGGCATGGGCCGTGCACGGCTGGCACTGAATCAGGTTCAGGCTGCGGTCAAGGATTTCAATTGCGCGCTCAAGGCCCAGCCGGACAGCACCGAAGGCCTCAACGGCCTGGGTGTGGCCAGCAACAGTCTGGGGCAGACCGAACAGGCCCAGAAGCTGTTTCAGCAGGCCCTGGAGATCGACCCGTCCAATCAGCCCGCGCTGAATAATCTGGCCATGACCTACCTGAGCAGCAACCAGCCTCAGCAAGCCATCACGCTTCTGCAGGGTGCCAGCCTCAACGCGACACCCAGCCTGGTGCTGAACCTGGCGCTGGCGCATCTGCTCAAGGGCGATAACGATCAGGCGCGTCAGATCCTGAGCCGCAACCTGCCCGATGCCAACACCGAAGACTTGCTCAAAGCCCTGCAAGCCAGCGTCGAGCGTATCCATGCCGGTTCACCGGTAGCCACTGAACTGCTCGCCGCCAGTCAGCGGCCACTGGCTCTGGGCACACCACAGTGAAGTCGTGGCCCTGGAAACAACGCGGCGTGACAGCCGTGGAAACCGCACTGATCATGCCGGTGATCCTGATCGGCCTGATGATGTTCTTCGAGCTGGCACGCATCGCACTGGTGGTCATCATCGGCAATCTGGCCCTGGACTCGGCATTGGGCGGCCTGCGTCACGAGAAACTCGACCTGATGGCCACCGAACAGCTTCAGCCCCTGATCACCGACCGGATTCTGCTGGCGTCCTACGGCTACCTGAAAGCCGACGAGATCCAGATCGATGCCACCTCCTACAGCGCCCTGCAAGTCATGGGCGGGGAAAACGTCAATGACGATGAATCCAGCACAGAACTGCCCGATGGCAGCCTGCCGGTCATCGTCGTCAAGGTGACCCTGCAACAGACTTACATCACCGCACTGCCCAAACTGCTCGCCCTGCCTGACCGCTTTACCTATGAGTACCGCCAGGTACTGGGCAACCTCTACAACACGGCCCTTATCGGTAACGACCAATGATCAAGCGTACGCAGCAACGCGGCAGCGCCCTGCTGGAAACCGCACTGGCCCTGCCGATCATCCTGGGAACAGGGTTCATCTGCGCCGACCTCTACAACCTCAGCCGTGCCAAGACCGACATGGAACGCAGTACTTCGACCCTGTCTTCGGTCCTGTCGATTCAGGACCGGCTGACCAGTGCCGGTCTTGAGCAGTTGATCGAGAACATTCGCGGCCCGAGGCGGGACAACTATCAGATCTTCATCGCTCAGGTCCGACGCAGCGGCGACGTGGTGTGGCACCTGCAACGCGGCACGGCAACAGGGCTGTGCGACGACCCGTTCGCCGGCAGCTATTACAGCGGAGAACTCCCCGAAAGCAGCCCCACCTCTTCCTCCTCCGAAGAGCAGCAGGAAGACAAGGTCTCGATGCTGATCGTACAGACCTGCCAGGCCAGCACCGAACTGGCCATGAGCAGCGACCTGCTCGGTGGCCGGATCATGCAGAGCGTCGCCCTCGACCGCATGCAGAACAGCGATCTGGAACTGGCCGAAGACCTGGCGCAGGAAGCCGGTCTGGACAAGGAAAAGAGTTGATTAAGGCTTCTTAATGGAGCCAGCCTTGCTGCTAGTTGGGAAAGATTCTTATTCTTGTATGAACCTCAAGACCGCTGTGACAGCGGTCTGCTGATCCCCCGGCTACCCCCTCAGGAATAACCGTTTCATGCTCAATCGCAGGCTTCAGCGTGGCAACGTCGCGCCCTTCATGATTCTTGCCACTGGCGGCCTGTTACTGGCCAGTGCCTACGCGATAGACCTGACGCGCATGACCGGCAATGCCTCGCAACTCAAGCGCGCCACCGACGCCGCCGCCCTGGCCATCGGCCGGGCCAATGCCGACGGCGATGAGAACGTCACCAAGGACCCTGTCGGTTTTGCCACCGCTTACGTGCGCCAGAACCTGGGCATGGACGCGCAGCTTCTGGATAACCTGGGTGAAGTCACCGTCGAAGAAGGCCGCAGCGACGACAGCAACCCGACCTACCGGGTCACGGCAACGTCCCGTCACGATCCGCAGGTCAGCGGCAATGCCAGCCAGGACCTGACCGTGCACTCCACGGCCGAGTTGATCAGCAAGCCGCTGGAAGTGGCGTTGGCGATTGACTCGTCGGAAATCGAAAACGCCATGACCATAGGCGTCAACTCAAAGCTGCACACCGATGCCGCACGGTACTTTCTTGACCGGTTGTTTGGTACAGACGCCAACGGACAGCCACGCGAAACCAAGGAAAACCTGAGGGTTGCTCTGGTTCCGTTCAGTCAGGAAGTGAACCTGTACGATCCCCAATACAGCCGGGCCAATCAGCCTCGTCTGACGGACTGGACAGCACCGGGTGCGCTTAGGCCTGAAGATTACGGCACCACCCTTCTGCAACAATATGGCTTTTTCAAACGTTATGGTGACTTGAGAAACCCTCAGTACCCCGACCGCCGGGCCAGACGCCAGGCCTTCTTCAGAGGCACGAACACCAACAGGTCATACGAGTGGATTCCATCACCTGCCGAGTCAAAGATGCAGCTCGTGGCCGGGATGATCGTTTCCAGTAACGAAAACATGCGTGCCGTCGTTTCAGAGCGTCGCTTCTTCAGCCTCACCGCCAGCAATGACGATGGCGTGGAAAACACCGTAGAGACCGACACCAGTATCCCTAACGCGCCATTACTGCCGCTGGAAGCGGAACGCAGCAAACTCGATGAGCGCCTCGATGAAATACGCGGTGACTGGTATCTCCAGGTCATGCCGGGGCTTGTCTGGGCAGGCAGCGCACTGTCTCCGAACTGGCGCGGCAGCGGTGGCTGGGGCGATAACACCTATCCCCTGGACTTCAACCCTGATGGAAGCGGCCCCAACCGCAAGGCCATCGTCCTGTTGCTGAACTGGAACGCGGGCATTGCTACCGAGAACCAGAACCAGAACCTTCAGGACTTCCTCAACATATGCCAGTCATTCAGCGATAACGGCATCGAGTTCCATGCTGTCGTCCAGGCGACGACCGAACTGACCGCCGTACCTCCCGGCATAGACCCGGTTTCCATTGCTGCCGACTGGCTCACGCCCTGCACCAATGGCGGCAAACGCCTGCACGTCATCGCAGGCAGTTCATCGGATACCACCAGCGATTTTCAGGCCGCAGTCGACAGTATCGCCAACGAGCTCAAGAGCCAGGCCAACCGTGTGTTGCTGGTCGAATGATGCGCCTCCCCCTTTCCGTCCATTCCTCAAAGGATTGCCCCCATGACTGAGCGCTCCCCTGCCCGTCCCCGTCTTCAGCGGCTGTACCTGGCGCTTGAACCCCGGATGATGTTCGACGCAGCGGCGGTTGCCACGGCAGCGGATGTCGCGGCTGCCAGCGAAACACAGAGCGCCAGTCCAACCCCGGATAAAAGCGCCGCTGCGGCCACGGATACAACGACGACAACTACAACAGTCCATGAAGACAGCAGTTCTTCAACCGATCAGGAGAGCACCGCTACCAGCCTGCGCACCACCGCACAGGCGACCGACAGCGGCAGTCACTTGAACCTGGACATTCTGAAAAATATTACAGACCTGAGCAGTGTCAGCGGTCTGACGGATATTGCCCAGACCGAACTGTCCAGTGACGGCAAGACGCTGTATGTGGGCAGCAGCAAAGGTGAGCTGGCGATATTCACCCGCAATACCGACACCGGTGAACTGACGCTCAGCAGAACCCTGACGGCCAGCGAAACCCATCTGACGTCGATCATTGACCTGAAGATCAGCCAAGATGGCGAAATGCTCATCATGAGCGGGGCAAACGGCAGGTCCTATTCCGACACGCTTGCCGTATTCAATCGTGATACGGCAACCGGACAGTTGACCTATGTTGAAAGCCACAACATCAACACCATCACGCAGTTGGCAATCTCGGACGATGGCAAATCGGTGTATGCCATCGATAGCGGCAATGAAGGGGTTTACGTTTTCAGTCGCGACACTGCCAGCGGCCAACTGACCCGGCTGAATATGGTCGACTCCACCTCCTGGAGCGAGCCTTACCTGTTCAGGGTATCGGCCATGGAAGCCCATGGCGACTACGTCTTCTTCACCGCCACCTTCCAGCAACACACCCTGATCGCCTACCAGCGCGACGCCGATGGCAATCTGGGCTCGCCGTTCTACATCCGCGATGGCCAGCAGGACAGCGCCGGTACAACGGTATCACTCAAGGACCCCAACCAGATCAATGTCTCGCCCGATGGCCAGAGCCTGTATGTCACCACTTCCGAAGGGATCGTGACGTTCAAGGTCGATGGCCAGTCCTTTGTCGTCCAGAACACTCTCAGCCAGACCAATATCACTTCGACAGCCCTGAGCAGCAACGGCAGTACGCTCTATGCCACCCTCAGCGATGGCACCATCAATCGCTACAGCGTCACAACCCAGGGTCTGGTGCTGCTCAACAGCACGGCAGGCGGCCAGAGCAACGCCACCGAAATCCAGCTCACCACCGATGGCGGCGTGATTGTCACCGGCTCGGGCATTGGCGTGTTGCAGGAAGCCAGTACCCGTTATCTGGAAGGCACAACGGTACAAAAGCTGAGCGACGCCGTGGTCAGCGATTCGACTCTGGATGCGCTCGACAACGGCAATGGCGACTACAACGGCGCAAGTTTCAACGTCACGCCGCAACGCGGAGACAATGCCGAAGACCGCTTGAGTTTCATTGCAACCGGCACCCTGACATTGAGCAGTGACGGTACCCAGATCCTGAACAACGGCAATGCCATCGCCACACTGACCGGCACAGGCTCCAGCCTGACCGTCACGTTCACCAGCCAGGTCAGCACCGCGCTGGCCAATCAGGTGCTCCAGCAGATCGGCTACAGCAACACCAGCTCAGACGCCGGTAGCCTTGCCGTCATGGTGCTGACCTTCGATAACGGTCAGGGCGCGAGCACGTCCCTCAACGTTGAAGTCCGTCTGGTCGACGTCAACAATGCCCCGACACTGGCCACGACGGCCAGCGACCCCAAATATTCCGCACAGGGCAACCCGGTCACGGTGTTCCAGGGCACCGTCATCGATACCGGCGAAAAAGCCCAATTGGTCAGCGGTCTGGACTTGAGTGTGACCGGCGTTCAGGACGGCGCGAACGAAATACTGGTCATCGACGGCACTCGCATCGCCTTGACCGACGGCAATAGCGGCACCACCCGCAGTGGCCTGAACTATGTCATCAGCATCAGTGGCACCACCGCCAGTATCAGCCTGAGCGGCGGCGCACTCAGCGTGGCCAGCGCACAGACGCTGGTCGACGGTATCGGCTATTACAACGACAGCACTGCCATCACCGGAGCGGATCGTGTCGTCAGCCTGACACTGATTCGCGACAACGGCACGACAGCCAATGGCGGCATCGACAGCACGGCCCTGAGTCTGGCGTCGACGGTCACCATGCGCGACAACAGCGCACCAGTGCTCAGCAACGTGCCGACAAGCCTGGCCTACACCGAAAAGGCCGCAGCGTTGGCTCTGCTCGCAAATGCCGGGTTTACCGACGCCGAGCTGGACAGCGATGGCGATTATCGCGACGCCAGCATCCATATCGCGCGCAGCGGAGGAGCCAATGCGGCCGATATTTTCGGCTTCCAGGAAGGTAACGGCCTGACGCTGTCCGCCGATGGCAAGCAAGTGCTCAAGGATGGCAACGTCATTGCCAGCTTCAGCCTGGTAGACGGCACGCTGGTGCTGACTTTCACCGCCAGCCAGCCGGTCAGCGCCGCCGACGCCAATCAGGTGCTGAAACAGATTACCTATGCCAATGAAAACAGCGATCCGGGTAGCCAGATCAGCCTGGACCTGTCGATCAACGACGGCGACGGCCTGACCTCCACCACGCATACTCTTGTCATCGCCGTGACCGAGATCAACGACGCGCCAGAGCTGACGGCCACGCCCCTGGACCCGACCCTGAGTTTCGGCAACAACACCGCGCTGTTCAGCGACACACGGATTTCAACCGTGGAACAGGGGCAATCCATCCTCGAACTGCGCCTTGAAATCAGCGGACTGAGCGACGGCAGCCAGGAACGCCTGAACATCAACGGCACCCTTGTCGAGCTGGTGGACGGCACACAAACCATCGGTGGCTACACCTATACCGTGACCCTGTCGGCAGGCACTGCCACGCTGATCATCACCCCGGCCAGCGGCATCAGCACGGAAGCTGCGCAAACCCTGATCGACGGTATCCGTTACAGCAATGCCAGCCAGACACCGACGCTGGGCAGCCGCACCGTGACGCTGACCCGCATTCAGGACAGCGGCGGGACTCAGGATGGCGGAACCGACGTCAGCGATCTGAATATTGCGTCCACCGTAGAAGTCACTGCCAATACCGCGCCCGGCGTCAACAATCCGAACCTGGGCACGGTACTGACCTCCCCCGCCATCACCGATCCGACTCAGCCCACACATCTGACACAGGGCAGCGTGGACTCGGCCCCCACGACCATGGCCACCTCCAGCGACGGCAAGTTCGTCTATATCGTGGCGGGCAAGACCCTGACGGTCTATGCCCGGACGGCAGACGGGCTGGTCGCCCAAGGCAGCTTTACCGACGACCAGTATTTCAGCGACCGGGACATCTTCTTGCAGGGCATGGACAGCGTGTCATCGGTGTCCCTGTCCGCCGACGGAAAATACCTCTACGTCGCAGGTTCCGAAGCCACGCCAGATAACGCTTCGGGCACCATTTCGACCATTGCCCTGTACCAGCGCGACGTCACCACCGGAGCGCTCACCTATGTCGGCATTGCCGCCAGCAACGAAACGAGCACGGCCTATTTCGGCGGCATGGTCGCGTCTGCCGACGGCAAATCCTTGTATGTGGTCAGTGCCGACAGCTCAAACCCCGGCATCACCACCTTTACGATCGACGCCCAGGGCGGCCTGACTCAGATCGGGCATCTGTCCGACGGCATTGGTCAGGCGTCGGAAGTGGTGATGTCCAGCGACGGCCGCTCGGTCTATGTCAGCGCCAGCTGGGATAACGGCATTGCCATTTTCTCCCGCGACACCGCGACCGGTGCATTGACCTATACAAGCTCTCTGAAAGACCTGGGTAACGGCCAAAGCCTCACGTCAACGGGAGGGATTGCGCTGTCCAGCGACGGCAACTTCCTGTACGCCTCGGACAAGAGCAGCAACTCGATCCGGATCTTCAGCCGCGCCACCGATGGCAGCCTGACACTGATCAGCACCTTCAGGGACGGGCTGAACAGTGTCTACTCGCTGGCCGACATCACCCTCAGCGCCGATGGCAGTGCCCTTTATCTCGCCCACAACAGCGGTGATCCCAGTCTTCTGGTGTACAGCCGGGATACCGCCACCGGTGCCTTGAGCCTTGTCCGGACCTATTCGTCCTCGTCGGGTTTCGAGCACCTCGTCAGCGCCGCAGACGGCAGCCTGTATGCCCTGGGCAGTACCTGGTCCGGTTCGGATGTGGTGGTCCTGGGCAGCCCGACCGGTGCACCGCACTTCACCCAGGGAGGCGATGCGGTATTGCTCGCACCCCACGGGGTTCTCAGCGATGCCGAACTGGATGTGCTGAACAACGGCGTCGGCAATTACAACGGCGCCACCCTGACGCTGGAGCGTGCCGAGGGAGCCAGTGCAGACGATCGTTTCGGCCTGCAATCTTCCGACACACTCGCCTTGTCCAGCGATGGCAGCCAGATTCTGCTCGACGGCACGGTCGTTGCCACGTTCAGTCAAAGCGCCGGTCGCCTGACCATCACGTTCACCCGTGATATCAGCCAGGCACAGGCGCAATCGGTGCTGCAACACCTGACCTACCTCAACAGCGCGGGCACACCGCCTGCGCAGGTGCAACTGGCCGTCACTCTCAACGATGGGCTGCTGACGTCAAGCAGCACGAACTTCAGCGTTGCGATCACTGCCACGCCCGGCACCACACCTCCCGTGACCGGCGGAGACGGTGGAACCGTCGTGACACCTCCTGACACAGGCAATGGCGACCCGGTCGTCACACCCCCGCCAACCGGAGGCGAAAACACGGGCAACACCTCGGACGGCACGACCGATCCCGTGATCGTGGCCTGGCAATCGGCACCGCTGATGGGTCTGCGCCCGAACGGCTTCAACGAGCGCAACAACGCCGAACAGGCCAATGCGCCGCAACCACCCCGGATCACTCAGGCGGGCCTGCCGATCAACATGAACAGTGCGTTGAATACCGCACTGCCCGATGCCACGGGTCTGGAGTCGAGTCAACGCAGCATCACCGAACAACTGCTCGGCAGCAGCAACATCCTGAGCGACAGCCTGGTCTCCAGTGAACCGGCACGACCAGGGGAAATCTGGCAGATGCAGGTCGATACCGGCAGCACGGCCCTGACCAGCGAAGTGCAATTGCCGCAATCGTTGCTCAGCAGCCAGGGCAGCCCCTTGCTGCGCCAGGACAACGGCCTGCCCCTGCCCGCCTGGATTCGCTTCGACCCGCGCAGCGGAAAACTGACCGTCGACAACCGCCAGCTGGCGACGGCCCAACGGCTGAATCTGGTGCTCATTACACGGGACAGCTCCGGCAAGGAACAACGTACACCGGTGCAGATCGAGACGGGCGAACGGCCTCAAGGGGCCGCCACGCAAGCCGCTCCGGCCAACACACCACAAGCTTCGGCACCAACACCGGAACAGGCCTTGCGCGCCCAGCTGCAAGACAGCGCGCCCAGCCTGAACCTGGCACGTCAGGCCGAGCATCTGCTTGAAAGCCTGCTCTCGTTGATGGGCAACGCTCCAACACGCGATACCGAAACAGTCGCCAACGCAGCGACCACCGACGACCAGCGCGTCGCATGATCTTTTTCAGGGGAAACGCAACAATGTCCAGATTCACCCACGAACAACGCCTGCCGGGGCTGGCGCTGCGCAAGACTTCGCTGTGCCTGGCCATCGGTTTCATCGTGGCCGGCCTGAGTGCCTGCGCGGTCAAGCCCGAGCCGGTCAGCCTGGAACAGCAACTGGCCCAGGCCAGCGCCGACCGCAGCAAGATGTTCGATCAGCAGGAACCCCTGAACCGGCCGGTCAGCCTCAACGAGGCCATGGCCCGCGCCGTGAAATACAACCTGCAACAGCGTCTCGGTCTGATGGAACAGGCCATGGAAGAAGGCCTGCTCGATACCCAGAACCTGTCGATGCTGCCACAACTGGCTGCCCGCGCAGGCTGGCGTGGTCGCGACAACGTGGCGGGCTCGTCCAGCGAATCGGTGCGTACCCGCACCCAGTCTCTGGAACCGTCCACCAGTTCCGACCGTTCGGGCCACACAGCTGACTTGCAGTTGTCGTGGAACGTACTGGATTTCGGCATCAGCTATTTCGGTGCCAAAGTCCAGGCCAACAAGAGCCTGGCCGCCGAGGAACGCCGTCGCCGCGTGATCGCCGATATCATCCAGCAAGTGCGCACCGCCTACTGGGACGCCGCCACGGCACAACGCCTCAAGCCACAGGTCCAGTCGACGCTGGTCCAGGCTCGCGCGGCGCTGGAACAGGCGCGCGTCACCGAACGTGAGCGCCTGCTGACGCCTATCGATTCGTTGCGTTACCAGAAAAGCCTGGTGGAAATGATCCGCCAGCTGGAAGTGCTGGACGGTGAACTGGCACTGGCCAAGTCGCGTCTTGCAGGCTTGATGAATATCCCGCCTGCCAGCCAGTACACCCTGGCGGTCCCGGATGATGCCAGCATGACCGCGCCTGCCGTGGCCTACAGCCTGGAGGATCTGGAAACCCTGGCCATGACCCAGCGTCCGGAAATCCGCGAGGAAACCTATCAGGCCCGCAATGCGGTACTGGAAACCCGCATGGCGATGCTCAAGCTGCTGCCCGGCGTCAATCTGTTTGCGGGTCTGAACCGTGACAGCAACAGCTATCTGGTCAATGAGCAATGGGCCGATGCCGGCATGCAGATCAGCTGGAACCTGATGAGCGTGCTGTCTTATTCGTCCATCAAGAAGACCGGCGAAAACCGTGAAGCGGTGGCCGAGCTGCGTCGTCAGGCCATGCGCATGGCGGTGCTGACACAGGTCAACGTGGCCTGGCAGCAATACCAGCGCGCCAATCAGTTGTTCGAGCGCTCCAACGAGCTGCAACGCTTGCAGGACGGCATCCTGGCGCAAAGCGAAAGTGCTTACAGCAGCCAGGCGCAGAGCCTGCTGGAAAAGGTCCGGATCGAAACCGAAACCGTCCTGGCCAAACGCACCCGTGATCGCAGCTTCGCCGAATTGCAGGCCACCTACGGTGCCATTCAGCAGGCCGCCGGGCTCGATCCCCTGCCCCAGCGTCTGTCGGGCGAAAGCATTGCCGAACTGACTCAGGCCATCGCCCGCAATGCCGTGGACCTGGCCCGTGGTCAGGTGCAGATTCCACGTTTCGAGAGCCCGTTGAACAACGTTGCCCAGAGCCGCCCGGCACCGGCCAGAACAGCCGTCATCGCCCCGGTCGCCCGGGTCGACATGTTCGACAGCCTGGGCTCGCTGCAAGGCGTGGAGCTCAAAGAGCAAGGAAGCACGGCCCATGCACGCTGAGCCCACTGCAAGCGGGATCTCTATCAAGCAGCACTCGAAAGTCTGGCTGGCGATTCTGATCGGCGTGGCGGCCAATATGGCCCATGCTGCGGAAGGATTGCGTGTGCAGTTGAGCCCTATCGCCCAGACGACGCTGTCCAGCGAAGTGGCCGGCAAGATCACCGAACTGTCCATCAAGGAAGGTGAGCGTTTCAAAAAGGGTGACCGGCTGGTGGCGTTCGATTGCGGCGTCTACCAGGCGCAGTTGAACCGTACCGCCGCCGTGCAGGAAGGTGCGCGCAAGAAGCTTGAAGTCGCCAACCGCCTCGACAAGCTCAACTCCATCAGCGTCGCCGACGTCACCCAGGCCCAGGCCGCCATGGCCGTGGCCAGGGCCGAAAGTGGCATCAACCAGGCAATCCTCGGCCGCTGCGCCATCACCGCGCCCTTCTCCGGGCGCGTGGCGGCACGCAAGGCGCAACGCTGGGAATACGTCGCCGAAGGCAAGGAGTTGCTGAGCATCTACGACGACAGCGCCTATGAACTGGAACTGATCGTGCCGTCCAACTGGTTGCGCTGGCTCAAGCCGGGCCAGAACTTCAGCGTCCATCTGGACGAGAGTGGCAAGGACTACCCGGCGCAGATCAGCCGGATCGGCGCCATCATCGACCCGGTCAGCCAGTCGGTGAAGGTGTTCGGACGCATCACCCAGAGCGACGAAAGTCTGCTGCCCGGCATGAGTGGCGTGGCGAAACTGACCCCGCCGGGTGAGTCATGACAGCGCACCCCCACAGTCGCTCCATGGAGCATCTGACCCTGCTGGTCCAGCTGGAACAGCAGGTACGCGCCGCGGACAGCCTGCAAGCGCTGGGTTTCATCATGCTCAACGACAGCCGTTCGCTGCTTGAATACCGGCAAGCGATCCTCTGGCGCAGCGACACCCAGAGCCTGCAAGGCTTCTCGGGGCTGGCCGTCGTTGAGCAGCAGGCGCCCATGGTCACCTGGCTGAACCGCCAGTGCCGACGCTGGGAACAGACCGACAATGCCCGGCATATTCACGCGCTGGACATCTCATCCGTGGCTGTCGAAGACCAGCCTCAGTGGCGCGAGTATTGTGCTCAACACCTGATCTGGCTGCCACTGCAAAAGGCTGGCGGTCCGCTTCTGGGCGCTTTGCTTCTGAGCCGCGACGACCCGTTGCGCGATACCGAGTGTCTATTGGCGCCCTTGCTTCTGGATTGCTACGGCCATGCCTGGAGCAGCCTGCTGGGACATCGCCCGCGTCGCCAGCCACTGCGCAGGCGCAAGCGGCTGTGGTGGGCGGCCGGGCTGGCCATGGCCGTCGTGTTGATGCTGCCGGTGCGCCAGTCCGTATTGGCCCCGGCGGAAATCGTCGCCCGCGAACCTGCCGTCCTGCGGGCACCGCTGGCCGCCGTGGTGGACCGCATTCTGGTCCAGCCCAACCAGCGCGTCACCGCTGGCCAGCCACTGGTCCAGCTGGATACCCGTGAGCAGACCAACCATCTGGAGTCGGCACGCCAGGCCTATGCCGTGGCCGATGCCGAACTGCGCCAGGCCCAGCAACAGGCGCTGTTCGACGAACGCAGCAAGGCATCGCTGGCCACCCTGCAAGGGCGACGCGAGCAGGCCAGAAACGATGTCGAGTTCTATACCGCCAACCTCAACCGTCTGCGCATTGAAGCCCCCCGCGACGGCATCGCGATTTTCGATGATCCCAGCGACTGGATCGGCCGCCCCGTCACCCTGGGCGAACGCATCATGCTGATTGCCGAACCTCAGGATGCCGATCTGGAAATCCAGTTGCCCGTCGCCGATGCCATCGACCTGCAACCCCGGACGCCGGTGAAACTGTTCCTGAACACCGACCCGACCGCGCCGCTGGAAGCCACGCTGCAACGCATCGGCTATCGCGCCAGCGTCAACCCTGATGGCGTCATGGCCTATCGGTTGAAAGGCAGCTTCGACACCCAGGACCCGCGCATCCGCATCGGCCTCAAGGGCAGCGCCAAACTGTATGCAGAACCCACCGTGCTGTTCTATTACCTGTTGCGTCGCCCGCTGGCTGCCTTGCGTATTCATGTGGGCCTGTAAGTGATGCTCGCCCCTTCGACCCAAGACCTGCCGCCGCTGCGCCAGGAACTGAAACTGCATCGCGGCCCGAGACTGCGGGACGGCTCACCGAGCTGGACCCTTGAAGACCCGGCACGCGGGCAGTTCTTCCGGCTTGGCTGGGCCGAAGTGGAAATGCTGGCCCGCTGGGAAACCGGCAACAGCCAACAGGTGCTCGACGCGATCAATGCCCAGACCTCATTGACGCTGGACATTCAGGACGTCAAAGGTTTCGCAGCGTTCCTGAGCAACCTGCAACTGATCCAGACCCAGGGACCGGAAGGCAACGAACGGCTGCTCAGGATCAGCCAGCAAGGCAAGCATGGCTGGGCAGGCTGGCTGCTGCACAATTACCTGTTCGTGCGTATTCCGCTGGTCAATCCCGACGCCTTTCTGGGGCGCAGCCTGCCATGGGTGCGCCCCCTGATGAGTCGCGGCTTTGCCTTGCTGACGGTGTTGGCGGCCTTGCTCGGCCTGATACTGGTCGCCCGCCAGTGGGACGTTTTCGTGCATACCTTCCTGCACTTTTTCACCCTTGAAGGTGCGCTGCTGGCCGCCATGACGCTGGGGTGTACCAAGGTGCTTCACGAACTGGGCCACGCCTACACCTGCAAGCGCTTCGGGTGCCGGGTCGCCAGCATGGGCGTGGCCCTGCTGGTGATGTGGCCGGTGCTGTACACCGACACTACCGGGGCCTGGCGGCTGACCGCACGAAGACAACGGCTGGCCATCGGCGCGGCGGGCATGCTGGTCGAACTGTCGCTGGCCGCCTGGGCCACCCTGCTCTGGAGCTTCCTGCCGGACGGCCCTCTGCGCAGCGCGGCCTTCATGCTGGCGACCACCACCTGGATCCTGACCCTGGCGATCAACCTCAGTCCGCTGATGCGTTTCGACGGCTACTTTCTGCTGTCCGACGCGCTGGACGTTCCCAACCTGCAAAACCGCAGTTTTGCCCTGGCCCGCTGGCGTCTGCGCGAGTGGCTGTTCGGCCTGGACGATCCGCGTCCCGAAGTGTTCGAGCCCTGGCTGGAACGCACGCTGCTGATCTACGCCTTCGGCACCTGGGTCTACCGCTTTTTTCTGTTTCTGGGCATTGCCCTGCTGGTCTATCACTTCGCATTCAAGTTGCTGGGGCTGCTGCTGTTCGCCGTCGAGATCGGCGTTTTCATCGTGATGCCGATCTGGCGCGAGTTGCAGCACTGGGCCGGACGACGCAAGGACTATCGTATGAACCGCAATACCCTGATCACCCTCCTTGTGCTGGCCACACTGCTG
The DNA here is from genome assembly GCF_044748865.1 of Pseudomonas sp. NPDC089734. NCBI lineage: Bacteria > Pseudomonadati > Pseudomonadota > Gammaproteobacteria > Pseudomonadales > Pseudomonadaceae > Pseudomonas > Pseudomonas sp. NPDC089734. Next base: position 68,873 of record NZ_JBIVGV010000005.1, on the reverse strand, counting down.
CTCGGTATCTGCCTGCCCTGGCGCAGCAGCGTCCAGGCCCCGGCCCTGTTGCGCGCCAGCCAGCAGGCCACCTTGCTGGTGCCCAACGGTGCCCGGTTGCAGAGCATTCACGTACAGGCCGGACAGGTTCTGAAACGTGACCAGCCGATGTTCGGCCTGGAAGCACCCACCCTCGTTCATGAGCGGAACAACCTTGAATTGCAGATCAAGACCCTGCGCTGGCAACTGAGCTTCCAGCGCATGGACAAGGACGCAGCTGCCCGTCTGCCCGTGGTTCAACGAGAACTGGACACCGCCGAGGAACGCTACACCGCCCTGCGCAACCAGATCGACCAGTTACAGATCCGCGCCCCTTTCGACGGCACGCTGGTGGACATTGCCGAGCCTCTGGCCGTCGGTCAGTGGCTGCCACCCGGAGAGTGGCTGGGCACACTCGCGGCACCGGAGAGCGCGCTGATCGAAGCCTTCGTGAGCGAGCAGGACATGCACCGTATCGCGACCGATAACCGTGCCTGGTTCTATCCCGAGGATCTGTCGCGCCCGCGTCTGGAACTGCGCGTCGTCAGCGTCGAACAGACCGCCGTGCGCAAACTGGCTTCGGCCCCGGAGCTGGCTTCGGATTATCAGGGGGGTATCGCCACCCGCATGAACAAGGACCACGAGCCCATTCCGGAACAGGCGGTCTACCGTGTTCTACTGCGTCCCGATGGTTCTTCACAGGGTATCGAACAGGCCATTCGAGGCAGCGTCAGCATCGATGCGCAGAGACGAAGCCCGCTGCTTCACGCCTGGAACAATGTGGTCGCAGTATTGATTCGCGAAGCCGCATTCTGACCTTAACAACTCTTAATGGACCCACGATTGTTGACGCCTGATGCGGACTCTATCGTGCTGTTCTACTTTCACGCTGGAGTCAGCCATGTCCACCGCCACCCTTGCAGAACCCCTGTCACGCGCCAAACAACTGAAGGCCAGCACGCATACGGCGCATGAAAAGATCGACAAACTGGTGATGCGCCACGAGCCGTTCCAGAGCCTTGAAAGCTACGGCCACTTCCTACGTCTGCAACATGTCTTTCATGGGGCGCTGGAGCCGGTCTATCTCAATGAAAACCTGAACAACCTGCTGCCAGGCTTGAGCCAGCTCAACCGGTTCCCGGCTGTCGAAGCCGATCTGAACGATCTGGAAATGCCCATCCCGCCAAGCCCTGAAGCAGCCGCCATCGGCTCTGCCTATCAGGCGCTGGGATGGCTGTATTGCAGCGAAGGCTCGAACCTGGGCGCGGCGATTCTGTTCAAGCACACCCGCCAGCTCAACCTGCACGAAACCCACGGTGCCCGCCACCTCGCCGCCCACGAAGACGGCCGCGCCCTGCACTGGCGCGCCTTCGTCCAGCAACTGGACGCCCTGGAACTGACCGAAGAACAGGACCAGGAAGTGATCGCCGGCGCACGGGCTGCGTTCGATTTCTACCGCGATCAACTGCATCGGGTGTATGGCGAAGTAGCCTGAAGAGCGTCTTCGCGAATGAATTCGCTCCTACTGTAGGAGCGAATCGGGCGGCGTCTTCGCTCCGTCGCGGGAAACCCATAAATATGGGTACCGGTAGAAGCGAATTCATTCGCGAACAGACTGACTCCCGTTACTGCACAACCACCCACCCCTTACCCTTGTCAGCCGAACCTTTCATCCCCGCCATACAGGCAATTACCTGAGGTTTTTTCATCGCCTGAAAAACCTCGGGCTTCATGGCCTGACCATACAACTGAGCCAGTTGTGCGCTGTTGGCCACAGACTTCTGATACTGATCCTCGGCAATGGCCGCACACGCATCGATATCGGTCCGGAAGCTGGCTGCCAGTGTCTCGCCAGTCAACCCGGACTTGTTGAAGCGGGTGTTCTCGTAGCTGAGTTTTGCGTAATCGATGGGGGCAGCCGGGGTTGCAGGCTGCGTGGCACAACCCACGAGAGAAACCGCCAATACGAAGGGGATGAAACGAAGCATGGAATGTCCTTACTCGTAGAAGAATCAGTTGGTCAGCGCTGAATGCTATCGACTTTGCGGGTGGGTTCTTGAACAACCCGCACCAGGAAAACCTATCGAACCTTGAGCGACTCGATAACCGCCTCGGTATAGCCATCAATTGCTCGTAAGGCGACAGCCCCTGAGTAGCCCCTGTGGAAGGCTTTCCTTAGCGTGTCACCCACATTGTGCTTTCTCGCAGCACTTGTACTTTCTCTCTCAGCCCCTGGATTTTGGCCTCATCGTACGGGCATGGAGACACACCGCGAAGCCCCTTCCAAAGTCTTCCACAGACTGCGCATGGTCGGATTCTGATTGGCAATCGCACAATACGACCGGATCTCCAGTCGCGTGCTCCACTCCTCCCCTCCGGCCCGAACCAGCAGCCCACGTTCCAGTTCATCGACCACAGCGCTCTGCGGCAGCCAGGCCACGCCGTAGCCTTCAATGGCCATGCGCATCAGGAGCATGGCCATGTCGGCTTCGTAGCAGCGCTCCAGCTTGACGGGAGACGGACCGTTCTTGATGACGATGTCGGCAACCCGCCCAAGGAAGGTGGTGGCGGTATAGGCCAGATGGGGAACGGGTCTGGCAGTGCTGCCCGGCAGGCGGTAGAGCGGTTGGCCTTTCTTGTCCGGGGCGCACAGGGGGATGAAGGCATCATGCCCAAGGGCCAGGCTGCCGAAACGTTCGGCATTCAACAGGATAGGCGTGAGGGGATGATGGTAGACGATCATGAGGTCGCAACTGCCCTCTTCCAGAGCGATCACCGCGTCATGAATGTTGGCCGCAACGACCCGGGCGTTGAACTGCTCGTTGTGTTGCTGAAACTGTGAAAGCCATTTGGGCAGGAAGGTCATGGACAGGCTGTGGCCCGCCGTGACCTGAATGGATCGTCCGGGCATGCGTTCCACTTCGCGCAGGGTTGAACGCAATCTGAGCAGACCTGCCAGTGCTTCGCGGCTTTCTTCACAGAATGCGCTGCCGGCTGCGGTAAGCCGCACGGGATAGGTGCCACGGTCGACCAGCTCGACACCCACCCACTCTTCCAGCGACCGGATGCGTCGGGACAGGGCCGACTGAGTCACGCAACGCACTTCAGCCGCCCGGGAGAAGTTCTTCCACTCGGCGATGGCCTGAAGATCGTCCAGCCACTTGATTTGCATACCCGCACCTCCCGTTTTTAGAAGGCATCTTACGTCGCCTTTACGCACCTATCGCTGCCATTTCGGCAACTATTCCAAAAGCGCATCGGTTTAGCCTGATTACTCATCATGCCTGTCAGGCGCATCCCTAGAATCGTCACAGCACCGGGGCCAGCAGAGCCATCGGGCGAATCAGACTTGTCTCCTGCCGAATAAAAAAACCAAAAACACTTGAGGACAGCTTCGTGACGAAAAACAGACTTCCAAGACAAATCGCGATCGGCATTGCACTGGGCGTGCTGGTGGGTTGGGCGTGTCATCATTTCGCAGGCAGCGAACAAGGCGCCAAACAGATTGCGTCCTACTTTTCGATGATCACCGATATTTTCCTGCGCATGATCAAGATGATCATCGCCCCTCTGGTCTTTGCAACGCTGGTCGGCGGCATTGCCAGCATGGGGAGTTCCCGATCGGTCGGGCGAATCGGCCTGCGTGCCATGGCCTGGTTCGTGACGGCCTCGGTGATTTCCCTGGCGATCGGCATGGGCCTGGTCAATCTGTTTCAGCCCGGTGCGGGCCTTAATATGGAGGTGACCCAACAGGCAAGCGCCGTAGTGCCGGTCAATACCGGTGACTTCAGCCTCAAGGTGTTCATCAGCCATGTGTTCCCCCGCAGCATTGCCGAGGCCATGGCCAATAACGAGATCCTGCAGATCGTGGTGTTCTCGCTGTTCTTCGGCTTTGCCCTGGCAGGCGTCAAGCGCGCGGGCTACACCGCGATCACCGACATCGTCGATGAACTGGCCAAGGTGATGTTCAAGATCACCGATTACGTCATGGCTCTGGCCCCGATTGGTGTCTTTGCCGCCATCGCATCGGCGATCACCACTCAGGGGATTGGCTTGCTAGTGGATTACGGCAAGCTGATCGCCGAGTTCTATCTGGGAATTGCCGTTCTCTGGGGCGTGCTCTTCGGTGCCGGATACCTGTTCCTCGGACGCTCCGTCTTTACCTTGGGCAAGCTCATTCGCGAACCGATTCTATTGGCCTACTCGACCGCCAGCAGCGAGTCCGCCTACCCGAAAACCATGGAAGCCCTGGAAAAGTTCGGCGCGCCCAAAAGGGTCTCCAGCTTCGTGCTGCCACTGGGCTATTCGTTCAACCTCGATGGTTCGATGATGTATCAGGCCTTCGCCATCATGTTCATTGCCCAGGCCTACAACATCGACCTGAGTTTCACCCAACAGCTGCTGATTCTCCTGACACTGATGATCACCAGCAAAGGCATGGCGGGTGTTGCGCGTGCCTCGGTGGTCGTGGTGGCCGCCACGCTGCCCATGTTCAACCTGCCTGAAGCCGGGCTGTTGCTGATCATCGGCATCGATCAGTTCCTGGATATGGCACGCACGGCCACCAACGTCGTGGGTAACAGCATCGCAACCGCCGTGGTCGCAAGATCGGAGCCTTGCGAAGAGCCCATGGAGGAATCGCCTGGCGCGTCAGCCTCACATGCCCGCCCGGTTTCGGTTGCCTGAGGAGTATCGTCATGAAAAGCAAATCGAAGTCGGCCAACAAAGGCTCACTGGTGCGCAAGCTGGGTATCGTCGGGGGACTGGGTTCCCTGGCCGGTGGCGACCTTTTCTACAAGCTGGTCAGATCCAGGGCGGTACTTGAAGATCAGGGCCGCTACCACTTCCTGTTCGAGCAGCACCCGTTCAAGGACGTGCTGCTGCCTCTGGACAAGGACGCGCACATGACGTCGCGCAAGTTCTATGTGTTCCAGGTGTGCAAGTCCTTCGAGGAGAGCGGCGTAGATGCGGTAATGCTGCCCTGCTTCGCCAGCCACACGTTCCGTGCCGAAATCCAGGAGGAACTCGGCATTCCGGTGCTGGACATGATGCAGGCCCTGGCCCGGTACATCCGCCATGTCGCCAGGCCCGGCACGACGCTGGGCGTGATCGCGTCGGACTTCGTGGCTCATTCGGGTCTGTTCGAGCGCTATCTGGGCAAGGACTTCAGGATCGTTTACCCCGATCCCGAAGCACAGTCCGTGCTGATGAATGCGATGTACGGAGTCAACGGCATCAAGGATGGACACCTCGATGGCGTTCCGCTCGAGTCGGTCTATCAGGCCTGCCTTTCCCTCCAGACACAGGGGGCCACGCTGGTGGTCCCCGGCATGACAGAACTCTCGCTGGTCTGCTCCGATCTCCAGCGGCGCGGCGTATCGGTGCTGGATATCAATGAGATCCATGCGAACTTTGCGACACAGGAGCAAGGCCAGCCAGCACAACCGCCGTTCAAACTGGGCATTGTCGGCGGTGTAGGCCCCGCCGCCACCGTGGACTTCATGGGCAAGGTGGTTGCCCATACGCCCGCGGGAAAGGATCAGGAACACATCAAGATGGTGGTCGAGCAAAACCCGCAGATCCCTGACCGGACCGCCAGCCTGCTGCGCGATGAAACCGATCCGACGATGGCCCTGTATGCGACCTGCAAACGCCTTGAAAGCGCGGGTGCCAATGCCATCGCCATTCCCTGCAACACGGCCCATGCGTTTGTGGAGCGTATCCAGCCACATTTGCGGGTGCCCATCGTCAACATGCTGAGCGAAACGGTGGAATGGATCGTGCAAACCTACGGCCCGGGCAAGAGCGTCGGCCTGCTGGCCACCTCCGGGACCGTGCAGAGCCGGGTCTACCACGAAGCTGCCAGGCGCGCGGCTTTACGGATCATCACGCCAGGGTTCGATTACCAGAACATGGTGATGGAAGCCATCTACGGAGAGCGCGGGATCAAGGCCGGTTTTACCGAAGGCCTCTGCCGGGAACAGTTGCTGCTGGCGGCTGAACACCTCTGTAAACAGGGCGCTGAGGTGTTGATTCTGGGGTGTACCGAACTGCCGTTGGTACTCGCCCATAGCGAGGTGTTTCAGATCAATCAACACAATGCGACGCTGGTCGATCCGACGACGATTCTGGCGATGAGGTGTGTTGAGTTGGCGGGGGCACCATAACGCACCCGAATCGTCATTCTCATAGGAAATATTTTTTACATCCTGTTACATCCACCCTCGGTAATAATTCTCAATGGAGATGTTATATTGTATCCATAACTATCAGGAACTCCTCCATGTCGTCTCGTAAAATCGCGTCGTTGACCGGTCTGGCAATCGGAATGCTAGGCAATGTCAGCTTCGCAGAAGAACTGCCGCAAACTCTGGAACTGGACAGCGTCAACATCTCCTCCGATTACCACTATGAGACAGCCACCAGCCCGGTTCAGGGTTATCGCGCCACTCGCTCGGCAACCGCCACCAAGACCGACACCGCCATCAAGGACATCCCGCAATCGATCAGCGTGGTGCCCGCTTCGGTGCTCAAGGATTTGGGCAGCAACAGTGTCGAACGTGCGCTGGACTATGCCGGCGGCGTCTCGAAGCAGAACAACTTCGGCGGCCTGACGCTTTACGAGTACAGCATTCGCGGCTTTACGACGTCGGAGTTCTACAAGGACGGTTTCAGCGCCAACCGTGGCTACCCTGCCACGCCGGACACCGCCAACATCGAACGTATCGAAGTCTTGAAAGGCCCCGCTGCCAGTCTGTATGGCCGCGGCGATCCAGGCGGTACGGTCAATATCGTGACCAAGAAACCTCAGCGCGAAGCCTTCACCACGTTGCAGGCCAGCGCGGGCAGTTGGGACCGTTATCGCACAGCACTGGACGTCAACGCGCCGCTGGATGAGGAAGGCAATATCCTGTCGCGGGTCAACCTCGCGGTCGAGGACAACAACAGCTTCCGCGATTACGTCGAGAGCAGTCGTGTCTTCGTGGCGCCGTCCTTCAGCTGGCAGTTGAACCCCGACACCAGCCTGTTGGTGGAAACCGAATTCGTCCGTCACAAGTCCACCTTCGACCGTGGCATCGTCGCGCCGAACAACAAGTGGAGCGGGATGTCACGCTCGACCTTCCTGGGCGAGCCCAGCGACGGCGATATCGATAACGACAACAACATGATTCAGGTGGCTCTGGATCATCACCTCAACGATGTCTGGTCGCTGCGTCTGGCCAGTCATTACAAGGAAGGCGAGCTGTCGGGTTATGCCAGCGAAGCCCGTGCGCTGAACGCCGATGGCCATACGGTCAACCGTCGTTATCGCGAACGCGACATGAACTGGCATGACAGCATTACCCAGCTGGAACTGCGTGGCCGCTTCGATGCCGTTGGCCTGGAACATGAAGTGCTGATCGGCACCGAATACGAGAACTACCGCAAGAACGAGCGAGTCACCAATATCGGTGGCAGCACTTACGCCATCGACATCTACAACCCGGTCTATGGCCAGACAAAACCTAATGGCGCACGCACCGGCACGGATTTCTTTGAGCATGTGGAAAGTCGCGCCCTGAACCTGCAGGACCAGATCGTCTTTACCGACAAGTTGCGCGGCATGATCGGCGCTCGTTATGAGCATTTCGATCAGCAGATCGACGACTACACCACCAACGCACGATCCACTCAGGCCCACGACGCATTTACCCAGCGCGCCGGCCTGCTGTATCAGCTGACGCCACAGGTCGGGCTGTTCGCCAACGCATCGACCTCGTTCAAACCCAACAACGGGCTGGACGCCTCAGGCAAAAGCTTCGACCCGGAAGAAGGTGTCGGCTATGAAGTCGGGATCAAGAGCGAGCTGTTCGACGATCGCTTGAGCACCACCCTCGCCGCCTTCCACATCGAGAAGGAAAACGTGCTGGCCCTCGACCCGTCCACCAACGTCAACCGTGCCATCGGTGAAGCCCGCAGCCAGGGCCTGGACCTGCAACTGACCGGTCAGGTGACCGACGCCATCCGCGTGATCGGTGCCTTTGCCTATATCGATGCCGAAGTGACCAAGGGTGACCAGACCATTCCGACCGGCAGCCGGATTCTCGGTGTCGCCAAACGCAGCGGCAGCCTGCTGGGCGTTTATGAGTTCCAGGAAGGCGCATTACGTGGTTCGGATGTGGGTGCGGCATTCACTTATGTCGGTGATCGCTCCGGCGAGTCAGGCACAAGCTTCGAGCTGCCGGCCTATCACACCGTCGACCTGCTCGCGCACTACAAGGCCACCGACAACGTGACCGTGGGCCTGAACCTCAACAACCTGTTCGACGAGAAATACTTCGAGCGCTCCTACAGCAATTACTGGGTAGCGCCCGGCGAGCCACGTAATTTCACGGTCAGCCTGACCCTCAACCTCTGATCGGCAACCACAAGGACGCATCATGCATTGCAAACCCTCCGTTCTGGCCCTGAGCCTGCTGGGTGCCCTGTTCATGGGGCAGGCCAGCGCTCACGGTCTGTGGACCGAACAGCGTCGCGGCAACATCGAAGTGGTCTACGGCCACGGTGCCGAAGACAATGCCTTCAAGGCACAGAAAGTCAGCGGCGCCTGGGCCTATGACCGTGCCGGCCGTATGGTTCCCGTCACGGTGCAGCGTCTGGACGACCATGCACGCCTGCAACCGCTGAAACCGGTGGCGGTCATGTCCGTGGCGCTGGACAACGGCATGTGGACCAAAGGCAAGGACAACAAGTGGGTCAACGAAGGCCGCAGCAAGGTTCCGGGCGGCACCGAGTCGATTCACACGTTCAAGTACAGCCTGGCCATTTATGAAGAAGGCGCCCGCCTGCCCTCACTCGACAAGCTGAAGTTCGTGATCGTGCCGCAGGTCGATCCTCTGGAAGTCGGCCCCGGAAAACCGCTGCCCGTGCGCGTGCTGATCGATGGCAAGCCTGCGGCAGGGATCAAGCTGATCGGGGATTATCGCAGCGCTCCGGACACCGTGAGTGCCGAAACCGATGCCGAAGGACGTGCCACGGTGGTGGTACGTAACGAGGGATTGAACGTGATCGCAGCCGAGGTCACATTGCCGGTCAAGAACGATGCCGATATCGAAGCACGAGGGTTGTTTACCTCGCTGACCTTCGTGGGTGAAGCGCATCACGACTGATGTACTCCTACAGTTACAGGTATTTCAACCAGGTGATATCCCGCCGCCGCGCCTTGACCCCGGCAAACCAGCGGACCGCCGGAAACAGCACCACGGCCAGCACGACCGAGCAGAGCCATACGCCCCACATCGCATCGAAACCAAACAACTCACCCTGATTCTTGCCCCAGATCGCCACGGCAATCAGGTACAGGAACTTCAGCACGTACAGGTGCAGCAGATAGAAAAACATCGGTGCCGCGCCCAGTGTCACCAACGGTTTCAGCCACCCCTTCTCCTGAATGCGCTCAAGCCCGATCAGCACCAACAGCCCCACGCCCAGCGTCAGGCTGATGAACAGCAGTGACGGCGGATATTTGGTGATATTGAAAAAGCTCATCACGGTTTGCAGGCCTGTTTCTCCCACGCTCCAGGGCTTTTCGCCATAACCGTTGAGCAAGCGCAGAACCATGAAGCCGACCAGCGCACCAAGCCCCCAGACCAGCAGGCGGTTCCGACGTGCGAGCGCATCCATGCCTTTGGAGAACCACGGCCCGGCGGCATACCCCAGCGCAATCACGCCGATCCAGGGCAATACAGGGTAGGACGTGCGCAGGCTCAGGCTGTCGGTGATCGGGATCCAGCCGCGATCATGCAGGATCGCCCACGGAATGTGCATGAACGACCCGACCTCAAAGTGCAGCGGGTCCAGCAGGTTATGGCCGGCAACGATCACCACGCCGATCGCTACCAACGCCCAGCGCGGCAGGAACACCATCGCGGACAAGGCCACCATGCTCAGGCCAATCGCCCAGATGACTTGCAGATAGATGATGGTGGGCGGGAACTTGAAGGTCCAGGCAAAGCTCACCAGGGTGAACTCCAGGGCAATCAGGAACAGGCCGCGCTTGAGCAGGAAGGCTGAAACGTCGGTTCTGCCGCTGTACTTTTCACCATACAGGTATGCCGAAAGCCCCGTCAGCAGCACAAACAGGGGCGCGCATACATGGGCCAGCAAGCGGCTGAAGAACACTTCAGGAGCCGTCGTGGCCACATCCATGGGATCCGTGACCTGACGATGCAGGAAGAAGGTTTCCCGTACATGGTCCAGCAGCATGAAAAGAATGATCAACCCACGCAGGGCATCGATCGATCGCAACCGTGAAGACGGCGCAGGGGTCGAGGGAACAGCTGTTGTCATGGAAGATTCTTGTCCGTTGGGAGCTGTAACAGGTGCATGCTTCAAGAGGGAGGCTGCGGGCAAGCCTCACTCGCACAAAACGCAGGGCGCATTGTGCCGCAGTCAGGCTTGCTCATGACAGTGCTATCGATTTCAGAACTCGTTCTGCAAGGCCTTGTAGCCGCGGACCAGATCGATATTGGTATGTGCCACGTCTTCCGAGAACTCCGAAGCGGAAATACTCACGGGCGGGAACTGCGAAAGGTCGGTGTTCGGGCCGATGCGGGTCGTGGACGGCACGTAGAAACTGTCTGGCAGGTCACGGCCATCGACCACCGAATTATGGCGCACGACGCTGCCATTCCCCACCTGACAGTTGAACAGCACACTGTTGAACCCGATGAACACCCGGTCGCCCACGGTACAAGGGCCATGCACGATGGAGCGATGGGCAATCGAGGTGTATTCGCCGATGGTCACCGCAGCGCCGGATTTGGAGTGGATGACCACGCCATCCTGGATATTGGAATTGGCACCGATGATGATCGGGTCCATGTCGCCACTGGCGTTGACTTCATCGGCGCGGATCACGGCATAAGGGCCGACAAAGACATTTTCACCGATGATGACCTTGCCGCAGATGATGGCGGTTTTATCGATATAGGCAGACTCGGCAATGACCGGCAGATGGCCGGACGGGTTCTTGCGGATCACGGTAATAGTCCTCAGGACATGTAATTGGAAGTGTAGGCCACGGCATCGTGGGGGTGCAGGCTTTCAAGGTGACGCACCGCGACGCTGGAGGCTGAGAACAACCCTTCCAGGGCCTGCAGGATCCTGCGCGCAGCGTCTTCGACGTACATCAGGTTCTGGCCATTGAGCCGGGCAAAGGCCTGTTCGTCGGCACGCTTGACGGCGGTCTGTACCGGCGTACCCAAGGCGTGCTCGGCAGCCTCGATCAAGGCCATCAGACCCAGCCCGGTCGCACGCTCAGGGATGCGCACCTGCACTGTCGCCACACTGCGCTGGCTGTGAGGCGTCGCGAAGGAACCGTTCTCACGGAGCCAGAGCGCCGCTTGAGCCGGCGTCATGGCGGCCTGATCACCGAACTGTGCCAGAAATGCCTCCTCCAGCAGTTGGCGCGACAAGGCTGCCGAGCAGGGGCACGTCGATGAATAAGTCACATCCACCGAAGCATCCAGGGACAGCCGCCCCCCGATCCAGAGCGCTTCCAGAACCACCGGATAGGATTTCCAGCCGCTCAGGCCCGGGGTTTTCAAGGCCGGTCGGCGGCACAACAGATTGAAGGTCATCTTGAGCCGGGCACGACTGGAGTGACAGTCGGCATGGCTGGTGACCATGGTCTCCAGCAGTGCGGTCATGGCAGCCGGGGTCAAGACCTGGCTCTCGGCAAACGTGTCGAGCAAGGTATAGAGGCGTGACATGTGAATGCCCTTGACGCCGGGATCGGCCAGATCGACCTGCAGGTCCACCCAGGCATGGACCGGATGCTGCACGCCTGACTCGTTCAACCGGACAGGAACTTCGATACCTTGCATACCGACCCAGTCCAGAGGGATAGAGACGGCAGAAACTTCCGTCAGGGCAACGTCAGGGAGGGGGCTACTCATGTTCATCGGTCATCTCGTTGTCCAGCCTCGTCACGGGAGCGAGGCATGTTGTAAGCATCATGGGCGACGCTTCAGGTCGACCAATATTGATACAATATAACATTAGCAACAAGAAATCAGACAGAACCAGTTGGGTATTGGGTCTCAGGTCTTTGCCAGTTCTTCGATCAGAAAGTCCCGAAACGCACTGACCGCCGCCGGCAGATTGCGTCCGGCCATGCTTTGCAGCTCGATACTCCGGGCCTTCATGCCTTCATCGCGAATGGGCAAGGCCTTGAGTTCCTTGCCTTGCAGACGTTTGTCCAGGGTCATTTCACTGGCCAGGCTGATGCCCCCCTCCTCCCGGACAAAACGCAACAGTGCACCGATGTAATTGCTGGTCAGCACCGGGTCGAACAGCAAGCCCTGTACCCCGCAGCAGATATCGAACAACTGGCGCAGCGTCGTGTCGGTATTGGTCAAGGCGATGACATAGGGCTGAAGCTCCGCGAGCGATACCTCCTCGCACTCGGCCAGTGGATGGTTGATGCTCACGACTGCGCAAATGGCACCGGAATGAACGTACTCGACCTTGATTTCCTTCTCGGGGGCCAGGCTGAACGTCAGGCCCAGGTCGGCATCGCCGGAGCGGACCTTTTCCGTGACCTGGGCAGGCGCACAGACCTCCAGGGAAAAGTGGATGCCTTCATAGGTCTGTCGAAAAAGAGCGATGGCCTTGGGCAGAAACTCCAGGGCAAAGCCTTCGGAGCAGGCAATGCGCACATGCCCGCGTTGCAGGCCGTGCAGTTCGGTGATTTCCAGTACCACCTGCTCGGCTTCCAGCTGGGATTTGCGAGCATAGGCCGCCAGACGTATACCCGCCTCGCTCAAGACCATGCCTCGGGCACGCCGCTCGAAGAGCACCGCGTCCAGCTCCCTTTCCAGCTTGGCGATCTGTCGGCTCACCGCCGAAGCCGCGACATTCAGCCGCAGCGACGCCTCGCTGATCGACCCGCACCGTGAAACCTCCAGGAAATAGCGTAAAGCCGTGGATTGCACACCATAGAGCTGCATGTCCGCCTCCAGCATTGCCTTTTCGGCAAGGCAAGTATCGAAAGATTGTGCTTGTGGCATTGATACGCTTTGCCTAGAGTCGTGTCGAGGCCTAATAAAACCATTGCCTGATTCACCCCCTCTTTCCTTTATCGCATTTGCGATCCACTGCCCTTTGATACAACCACTTCGCCTTTTGGAGACGACGGCATATGGGCATCAAGGGTTTCGCTCGCAGCATTGCGCTGCTTGGCTTGTTCAGCAGCTTTTCCGCCTTTGCCGGCAAAGCCGACGACACACTGGTTTACGCTTCCGACAGCGAACCTGAAAACATCAGCCCCTATCACAACGACCTGCGCGAAGGCGTCATCCTCGGCCGGCTCATCTGGGACAACCTGGTCTATCGCAACCCTGACAGCGGTCAGCTGGAACCCATGCTGGCCACCAGCTGGAAACAGGTCGATGACACCACCATCGATTTCGAATTGCGCCAGGGCGTGAAATTCCACAACGGCGATGCTTTCACGGCTGACGATGTGGTGTTCACCCTCAACTATGTGGTGTCTCCCGACTCCAAGGTCGTCACGGTACAGAACGTCGACTGGATCAAGAGCGCCGAGAAACTGGGCGACTACAGCGTCCGTCTGCACCTGAAGAAGCCCTTCCCGCCAGCACTGGAATACCTGTCCAACGCAGTCCCGATGTTCCCGAAGAACTACTTCGAGAAAGTCGGCATGGCCGAGTTCAGTCGCAAGCCTGTGGGGACCGGCCCTTATAAGGTCGTGTCCATTACCAGCGGCGTGGGCGTGAACATGGACAAGAACCCGGATTACTTCCAGGGCAGCCCACAGGGTCAGCCGAAGATCGGTCATATCCAGTTCAAGGTGATTGCCGACTCCGAAACCCGCCTCGCCGAGCTGATGACCGGCGGTGTCGACTGGGTATGGCGCGTGGCACCGGATCAGGCCCAGAGCCTCAAAGGCATGCAAAGCCTGGTCGTGACCAGCGGCGCGACCATGCGTATCGGCTTCCTGATCCTCGATGCCCGTGGCACTTCCACCGCCGACTCGCCCATGAAGAACCTCAAGGTGCGCCAGGCGATCAACCATGCGATCAACCGCGAAGGCCTGGCCTCGCAACTGGTCGGTGGCGAAAGCAAACCGTTGCAGGTGGCCTGCTACCCGGCTCAGTTCGGTTGCGACACCAGCGCGGCAACGGTCTACAACTATGACCCGGCCAAGGCCAAGGCACTGCTGGCGGAAGCGGGCTACCCCAATGGTTTCGAGACTGAAATCTTCGCCTACCGCGACCGTGACTATGTCGAAGCCATCATCGGCAACCTGCGTGCCGTGGGCATCAACGCCAAGCTTCGCTTCCTGAAATACGCGGCACTGCGTGACCAGCAGCGCGGCGGCAAGGTGCCGATGTCGTTCCAGGCCTGGGGCTCGTTCTCGATCCTCGACACCTCCGCCTCGGCGGGCACCTGGTTCAAGGGCAACCCGGACGACAACATCAAGGACCCGCAAGTCCAGGGCTGGCTGCAGACCGCCGACAACGCCCTGGACCCTCAGGTGCGCAAGGACAACTACCGCCTGGCCCTGCAACGCATCAGCGAGCAGGCGTACTGGGCACCGCTGTTCAACTACTCGATGAACTATGCGTACGTCTCGGACCTGAACTTCAAGCCCTATCCGGACGAGTTGCCACGCTTTGTCCTGTCGAGCTGGAAGTAAGCGCCACCTGACGTGAATCGGTGATATCGACCGTAGAGCGTCGTTGCTCGACGACGCTCTACGGCTCCGAACTCATCAATGTCATCCCATGGATACAAGGTCACTTGCCATGTTCGGATTTCTCATGCGTCGCCTGGGTATCGCCTTGTGCGTCGCGATTACCGTGTCGGTGATCAGCTTTTCCCTTTTGCACCTTTCCGGCGACCTGGCCACCGCCATTGGCGGACCTGAAGCCACCAGCGAACAGATCGAACAGATCCGTGTGCAATACGGCCTCAACAAGCCGCTGGTTACACAATATTTCGACTGGCTGGGCGACCTGCTGCACCTGGACCTGGGCAATTCGTTCTTCTTTCAGGAGTCGGTCTACGACCTGATCGCCTCACGCCTGTCCATCACCCTGGGCCTGGGGGCCATGGCACTGGGTATCGCCCTGTTGATCGCCATTCCGCTGGGCGTGCTGGCGGCCGTCAAGCGTGATACCTGGGTCGATCGTCTGGCACTGAGCATTGCGGTGCTGGGTCAGGCCATGCCGAGTTTCTGGTTCGCCCTGATGCTGATCGTGGTGTTCTCGGTGACGTTGAAATGGCTACCGGTTTCCGGCAACGCGACCTGGGCACACTTCGTGATGCCGGCCATTGCCCTGGGCTACTACGCCACCCCCGCCATCATGCGCCTGACCCGTGCCGGCATGCTCGATGTACTCAACTCCGACTACATCCGCACCGCACGCGCCAAGGGGCTGCGCCCTTCGACCGTGCTGTTCAAGCATGCGCTGCGCAATGCCCTGATCCCGGTGGTTGCACTGGCAGCCGTGGAATTCGGCTTCATGCTCGGCGGTTCGGTGGTCATCGAAACGGTGTTTTCCCTGCAAGGCATCGGTCAACTGGCCTGGGACGCCATCGCCCGTGACGACTTCCCCGTCGTTCAGGCCGTGGTGTTGCTGATTGCCGTGATCTACATCGTCCTCACCCTGCTGGCCGACGTGCTCAACGCACTGCTCGACCCGCGCATCCGCGTGAAATAGGAGGCCCCATGAGCACGACAACCTCATCCGCTCTGGTCATCAACGATTACCAGCCACCGGCCAGAAGTATTCTGCGCAGCCTGCGCAACAGCCTGCGTCATCGGGGCTTTGCGATTGGCATGGCGCTGCTGCTGATCATTCTGTTCGGCGCACTGTTCGCACCCTGGCTCGCGCCTTATGATCCTTATGCCCAGGACGTCATGCTGCGCATGAAACCGCCGGTCTGGATGGCCAACGGCTCCTGGGACTACATTCTGGGCACCGACAAGCTGGGCCGGGATTACCTGTCCCGTCTGCTCTACGGCGCTCGCATCTCATTGTTCATCGGTTTTTCGGCGGCCCTGATTTCAGGCCTGATCGGCACCGTCATGGGTCTGCTGGCCGGCTATTTCGGCGGCAAGGTCGATGCCGTGATCAGTTACCTGATCACCACCCGCCTGGCCATGCCCGTGGTCATGGTCGCGCTGGCCTCAGCGTCCTTGATGGGCGGCTCGCTGAAAGTCGTGATCGTGCTGCTTGGCTGCCTGTTGTGGGACCGCTTCGCCGTGGTCGTCCGTGCCGCCGTGCAACAGATCCGCGATGCTGAATACGTCGCTTCGGCCCAGGCCCTGGGCTGCTCGACCTTTCGCATCCTGGCCAGCGAAATCCTGCCCAATCTGGTCGGCGCACTGATCGTGGTCGCCACCCTGGAAATGGCCCACGCCATTCTGCTGGAGTCGGCGCTTTCGTTCCTGGGCGTTGGCGTACAACCGCCGATTCCGTCCTGGGGCCTGATGATCGCCGAAGGCAAACCCTACATGTTCTTTTCCCCGTGGGTCATCGCCATTCCCGGCGTCGCACTGATGGTGCTGGTACTGGGTATCAACCTGGTCGGTGACGGCCTGCGTGACCTGATCCTGCCCGATGGGCGCAACTGACAGAGGATATCCGGACATGGCTCTCTTGCATGTTGAAAACCTGCGCGTCGATATCCCCCTGGGCGAGCAAACCCTGCATGCCGTTCGCGGCCTGGATTTTCATGTCGAACGCGGCGAAATGCTGTGCATTGTCGGCGAATCGGGCTGTGGCAAATCCCTCACGTCGCTGGCCCTCATGGACCTGCTGCCACGCAAGGCCAAACGCACGGCAACCCGGCTCAGCCTGGACGGCATCGATATGCTGACCCGAAGCGAAAAGCAGATGTGCGACCTGCGCGGCAACCGCCTGGCCATGATTTTCCAGGAGCCGATGACCTCGCTGAACCCGGCCTACAGCATTGGCGATCAGCTGTGCGAAGTTCTGCTGCGTCACCGCAAGGTGTCACGCAAGGACGCCATGCTGCGTGCCGCGCAAATGCTGGAAAAGGTCGGCATCAGCAATGCCGGCGAACGCCTGCGCCAATACCCGCATCAACTGTCCGGCGGCCTGCGTCAGCGGGTCATCATCGCAATGGCATTGATGTGCGAACCCGATGTGATCATCGCCGACGAACCGACCACGGCACTGGACGTAACGATCCAGGCGCAGATCCTGCGCCTGATCCGTGACATCCAGAAAGAGTTCGGCATGGCCGTGATCTTCATCACCCATGACCTGGGCCTGGTGGCCCGCATCGCCGACCGCGTCGCCGTGATGTATGCGGGACAGATCGTCGAAACCGCACCGGCCGTGCAGTTATTCGAGAACCCGCAACACCCTTACACCCGTGGCCTGCTGGCCAGTATTCCGATTCCGGGCCGTACGCAACCGGGCCAGGCACTGGGGTCGATTCCAGGGCTGGTGCCGAGCCTGGTGGGCGAGCAACAGGGCTGCGCATTCCGCAACCGCTGCTCCCAGGCCATGGCCGACTGCGCCAGCCACGTCCCTCCCGTGCAGAACGACGAGCACATGGCCCGTTGCCTGTTTGCCGCACCGGGAGCCGAACCCGTGTTTCACCGTGAAGGGGCATTGTCATGAAAAAAGATATCGCTCTGGAACTCTGTGATATCCGCCGTGAGTTCAAGATCAATCGCGGTTTCTTCAAACCTTCGGCCACCCTGAAAGCCGTGGACGGCGTATCCCTGCGCCTGATGCGCGGCGAAACCCTGGGTCTGGTCGGTGAGTCCGGCTGTGGCAAGAGCACCCTGGCGAAAATGCTGCTGGGGCTGCTGCCGCCGAGCAGCGGCGATGTGCTGGTCAACGGCAAGCACCTGGCCGCCACTGACCGCAAGGAAATGGCGCGACGTATCCAGCCGATCTTCCAGGACCCCTATTCGTCCCTCAACCCGCGCAAGACGCTGCGGGAAATCGTCACCTTGCCCATGATTGTGCATGACATCGGTACGCCTGCCGAACGCCGCAAGCGCACCGAAGAAATGCTCGATGTGGTGGGCCTGCCCAAGCGCGTGGTGGACAGCTACCCCAACCAGCTTTCCGGCGGCCAGCGTCAGCGGGTGGCCATCGCCCGTGCGCTGGTGATGCGTCCGGATGTGTTGATCTGCGACGAACCGACCTCGGCACTGGACGTGTCGGTGCAGGCACAGATTCTCAATCTGTTGCAGGACCTCAAGCGCGAGTTCGGCCTGACCTACCTGCTGATCAGCCATAACCTGGCAGTGATCGAGCACCTGGCCGATCGCGTTGCCGTGATGTACCTGGGCCGGATCGTCGAAGAGCGCAGCCGTGAATCACTGTTTTCCGAACCCGGCCATCCTTATACCCAGGCCTTGCTGGACTCGGTCCTGACCCCCGATCCGCATCTGGGCATTCCTGACCTGGCCCTGCACGGCACCTTCCCGAATCCCGTGTCGCCCCCGACCGGTTGCGCATTTCACCCGCGCTGCCCCGACTGCGCCGCCACCTGCAAGAGCCAATACCCGGCCAACACGTCCGTCAATGGCGGAACCGTGCGCTGCCATCTTCGCGGCACCCCTCAAACACTGGAGCTCGTTGCCTCATGAGTAGTCGCTCGAACGCTATCGAAAACGTCTGTGAACAATTCGACAACGGCGCCTTTTTCGCCCTGCTTGAAAGCAGCGTCGCCTACCCGACCCAGAGCCAGGAAGCCACGAGCCTGCCGGAACTCTACCGTTACCTGAACGAGTTCATCACCCCGCATGTGGAACGCCTGGGCTTCACGGTCAGCATTCATGAAAACCCGGTGGCCGAGCGTGGCCCGCTGATGATCGCGACCCGCATCGAAGACCCGGCCCTGCCGACCCTGCTCAGCTATGGGCACGGCGATGTGGTGCGCGGCTACGATGCGCAATGGCACGAAGGGCTGTCGCCCTGGCAGGTCGTCGAACGCGGCGATCGCTGGTACGGCCGTGGCACGGCGGACAACAAGGGTCAGCACCTGATCAACCTGACGGCACTGGAACAGACCCTCAAGGCCCGCAACGGAAAACTGGGTTTCAACGTGAAGCTGCTGCTGGAAATGGGCGAAGAGGATGGCTCCCCCGGCCTGAGCGCCTTCTGCGAAGCTCACCGCGAAGCGCTTGCAGCGGACATTTTCATTGCGTCCGACGGCCCGCGCCTGGCCGCCTCGCGTCCAACGCTGTTTCTCGGCTCCCGGGGCGTGTTCAACTTCGAGCTGACGGTCAACCTGCGTGAAGGCGCGCATCACTCCGGCAACTGGGGCGGGCTGCTGGCCAACCCTGGAATCATTCTGGCCAACGCCATCGCCAGCATGGTCGATGAAAAGGGCCGCGTGAAAGTCCCGGGGCTCATGCCCAAGGCCATTCCGGAAAACGTCCGGGCGGCACTGGCCGACATCGAAGTCGGTGGCGGCCCTGGCGACCCGGACATCGACCCGAACTGGGGCGAGCCAGGCCTGTCCCTGAGCGAAAAGGTGTTCGGCTGGAATACCCTGGACGTGCTGGCTTTCAAGACCGGTAACCCGGAAGCACCGGTTCACGCCATCCCCGGCAAGGCCATCGCCCATTGCCATATGCGCTTTGTGGTGGACAGCGACTACACCACCTTCATTCCGGCCGTGCGCGCCCACCTGGACGCACAGGGGTTCAGCAATGTCGAGGTCAGACAAAGCCGGATCGACGTCATGCACGCCACTCGCCTGTCGCCGAAAAGTCCCTGGGTCGAATGGGCCATGGCGTCCCTGGCCAGCACCACCGGCAAGAAACCGGCCTTGCTGCCTAACCTCGGTGGCTCGTTGCCCAACGACGTGTTTGCCGAAGTGCTCGGCCTGCCCACGGTCTGGGTACCGCACTCCTACCCGGCGTGCTCGCAGCATGCCCCCAACGAACACTTGCTGGCACCCGTGGTCAAGGAAAGCCTGCAAATCATGGCCGGCCTGTTCTGGGATCTGGGCAATGACGCCGCACGCCTGACCCGCGAACATCAGGCCCTGGAGAACGCCCGATGAACGAGGCTCAACAGCAGGCCACCCAATGGCTCGCCGGCCAGTACGATGCGATGGAGTCTCTGCTGCAACGCATCGTCGACACGGACTCCAACAGCTACGACAAGGCCGGCGTGGATGCGGTCGGTGACCTGCTGGCCGCCGAATTGCAGGCCGACGGCATCAGCGTCGAACGCATCGCCATCGAAGGCTTTGGCGATGTCATGCTGGCCGAACTGCCCGGAGGGCCGGGCAAGCCGGTCCTGTTGCTGGGGCACCGAGACACGGTCTTCCCCAAAGGCACCACCACGACCCGTGGCTACTCCCGTGACAAGGAACTGGCCTACGGCCCCGGCGTGGCGGACATGAAAGGCGGGCTGGTGCTCAACTGCTTCGCCCTCAAGGCACTCAAACGCCTGCCGCCGTTGCCGTTCCCGGTGCAGATTCTCTACACCGGCGACGAGGAAATCGGCTCCGGCAGCGCCCGCGTGCATATCGAACGCCATGCCCGCGCCGCACAGGCCGTGCTCAACCCCGAGCCGGGGCGCGCCAGCGGCAATGTGGTCAGCGCCCGCAAGGGAGGCGCCACGCTGATCATCGAAGTCAGCGGACGCGCCGCCCATTCGGGCGTCAATCACGCCGACGGAGCCAGTGCCATTCAGGCCCTGGCCCACAAGATCATCAAGCTGCATGCCCTGACCGATTACGCGGCAGGCATCACCACCAATATCGGCCTGATCTCGGGCGGCACCTCCAGCAACACCGTCGCCCCGAGTGCCACGGCAAAGCTCGATGTACGCTTTGTGGAACTGCGGCAATGGGAGGAAATTCTCAGCGCCATCCAGGCCATCGTCGCCGAAGAGGAACTGCCCGGTACGTCGGCGCGTCTGCTGGAAGCGACCACCTTCCTGCCCATGGAGGCCCGACACAGCGCCGACCTGCTGCGGATCTATCAGAAGCAGGCCACAGAACTGGGTTTCAGCGTTGAAGGCGAATTCACCGGCGGCTGCGCCGACTCGGGATTCACTGCCAGCCTGGGCATCCCGACCCTCTGTGGCCTCGGGCCAGTGGGTGGCAAGGTGCATACGGATCGTGAATACCTGGAACTGGCCACCCTGGTGCCCAGAGGCCAGGCGCTGGTCGCGACCATTCTGGAGCTGGCTGTTCGCGGATGAATCCACATGCAGGAGCGAATCGGGCGGCGATCCGCTCATTCGCGAGACGTCATTGAAGGCGACAGATTTTCTTTCGCTTCACGGGCCTATCGCGAATGAATTCGCTCCTACAGAACGAACGAAAATGCCCAATACATTGAAGGACTGCCCCTATGTCCCTGTCAGAACTGCTCAGCAAGCCCGCCACCGAACTGCGTGCCCTGATCGGCAGCAAACAGCTGTCCCCCGTGGAATTGCTGGACGCCTGCATTCAGCGCATCGAAGCCCTCAACCCGAAGATCAACGCCTTTACCGCCACCTGCTTCGAGCGAGCCCGCAAAGAGGCGGTACAGGCCGAACAAGCCGTCATGCAAGGCCAGCCGCTGGGGCTGCTGCATGGCCTGCCCATCGGCATCAAGGACCTGGAAGAAACCGCCGACGTGCTGACCACCTACGGCTCGTCGCTGTTTCGCGACAACGTGCCCAGCCGTGACAACCTTTTCGTGGCCCGCCTGCGCAGCGCCGGAGCAATCATGGTCGGCAAGACCAATGTCCCGGAAATGGGCGCCGGTGCCAACACCCGTAACGTGGTCTGGGGCGCTACCGGCAATCCGTTTGATCCGAACCTGAACGCCGGCGGTTCATCGGGCGGCTCCGCGGCCGCACTGGCCGTGGACATGGTGCCGCTGTGCAGCGGTTCCGATACCGGCGGTTCATTGCGCATCCCCGCTGCCTTGTGCGGCATCGTCGGTCTGCGCCCTTCGCCGGGGCTGGTGCCCAGCGAGCGCAAGAAACTGGGCTGGACACCGATTTCCGTGGTTGGTCCCATGGGGCGAACAGTGGCCGATACCCTGCTGCAATTGCGTGCCACGGCAGGCCTCGGGCAATCCGACCCACTGAGCTACGCCGTGGCCAGCGATGAGTTCGCGCCTCGCGCCATCGACCTGAGCCAGTTGCGCGTCGGCTACAGCGAAGATTTCGGCAGTTGCGCCGTGGATGATGATATCCGGGCCGTGTTCCGGCAAAAGATCGCTGCCCTCAAGCCTCTGTTCAAATCCTGTGAAGCCATCGACCTCAACCTGGAAAGCGCCCACCGCACCTTCGATGTCCTGCGTGCCGAAGCCTTCGTGGCCGGTCTTCAGGAGGCCCATGAGCGCGATCCCGATGCCCTTGGCCCCAATACCCGCGCCAACTATGAAATGGGCGCGGCCATGTCGTTGCAGGACTGCGTCAAGGCCCATGGCGAACAGAGCCGTATCTTCCGCCGCTTCCAACAGCAGTTCGAGCGTTATGACCTGATCCTTGCGCCCACCACGCCGATATCGCCGTTCCCCTGGACCGAGTTGTACCTGCGTGAAGTCAATGGCGTGCCGCTGGACAATTACTATCGCTGGCTGGCGCTGTGCTACACCATCACGCTGACCACCAACCCCGCCGTCTCGATCCCCTGTGGCCTGGATCACAAAGGCATGCCCTTCGGCCTGCAAATGATTGGCGGCTTCCGGGAAGACGCTCATCTGATGGCCTGCGCCCAGGCCATCGAACAGGCAACGACAGGCGACGTTCGCCTGTCACGCCCCCGCCCGGACCTGCAAAAACTGATGGATTCGTCGGTGGACCTGACCCATATCGTCACTCATCCACCGATCCATGGCGGCTCCAGCGTGCGCAAACCGGATATCGGGGCGATGTGACCCGGTCCCGACAGCCCCTCAAGGCTGTCGGGCCCCTGAAGCCCGGCAGCTCAGGCCGGTGCAAAAGGCCAGGGCGCAATGGAGGGCGGAGCACCGGCCAGTTGCGAAGCCAGCAACTGGCCGCTGCCCAGGGCCAGGGTGAACCCCAGAGCGCCCTGGCCGACATTCAGCCACAGGTTATCGAAGTGCCCTGCGCGGCCAATGATCGGCTTGCTGTTGGCGGTACTGGGACGAACCCCCGCCCAGATCTGCGCCGCACTCAGGTCCAGATTCGGGAAGGTTTCAGCCACCTGCTGCTTGAGCAGACGGATTCGCGCCGGATCGACCTCGGCCCGATCCACGCCCATATCGACCATGGCGGCAATCCGCAAATGCTGCCCCATCGGGGCGTAAACCACCTTGCGCCCCGCATCGGTAACGCTCAATACCGGCTTGATATCATTCGGTCCCAGCGGCACATGGAGGCTGTAACCACGCAGGCCATACAGCGGCAACGCAATACCCAACGGCTTGAGCAGGGAAACACTGTGCATGCCGGCGGCAATCACGAAAGCATCTCCTTCCAGTTCCCCCTGCGCCGTCTTGACCGCCACAACGCGCCGGTTGCGCTCCACCAGCGCCTGAACATCGGTCTCCAGGCGAATCGAAACGTTGGGCATCTGCCTGAGCAATCCCAGCAGCCCTTCACAGAACTGTCGGCAATCGGCCGTGGCTTCACCGGGGGTATAAATGCCTCCGCTCAACTGGCTGGCGACGTCCTGCAAGGCCGGCTCCAGTTCCAGGCAGGCCTGACGGTCGAGCACCTGCTGTTCGGCACCCAGCTCTCGCTGCCACTCGACCATCGGACCAGCGTTCGCCAAGGCATCGGCGTCGCGGTAGACCACCAGTTTGCCAGTACGCTGCAAACCGAACTCCAGAGGATGCTCGGCCAGCAGGTCATCGAGCAGGTCACGGCTGAGGAACGACAGGCCGAGCATTTCGCCTATGGTGCGTTTGACCTGACTGCCATTGCAGGCGCGCAGGAAGGACAGGCACCAGCGCCATTGCGCCGGGTCCAGACGCGGCCTGAAACGCAAGGGTGAATCACTGCGCAATAACCACTGCGGCAGCTTGCCGATCACCGACGGGTCGGCCAACGGCGCGACATAGCTGTAACTCAACTGGCCGCCATTGGCGAAACTGGTTTCCCGGGCGACCTCTGCATGCCGGTCGACCAGGGTCACCTGCATGCCTTGCCGGGCCAGGTACCAGGCACTGCTCAGGCCCACCACGCCTGCTCCGATCACGACTACATGCACCTTGGTTCTCCTGTCGGGTGAAAGAATAACGGTTGAAGCCAAATCATCCGATTAGCCTGAAGTTAAGACTGCCCATCAAAACGGTATTGGTTTCAAAGGCCGCTTCTGGTTAGGGTCATGTTTTCAGCAAAGCCCATCAGGAGTCCCCATGAGCATTAAACGCATTTCGGTCAACCCGCGTCTGGCGGGTGCCGTTGTCCACGGCGGCGTCGCCTGGCTGTCTGGCCAGGTGCCCGATGACCGCAGCCAGGACTGCGCCGGGCAGACCCGCCAGGTACTGGCCAAGATCGACGCATTGCTGGCCGAAGCAGGCAGCAACAAATCCCGTCTGCTCAGCGCACAGATCTGGCTCAAGGACATCAACGCGGATTTCGCCGCCATGAATGAAGTCTGGAGCCAGTGGCTGCCCGAAGGTGCCGCCCCGGCCCGGGCAACGACCCAGGCCGATCTGGCGTCTCCCGATGTTCTGGTCGAGATCATGCTCACCGCCGCCGTTTAAAGCGCGACCGCGGCAGGCTGGCGCTTCAACAGCCGCCCCTGCCGCTCCCGCACCACGCCGTTTTCATACGCCACCGCCCCGTTGACCACCACCAGATCGATACCCGGTGCCTGACGACACGGATCGCTGTAGGTCGCCACATCCTCGATGCGGGCCATGTCCACCAGTGTCAGGTCGGCAAATGCTCCTTCACGCAGCACGCCTCGATCCTGCAAGCGAAAACGCCCTGCCGACAGGCCGGTCATCTTGCGCACCGCCTCGGCCAGGTCGAAGAGCTTCAGGTCCCGGCAATAATGGGCCAGCACTCGGGGAAAGGTGCCCCACAGACGCGGATGAGGATTGGGATCGCTGGGCAGGCCGTCGGACCCCACCATCGATAATGGATGGGCCAGTATCCGGCGCACATCGCTCTCCTCCATCATGTGGTAGATCGCGCCAGCCGGACGCAGGCGGGCCGTGGCTTCCAGTTGGGACACGCCCCACTGTGCCGCGATGTCCTTGAGGGTCTGCTTCGCCATTTCCGGATGCGGGTCAGACCAGGTGATGTAGATTTCCATCTGCTCATTGACCCGCCAGGCATCCAGGGTCGTGGAGCTGGCTGCGTAGGGGTAGCAGTCGCAGTTGCAGGGCTGCGACTGTGCAGCCTGTTCAAGGGCTGCCAGTGCCAGCGGCGCCCGCCCCCAATTGCCCGCGCCGGCACACTTGAGATGAGAAATCACCAGGTCGGCCCCCGCGTTCCGTGCCGTGCTGAAGGACTCCTGCAACGACGTCAGCAAGCCATCGTGTTCGTCGCGCATGTGGGTGGTGTACAGCGCACCATGCTCGCCGACGATATCCACCAGCGGCTGGACCTCCTCGATGGGGGCCTGTTTTGCATTGGTGTAGGCCAGGCCGGTACTCAACCCGATGGCACCAGCCTTCAAGGCCTCCTGAAGCGCCAGGCACATGGCCTGGACCTCATCGTCCCGGGCCGGGCGATCGAAGCTGGACATGACATTGGCACGCAACGCGGTATGACCGATCAGGGCCGCCACATTGACGCTGGGCCGCGCCTGTTCCACCGCCTCCACATAGGCCTCGAAGGTCGGGTAGACGAAGGCCTCACGCGGACCGAGCAGGTTCATCGGGTCCGGTGGCGTGCCCGGCAGCGTCACCGGTGAAGCACTGATGCCACAGTTGCCGACGATCACCGTGGTAACACCCTGAGACAGCTTGGCCAGCATGTCCGGGGTGCGGATCACTTGAGTGTCGTCATGGGTATGAACATCGATGAAACCGGGCATCAGACAACGCCCCTCACCTTCGATCACACGCCCGGCCTCGTACCCGGTCAGATCACCGATCGCCACAATGCGCTCATCGCGCGTCGCAACATCGGCCACATAGGGCTCGGCCCCTGTACCATCGACCACCGTGACCCGGCGAAACAGCAAATCCGGCCTCATCCTTGAATCCTCTGTCCTGTCGCGAAATCCCAGACCTTGCCCGGCACGGCGTCCATCAACTGACGGGTATAAGCCTGGCGAGGGCTGACCAGCACCTCGGCTGCCGGCCCATACTCCACGACCTGACCGTGCTGCATCACCAGCACGTCGTCACACAATTGCGCCGCGACCCGCAGGTCATGGGTGATGAACAGAATGGCAACGCCCAGACGCTCCTGAATATCATCGAGCAGCGCCAGCACCTGCGCCTGCACTGAAACATCCAGTGCCGACACCGCCTCGTCTGCCACGATCACATCCGGTTCCATGGCCAGGGCCCGGGCGATGGCAATACGCTGCCGCTGCCCGCCGGAAAACTGGTGGGGATAGCGCTCAATGGCATCGGCAGGCAGACCTACCAGTTCCAGCAGGCGCACGCCCTGCTCCCAGGCCCGATCAAAGGGCACACCATGATTCATCGGCCCTTCCACCAGACTGCGGCCAATGCTGATTCGCGGATTGAGGGAGCGATTGGGGTCCTGGAAGATCATCTGGATACGCTTGCGATGCGGCTTGAGGCCCGCCGTCGACAGCTCGGAAATATCCTTGCCGGTCACCCGGATACAGCCCTGTCCCGGTTCCAGCAAACGCATCACGCAGCGGGCAACCGTGGACTTGCCCGAACCGCTTTCGCCCACAATCCCCAGCGTCCGCCCCCGCTTGAGGGTGAACGACACATCATGGACCGCACGGGTGCCTTCGCGCTTCTTGCCGAACCAGCTCAAGGCACCGCCTGCCGCCGGGTAGGTCTTGCCCAGTTCGCTGACGTCCAGTACCACTTGCGGGCTGATTTCGTCACGTGACGGACGTGGCTTGAGTGCTGGCACGGCGGCCAGTAACAGACGTGTGTAATCCTCTTGCGGACGGGACAGCACTTCATCGACCGTACCGGACTCGACCACCCGCCCCTGGCGCATCACGCAGACCCGGTCCGCGATATCCACCACCACACCCATATCGTGGGTGATGAACAGCACGGCAGTACCGTGCCGTTGCTGCAACTCGCGAATCAGCTTGAGAATCTGTTGCTGGGTCGTGACATCCAGCGCCGTGGTCGGCTCATCGGCGATCAGCAAACGAGGTTCCAGCACCAGCGCCATGGCAATCATGATCCGCTGACGCTGACCACCGGAAAGCTGGTGAGGATAGGCATCGTGAATGCGCTCGATATCCGGCAGATGAACATCATCGAGAGCCTGCAAGACCCTGGCCCGGCGCTGACCGGCATTCAGGTCGGTGTGCGTCTGCAAGACTTCATCGATCTGACGCCCGACGCTCAGGACCGGATTGAGGGCCGTCATCGGCTCCTGGAAAATCATGGCCATGCGGCTTCCACGCAAGGACTTGAGACGGTGATTGCTCACCGCCAGTACGTCCTCCCCCTCCAGCGCGATACGCCCGGCCGAAACCTTCAGGGCGTCCCTGGGCAGCAGGCCAAGGGTCGCCAGCGACGTGACAGACTTGCCCGAACCGCTCTCCCCCACCAGACACAGGGTTTCCCCCGCCCGGATGTGGAATGAAATGTCTTGCAGGATAGGTTTGCCGTCGTCGGTCGCGATGCTCAGGTTATCGACGTCCAGAACAATGTCTCGGGAATCGCTCATGCTGCGCCCCTCTTTTTCATGCGCGGGTCCAGGGCATCCCGCACCCAGTCACCCAGCAGATTGATCGACAGAATGCACAGCGACAGTGCCAGCCCGGCCCAGAGCACCAGCGAGGGCTTGAGCTGGAAGTAGACGCGCCCTTCGGAAATGATGTTGCCCCATGTCGGGATTTCGGTGCCGATACCCGCGCCCAGAAATGACAGGATGGATTCGGTGAGAATCGCCGAGGCGCAGATATAGGTGCCCTGGACAATAAGCGGTGCCAGGGTATTGGGCATCAGGTGTCGCAGCATGATGCTCAAGGGGGACGTGCCCATCAGTTGGGCGGCCTCGACATAAGGCTCCTCGCGAGACGACAACACCCGCGACCGCACCAGACGCACCACCTGGGGAATCTCCGGCACCATGATTGCGATCATGACCGTGACCAGCCCGGCCTTGCTCAGAGAGACAATGGCAATCGCCAGCAGAACGCCCGGAATCGCCATCAGGCCATCCATGATGCGCATCAGCACAGCGTCCAGCGTACGGAAATAACCGGCCAGCAGCCCCAGCGGCAGACCGATGAGAATGCTCAAGACCGTCACACCCAGGCCCACGATCAGCGAAATCCTCGCGCCATGGACGATTCGGGAATACAGGTCGCGCCCATAGGCATCGGTGCCCAGCCAGAACTCGGCACTCGGTGGTTTCAGGCGATTGGCCGGGGCCAGCGCTACCGGATCATGGTTGGCCAGCCAGGGAGCAAACACGGCCATCGCAACAATGGCGACCAGACAGACCAGCGCCAGGGCCGATGTCAGCGGCATGCGCGGCACACGCAGCCAGCGGCTCCGCGTCACGGGCTGGATGAGGGAGGTGGATTTATTCATGCTCAGGCCCTCAATAGCGGATGCGTGGATCGCTGATCGCGTACGACAGGTCGATCAACAGGTTGATGACGACATAGACACCGCTGGTGAGCAGGATCATGCCCTGGATGACCGGGAAGTCCCTGGCCAGTACCGCATCGACAATCAGCCGCCCCAGACCGGGAATGTTGAAAACGCTCTCGGTCACCACGACGCCGGAAATCATCAGCGCAAACCCCGTCCCGATCACCGTGAGGATCGGAATCAATGCATTGCGCAAGGCATGCCGGAACAGCACATGGATTTCCGCCACACCCTTGGCCCGGGCGGTGCGGATGTAGTCCTCGCCCAGCACTTCCAGCATGCTGGCACGGGTCATTCGCGCCACCAGCGCGACGTACACCGACGACAGGGTCAGGGCCGGCAGCACGATGCGCTGGGCAAATGGCCCGATACCGTCGGTGATACTGCGAAAGCCCTGCACCGGCAGCCACTTGAGCTCGATCGAAAACAGCGTGATCAGCACATAACCGATGACGAAGACCGGCACCGAAAAGCCGATGACCGACGTGGACATCACCAGGTTGTCGATCCAGGTCCCGTGCCTCCAGGCCGCCAGCACACCCAGCGGCACCGAAATCAGAATGGTGAACAGGATCGACACCAGCGCCAGGCTGATGGTCGGTTCCACTCGCTGACCGATCATGGTCAGCACGGGCGTGGGCGCCATCAGCGACGTGCTGAAATTGCCCTGCAACAGTTGCCCCATCCAGACGAAGAACTGTTCATGCAGGGGCAGGTTCAACCCCAGGCTTTCCCGGATCGCCGCCAGTTGCTGCGGCGTTGCCATATCGCCGGCGATGATGGCCGCCGGGTCCCCCGGCGACAGTCGCAGCAGCAGGAAAACGAACAGGGCAACCACCAGCATCACTGGTATTGCCGACAGAATGCGGCGCAGGAAGTAGCTCAGCATCGTTGCCTCCACAGACAGACCAGGCTCACTGGCTCTTCTCGACAGCCCAGAACACGGTGGACGGTCCCTTGAGCAGGTTCTTGATGTGACGGTTCCAGGCCGAAACATCGTGATACTGGCCCAGCGGGATGTAACTGACCTGATCCATGGCGTGCTTCTGGATCCGGGCCGCGACCGCTTTCTGTGCCTCAGGAGTCGTCGCTGTCGCGAACTCGACACGCAGCTCGTTCATCTGCGGATCGGTCGGCCAGCCGAACCAGGCCCCTTTCTGGCCATTGCCGTCGAGCATCGGGTTGACCACCGGGTTCCAGATGGTCTGCACGTTCCAGTAGGTGAAGAACAGGTTCCAGCCCCCTTCGGCCGGCGACTTCTGATTGGCGCGACGCGAAACCAGTGTCTGCCAGTCCATCGGTTGCAGGTCGACCTTGAAGCCCGCGTTGCGCAGCGCCTGTGCGGCCACCACAGGCTGCGAGGCCTGGCTTGGTACATCGGTCGGCTGCATGATGACCACGGGCGTGCCGTCGTAACCGGCCTTCTTGAGCAAGGCCTTCGCCTCCTCAAGACGCCCGCCGCTCACCAGCGATTCACCACCGACCTGGCTTTCCAGCTCGGTCCCGCAGCCGAATACAGAAGCACATTGCTGGTAATACTTGGGATTGCCTACCAGCGCATCGAGCACGTCTTTCTGGTTCATGGCCAACAACGCCGCACGGCGGATATCCGGGTTATCGAACGGCGGATACAGGAAATTCATGCGGCCACCGGTCATCAGGCCCAGGTCACTGAGCACACCGGTCCTGAGGTTGTCGTCGGCCTCCACCATCGGCAGCAGGTCGATGGGCAACTGCTCGATGAAATCGATGTCGCCGGACGACAACGCATTGAGGGCGGTCATGCGATCCGGCATGTTGATCCACTCGACGCGATCGACCTTGACCACCTTGCCACCGGCCGTGCCGCTGGCAGGCTCCTGGCGCGGGACATACTCCTTGAATTTCTCGTACACCACCCGGTTACCCGGATCGAACTCGCTGGCCACGAACGTGTAGGGACCGGAGCCGGTGTAATCGGTGATCATCTTGCCTTCGGCCGTATTGGCCACCCGCTCGGGCATCATGAACGCCGCCACCGAAGAGGGTTTGGCCAGAAGAGGCAACACATAACCGAAGGGTTTGGCCAGCGTGAGAACCAGGGTTCTGTCATCGCGGGCCTCAAGGCTGGCGACAGACTTCATCATCAACTGACCGCCCACATCGTAATGGGCCCAGCGCTTGAGCGAGGCAACACAGTCCTTCGCCGTTACCGGCTTGCCGTCATGCCAGAGCAGGCCGTCACGCAGCGTGAAGGTGTAGACCAGACCGTCCGCCGAGACCGTCCAGTCCGCCATTTGCGGGCGTGGATGAAAGTCGGCGTCCATGGCGATCAGGGTGTCGTAGATCATGAACCCGTGGTTACGGGTGATCTGTGCCGTGGTCGCGACAGGGTCCAACACCCGCAACGAGGAAGACATCACCGCATGCAGGGTCGTTTCGGCAGAAAATGCCAGGGGAGCATTGAGCGCCGCCAACAGCCCGACGGGCACTAGCAGACGGGCAAGCATGGAGCGTGGTCGTTTCATGCGTAACTTCCTTACAGATTCAGGGCTGAGGTCGGCAGGGTGTCCTTTGTGGTCGAAGAAACGTTCGGGGCCTGTCGTCTCTGCGGACGACGAGGCCATATGTGCAGCGGCTCAGTTCAGAACCGCCAGGGCATGCTCGATATAGAGTTGTCGCAAACGCAGGGTCATGGCACCGGGTGTACCGTCGCCAATGGCCTGACCATCGATCCGCACGACCGGGTAGATGAAGGACGTGGATGAGGTGATGAAGGCCTCGCTCGCCGCCCTGGCCTCTTCCAGGGAAAACGCCCGTTCCTCGAGGCGCAATCCATGCTCGTCCAGCAGCGCAATCAGCGCCCCTCGTGTCACGCCGGGCAGCAAGGCACTGGACAGGCCACGGGTCACTACAACGCCATCCGCCGTGATGATGAATGCATTGTTGGAGGTCCCTTCGGTCACGAGCCCGTCCTTGATCAACCAGGCATCATCGGCCCCCTGCTGACGTGCCTGCTCCTTGGCCATGCAGGCATACAAGAGCTGCGTGGTCTTGATATCGCTACGTCCCCAGCGCAGGTCGGGCAGCCCGACGATGTTCATCCCTCGCCTGGCAAGCGGGCTGTCGAGCACCACCTTGGCCTGGGTATAGAGCACCACGGTCTGAGGCACGCCGGTGGCCGGGTACAGAAAGTTACGATCTTCTGCGCCCCGCGTGATCTGCAGGTAGACCAGCCCTTCGTCCAGCGCATTGAGGTCGATCAGGCGTCGGTGGATGCCCAGCAGTTGCTCGTCCGTGAACGGTAACGCCATGCCCATTTCCCCAAGAGAACGGCGCAGGCGCTGCACATGCAGATCGAAGTCCACCAGCTTGCCGCGCAAGACGGCAGTGACTTCATAGATCGCGTCGGCAAACATGAAGCCCCGGTCGAAAACCGACACTTTCGCCTGATCTTCTGCGACGTACTCTCCGTTCAGATAGACCGTGCGCATGTCAGAGACCTTGCGGCTTGAAAGCCGCTGCCGGACGTTCGACACCTGTCTGGCTGCAAATGATGCCGTAATGCTCGATACGCCGATGGCGGGCGAAATCGAAAATGGTGGTCTTGCCGAAGTTGCACAGGTCCATGTCGCAGCGGTGGCTGATCAGTTCGTCCCCCTGCCCCTGGGCTCTGGCCACCACGAAACCGTTGGGATCGACAATGACACTGCCGCCCATCAAGGGGAAACCGTCTTCGACCCCGCCCTTGGCCACGCCGACCACCCAGGTCGCGTTCTGATAGGCCCCGGCCTGCATGCACAGCTCGGAGTGGAACAGGCGATGCTCCTCGCCTTCGCCACGGTTCTGGGAGTTGATCGACGGCGTGTTGTAACCCAGCATCACCAGCTCGACGCCCTGCAGGCCCATGACACGGTAGGTTTCCGGCCAGCGACGGTCATTGCAGATGCACATGCCCATCACCGCGTTTTCGTTTTCAAAGGTCGGGAATCCCAGGTCGCCCGGCTCGAAATAGCGCTTTTCAAGGTGCTGGAAATCACGCGCTGTGTCGTACTCCACATGACCCGGCAGATGGACCTTGCGGTACTTGCCGACGATATTGCCCTGCCGGTCCGTCAGAATCGACGTATTGAAATGACGGCCTTCCGGGGTCAGTTCGGCATAACCGAAGGAAATGGCTATCGAATGCTGGCGGGAGAAATCGAACAGAGGCCGGGTCTCGGCGCTGGGCATTTCCCGCTCGAACCAGGTATCGACCTCACGCTGATCTTCCATGTACCAGCGAGGGAAAAAAGTGGTCAGTGCCAGTTCGGGAAACACCACCAGCTCACACCCCTGCTGACGGGCCTGTTCCAGCAGAGCCAGCATGCGCTGCACGACACTGGCCCGTGAATCACTCTTCTGGATGGCACCCAGCTGGGCACCGCCGATAACGATTTCGCGCATTTCGTATTTCCCCCGCAAGGCCGACTCAGTGTCGGCAAACCCTGTGACATCGCATTGATGTCCATCTTGGCCAAGCTTGCGGCCGCTGTCGCATACCAATACGTCGGCAGGGGTTAACACCGTGTTAAGTCATTCGTGCGAGTGCTCAAAACCGCTGGCGATCAGCGTGTCCTTGAGCTGCTCGACAAACGACTGCGCCAGTTGAGCCAATGGCTCGCGGCGCAGATGGACCAGGCTGACCCTCAATCGCTCCCGGGTCAGGATCGGCAAGACGCCCATCAGCCCCGCAGCCGAAGCCCGGAAGGAAATCTCGTCGACCACGGAAAACCCTGCGCCATTCTTGACCAGCGCACAGGCATGGTGCGGCGAATCGACCTCGATGCTCGGCCGATACTCCAGACCGGCACGCTCGAAGGCCGGCTTGATGACACTGAAGAAAGGCGTTTCGGCCGGATAGCCGATCAGGGGATAAGCGGCCAGCGCATCGGGCAAGGCTTCGGGGGGCAGGTCCAGAAGTTCATGTCCACGGGGACAGACCATCAGCATCCGCACTTCGCTCAGCGGAATGGCCCGCAGATTGGGGTGATCGATGGGAAACAGGGAAATTCCGAGATCCGCCTGCTGATCCAGCAGACGGTCGCGCAGCAGCACATGCCGCAGGCACTCGAGGCTGACCCGCACATGCTCGTTATTGCGACGAAACGCAGCAATGGTGTCCGGCACCATCTGATGGCCCAGACTGGGACTGCTGGCAATGCGCAGCACGCCATGACGCTGCTGGACCAGATCCTGGAGCGTGGTGTTGACCCGCTGAATATTGCGATACACCGACTCCACATCGTGAAACAGACGTCGCGCTTCCGGGGACGGGTACAGACGCCCCTTGACCCGCTCAAACAGCTGGAAACCGATCCGTGCCTCCGTGTGCGACAACATGCGGCTGACCGCCGGTTGAGACACCAGCAGCAATTGGGCAGCGCCATTGATCGAGCCGGTGATCATGACGGCACGAAAGACTTCGATCTGCCTGAGATTGAGTGACTGCATGCACGGGTCTCCAGAAGATGACGTCGCCAGCAAAGGCTTAACATCAGGTTAACAGGCATTAGCAATATGTATGCCACACCGACAAAAACCTTGATCTTTCGCAGACAATCGCAGGATTTCCTGTTCATAATGCGCAGCCATTCACTCAAGGAGCCTATGCCCGTGGCCGTCTCGCAAGCCATCCTGCCGATATTCCTGTTGATCGTTCTGGGCTACGTCCTGGGCCGACGCAAAGCGTTGACCGTCGAGAGCACCAAGGCCCTGAGCAACCTGGCCTTCAAGCTGTTCATGCCCATGGTGCTGTTTACCGGCATGGCCAAGGCGCCCCTGCACAATGGTCTGGATATCCGGATACTGGCGGCCTACTTCGTGCCTGCACTGATGGTGTTTGCGCTGGTCAATCTGGTGGCCCACCGCTTTATCGGGCACCCGACGCCCTTCGGCCTGACGGCGGGGTTTTCCAATAACGTGCTGATCGGCATTCCGATGGTGGCCGGTCTGTTCGGCCAGCCGGGGCTGGTGCTGCTGTTTACCGTGATTGCCGTCCACAGCCTGTTGCTGTTCAGCTTCCAGAGCCTGTACGACAGCTTCGCGGGCAATGAGCCTTTCAACTCACGCTCGTTGATCGCCAGTCTGGCGAACCCGATGATCATTGGCCTGCTGCTGGGCGTGGCCTTGAACCTTTCGGGCTTTTCATTACCGGACTGGGCGGACCATCTCACCACCTGGCTGGCCCAGGCGGCCCTGCCCTGCGCCCTGATCGTGCTGGGCGCCAACCTCTCCAGCTACAAGCTGACACCCAGCGCCGAAGCCCTGGGCATCACCTTCGCCAAACTGGCGCTCATGCCGCTGCTGGTGTTGCTGGCCTGCATTGTCCTGGGCATCGAAGGGATGCCGCGTTCGGTGCTGGTGCTGATGGCGGCCGGTCCGTCCGGGGTGAACGTGCTGGGCTTTGCCCGCACCGTGCCTGACGTGCAGAAAACCAGTTCGGCGATCTGCCTGACGACCCTGTTGTCGGCTGCAACCCTGCCGTTGTGGATGTGGATCGGAACGGCGTTCTGAGGCTTTTTCGCGAATGAATTGGCTTACACGGCCGGGTCTGACGCCCCTGCTGCAAGACGATAACCCACCCCGGCTTCGGTCACGATGAAACGGGGCGCGGTGGGGTCGTCAGCCAGTTTCTGACGCAAATGCCCCACCACGATCCGCAGGTAATGGCTGTCCTCGGTATGGGTCGGCCCCCAGATGTCCTTGAGCAGTTGCTGCTGGGTAATCACGCGTCCGGGGTAACGCGCCAATTGCGCCAGCACCGCATACTCCTTGCGGGTCAGGGCGACTTCCACCCCGTCGAGCAACACACGCCGATAGGCCAGGTCCACGGTCAGCGGCCCCAGGTTCAAGGCCGCCTCGGGCCTGTCGCCTGCCGGAACCTGGCGCAACAAGGCCCGCACCCTGGCCAGAAATTCCTGGATACCGAAGGGTTTGGTCACGTAATCGTTGGCCCCGGCGTCCAGCGCCTGGACCTTCTGCGCTTCGCTGGCCCGAACCGAAAGCACCAGCACCGGCACACTCGACCATTCGCGAAACTCCTTCAGCACCTCCTGGCCGTCCATGTCCGGCAAGCCGAGGTCAAGCACCAGCAGGTCCGGCTTGCTCAACGCGGCCTGGCTCAGGCCATCGACTCCGGTAGGCGCTTCGAGCACCTTGTATCCCTGAGAGACAAGGCTGATACGCAGAAACTTGCGGATCTGCGGTTCGTCGTCGATCACCAGAATGGTTGCGGTCTGACTCATGATGCCTCTG
Source organism: Pseudomonas sp. NPDC089734 (assembly GCF_044748865.1). Lineage (NCBI taxonomy): Bacteria > Pseudomonadati > Pseudomonadota > Gammaproteobacteria > Pseudomonadales > Pseudomonadaceae > Pseudomonas > Pseudomonas sp. NPDC089734. Next base: position 32,863 of record NZ_JBIVGV010000005.1, on the reverse strand, counting down.
GGCCTGCAATGACGGGAATGGCCACAAGACTAACGTAAAGCGCCCTCAAGACAACGCCTCCACTTCCGCCTCAGGCTGGGTCTGCAAGGGTAAATGCAGGGTGATACAGGTGCCCTGCCCGTCAATGCCCGCTCCGACACTGACCCGCCCGCCATGGGCACCGACCATGCCCTGACAGATGGCCAGCCCCAGCCCGGTCCCCTGCCCGCCGCGATCGCCACGGGCTGCGGTGTAGAACATGTCGAAAATCTTCGCTCGCTCATTCTCGGGAATGCCCGGCCCCTCATCGCTTACAGCAAATGACAATTCGTCCTCTGCCACGCTCACGGCCACCTGCAAGCGGCCGTTGAGGGGCGAGAAACGTGCGGCGTTTTCCAGCACATTGACCAGCGCCTGTTCGATCAGAGCGGCATGCACATACAACAGCGGCAATTCAGCAGAGACACGGGCCTCGACCTGCAAGGGAGCCAGTACCGCACGCAGGCGACCGAGCGCGCTGCCGACGATGTCGCCGGGCGATACCCAGTCACGCGCCAGCTTGAGGGCACCATGCCCCAGACGGGTCATGTCCAGAAGGTTCTGAATGTAGCGATCCAGACGCTCGGCTTCGTCCCGGGTACCTTCCAGCAGTTCGCGGCGATCCGGTGGCGAAATGGCCTCATCCAGGGCCAGCAGGCTGTCGATGCTGCCACGCATGGCGGTCAGTGGCGTGCGTAGGTCATGGGATACCGAGGCCAGCAAGGCACTGCGCAACTGCTCGGTTTCACCGTGCAGGCGCGCGGCTTCCAGGTCTTCGGCCAGTCGCGCCCGGGCCAGGGCCTGGGCCAGTGGCTGACTGAGGGCAATCAGCAGGCGACGGCGCTGCGCCGTGAATTCCTGCCCGTCACGGGGACACACGCCCAGCAAGGCCAGCGGGCCATTGTCACCGGACAACGGCCACCACCACCAACGGCCGGACGGCAAGGTGCCGGTGCCGTAGCCCGCCGCCTGATCGTGCTGCCAGGCCCAGTCTGCGGCTGCACGCTCCGACTCGGACAAGGGATCGATATTGCTGTCGAGTTTCCAGACGCCTTGTGTATCCCGATCCAGCAAATAGACCTGCAACTCTTGCCAGCCGTTCAAATGCTGCCCGGCCGCACTGAGCACGGCCTGCCGGTCCGTTGCGGCCGTCAGTTTGCGGGACAGGTCCAGCAACTCGCTGGTCTGTTCCTGAGTATCGCGCAAAGCCTCCAGTTGATGGCGCTGACGGGCCGCCAGATTGCCGGTCAGGGCCGACATCAACAGGAAGAACAGCAAGGTCAGTACGTCCTCTTCGCGCTGGATAGTCAGCGAGAAGCTGGGGGGCATGAACAGAAAGTCATAGGCCAGGAACGACATCACCGAACAGGCCAGGGCCGGCCCCACGCTGGTGCGTATCGCCACCAGCAGAACCGCTGCCAGAAACACCAGCGAGATATTCGGCAAATCCAGCACGTTCGACACGGCCCAGGCCAGGGCGCTGGCCAGCACGGTCGCAATCAGCGCCAGCAGGTAATCGAACCAGGGTGCCGGACGGGACGAGCGAATCCGTGGCTGATCCGGCAGCGGCTCGCTGTCCAGCACGCTGATTTCCAGACCGTGGGCTTCACGCAACAGGCGTTCGGCAACACCGCCACCGAACAATCGACGACGCAGGCGTGGCCGCGACTGACCGACCAGTACCACGCTGGCCCGTCGTTCGGCGGCATGCTGAATGAGGGTTCTGGCCACTTCTCCGGCGCGGAGCTGTACCACTTCACCCCCCAGACGCTCGGCCAGTTGCTGGGCACGCTGCAAACGGGCGCGGGACGGCTCATCGAAGGGACGGCCATTGTCGACATGCACCAGGGTCCAGGGCAGATGCCGACGCTGCGCCACCCGGCTGGCATGACGAACCAGGCGTTCGGCATGCACGTCGCCATCCACGCAGACCAGCAAGCGGCCACGCACGGCGGGCGCGTCCTGCCCCAACTGGCGATAGCCCTGGGCCAGATCGTTATCGACCTGGGCCGCAGCCGCCTGCATGGCCATCTCACGCAATGCCGTGAGATTGGTCTGGGTGAAAAAGGCATCGATGGCGGCCCGTGCCTGCTCCGGCACATACACCTTGCCGTCACGCAACCGCTCCAGCAATTCGCGGGGCGGCAGGTCGATCAGCACCAGCTCATAGGCCTCCTGCAATACCCAGTCGGGCAAGGTTTCGCGGACCTGGACACCGGTAATTCCCCGCACCTGATCGTTGAGGCTTTCCAGATGCTGAACGTTGACGGTGGTGTAGACATTGATGCCCGCCGCCAACAGTTCCTGAATGTCCTGCCAGCGTTTCGCATGACGGCTGCCCGGTGCGTTGCTGTGGGCCAGTTCGTCCACCAGCACCAGTTCCGGGCGCAGCTCGAGCAGGCCGTCGAGATCCATCTCCTCCAGGGTCACGCCCCGGTACTGGGAACGCAGCATGGGCTGTTGCGGCAAACCACTCAGCAACGCCTCGGTCTCGGCACGACCATGGGTTTCGACCACACCGGCCAGCACCTTGACGCCCTGACGCAGTTGCCTGTGGGCGGCCTGGAGCATCGCATAGGTCTTTCCGACCCCTGGTGCAGCCCCCAGAAATACTTTGAGACGCCCGCGCCCGGCGCTGGGCATATCGGCTAGCAAGGCATCGGCACGGCCGGAATCACTCATGGTTGTCACTACTCACTCAAAGTTGCGCCTGGCGTTGCGCAGACGGTAACTGATTCAAGGCACGATTCAAGTTCAGCACATTGACCACGGGCGGGCCAATCAATGACCGTTCAGTGTTGGCCTCGATAAGGGCCTGCACCTGCTCCAGCGGCAACTGCCGTGCTGCGGCGACCCGGGCAGCCTGATAAATGGCGGCGGATGGTGGCAGATGCGGGTCCAGACCGCTACCGGAAGTGGTCAACAAGGCCAGGGGCACCGAGCCCTGCCCGGCAACCGCCAGCTTGCCAGCCTCATCGGCGACCCGGGTCGCCAGGGCCGGGTTGCTCGGTGACAGGTTGCTTGCGCTGCTGGAAACCGTGGCGAAGGCCCCGGCCGAAGGCCGCGGCTGGAACCACTCATCCCCACTGAAAGCCTGGGCAATCAACTGCGAACCGCGCACCTTGCCATCGGCGTCATACACCAGACTGCCATTGGCCTGCTCGGGAAACGCCACTTGAGCCACACCCGTTACAGCCAATGGATAAGCAACGCCAGTCAGTACAGTCATCAACACAAGCAGGCTCAAGGCCGGACGCAATACAGTGGACATAGCAAATTCCTCAAAATCAGATAAAGACTGTCGGGTCCCGTAATCCCTGCAGGAGCGGATTCATCCGCGAAAAACATTCCCGTATACATTCGGCCCTACACCAACCCCAACCCGACCAGCAGCAGGTCGATCAACTTGATGCCCACGAACGGCACGGCAATCCCGCCCAGCCCGTAGATCAACAGATTGCGACGCAACAGATGGGCAGCGCTGGCGGCCTGGACCCTGACACCACGCAGGGCCAGCGGAATCAGCAGCACGATGATCAAGGCGTTGAACACAATGGCCGACACGATCGCGCTTTGCGGGCTGGCCAGTTGCATGATGTTCAGGACGCCCAGCTGCGGGTAGATCGCCGCAAACAGCGCGGGCAGGATCGCGAAGTATTTGGCAATGTCATTGGCGATGGAGAACGTCGTCAACGCGCCGCGAGTGACCAGCAATTCCTTGCCGATCTGTACCACATCCAGCAACTTGGTCGGGTCGCTGTCCAGATCCACCATGTTCGCCGCTTCGCGTGCCGCCTGGGTGCCGTCGTTCATGGCCATGCCGACGTCTGCCTGGGCCAGGGCCGGAGCATCGTTGGCACCGTCGCCACACATCGCCACCAGACGGCCTTCGTTCTGCTCGGCACGGATGCGCTCAAGCTTTTTCTCCGGGGTGGCTTCGGCCAGGACATCGTCCACGCCCGCTTCAGCCGCAATGGCCGCAGCGGTCAGCGGGTTGTCGCCCGTCACCATCACGGTGCGAATCCCCAGCTTGCGCAACTCGGCGAAACGCTCGCGAATCCCTGGCTTGACCACGTCCTTGAGGTGAATCGCACCCAGCAGTTTCCTGTCGACACACACCAGCAGCGGCGTGCCGCCCGTCTTGGCGATCTTGTCGATTTCACGGGCCAGTGCCGCTGGCAGGTCCCGGCGTTGCATGCCCACGAATGCCAGCAACGAATCCACGGCCCCCTTGCGGTATTGACGGCCCTGGTAATCCACACCGGACAGGCGCGTTTCGGCGCTGAATGGCACAGCCGTCAGCTCAGCCGCCTGAGGCTCGGTCATGGGGTTGAGGTTACGCAGGAACTCAACGATGGATTTGCCTTCGGCCGTGTCATCGGCCAGAGACGCCAGCAAGGCCCCTTCGCTCATTTCGCGAGAGGTCACACCCGGGGCGGCATACAGCGCACTGCACCGACGGTTGCCGAAGGTGATGGTGCCCGTCTTGTCCAGCAGCAGGACATGAACATCCCCGGCTGCCTCCACGGCGCGCCCGGACTTGGCGATGACATTCAGGCGTACCAGACGGTCCATCCCGGCAATGCCGATGGCTGACAACAGGCCGCCAATGGTGGTGGGAATCAAGGTCACCAGCAACGCCACCAGAAACACCAGCGGCAGGCTGCCACCGGCGAAATGGGCGAAGGGCTGCAAGGTCACGACCACCAGCAGGAAGATCAGGGTCAGGCCGATCAGCAGGATATCCAGCGCCACCTCATTGGGGGTTTTCTGGCGCTTGGCGCCTTCGACCAACGCAATCATGCGGTCCAGGGTCGATTCGCCGGGGTTGGTGCTGATCCGCACCAGCAGCCAGTCGGACACCAGCCGGGTGTTGCCGGTAACCGCCGAACGATCACCGCCGGACTCACGGATGACCGGGGCCGATTCACCGGTAATCGCCGCCTCGTTGACGGCGGCGATGCCTTCGATGACCTCGCCGTCGCCGGGGATCATTTCTCCGGCCTCGACGCGCACCACATCGCCTTTGCGCAACGCACTCGCATTGACCACGCTGAACGCACCGGACTCATCCCGGCGACGCGCCTTGAGGCCTTCGCTGCCTGCCTTGAGGCTGTCGGCGCGAGCCTTGCCACGCCCTTCGGCCAGGGCTTCGGCAAAGTTGGCGAACAACACCGTGAACCACAACCACAAGGCGATCTGCACCGCGATCCCCATCGGCACGGCCGGATCGGGGATCAGACACAGAATCGTGGTCAGGATCGCCGTCAGCTCCACCACCAGCATGACGGGAGAGCGCGCCAGCTGGCGAGGATCGAGCTTGACGAAGGCTTGCACCAGCGCCCCGCGCCACAGCGCTGAAAAGCTGGTTTTCACCGATTCAGTCACAGCAGGTGATTCAGCCGGTTTTGTTGCGGGAATCTGCATATTCATCATCGGCTCCTCAGAAGCCCAGGCTCAAATGTTCGGCAATCGGACCCAGTGCCAGGGTTGGCAGGAAGGTCAGGCCACCGACCAGCAAAATGGTCACGGTCAGCAAGGTCACGAACAGCGGGCCGTGAGTCGGGAAGCTGTTGAGGCCCTGCGGCGCGGCCTTTTTCATCGCCAGGCTGCCCGCCAGTGCCAGGACCGGCACGATGTAGCCGAATCGCCCGAGGAACATCGCCACGCTGAGCATCAGGTTGTGGAACACCGTATTGGCGCCGAACCCGCCGAATGCCGAGCCGTTATTGGCCGAGGCCGAGGTATAGGCGTACAGCAACTGGCTGAAGCCATGAGGACCGGGGTTGCTCACCGACGCCAGCGGTCCGGGCAGGCTGGCCGCCACGGCCCCCAGTACCAGCACGCCCACCGGCATCACCAGCAGCGTCGCGACCAGCAGACGGATTTCCGTCGCCTGCAACTTCTTGCCCAGGTATTCCGGAGTGCGACCGATCATCAGCCCCGCCAGGAACACCGCAATCAGCACGTTGAGCAACATGCCGTTGAGGCCGACACCGACGCCGCCGAAAATCACCTCACCCACCATCATGTTGACCAGCGCGACCATGCCGCTCAGCGGGTTGAGGCTGTCATGCATGGCGTTGACCGAGCCGTTCGAGGCTGCGGTGGTCGCCGTTGCCCACAATACGGTGGCGGTCGTGCCGAAGCGGCTTTCCTTGCCTTCCAGCGGTGCGGTCTGCTCGACACCGGCAATGTTCAGCGCCGGGTTGGGCTGGTATTCGGCCCACAGCGACACGGCACCGCCGATCAACAGCAGGCTCAACATGCAGGCCATGATTGCGCGGCTCTGGCGCATGTCCTTGACGTAATGGCCGAAGGTAAAGACCAGCGCCGCCGGGATCAGCAGGATCGACACCAGTTGCAGCAGATTGCTCAATGCCGTCGGGTTCTCGAACGGATGCGCCGAGTTCACGCCGAAGAAACCGCCGCCGTTGGTGCCCAGTTGCTTGATGGCAATCTGGCTTGCTGCCGGCCCCATGGGCAGGCTTTGATCGGCGCCCTGCAAGGTGACGGCATCGATGTAATGGGCAAAGCTTTGCGGCACACCCTGCCAGACCAGTAGCAAGGCCAGCACGGCACACAGCGGCAGCAGTCCATACAGGACGACACGGGTCATGTCGGTCCAGAAGTTGCCGAGGTTTTCCGTCGAGCGGCGACTGATACCGCGACAGAACGCCAGCAACACAGCGATGCCCGTGGCGGCGCTGACGAAGTTCTGCACGGTCAGCCCCGCCATCTGGCTCAGGTAGCTCAACGACGCTTCGCCGCTATAGCTCTGCCAGTTGGTATTGGTGACAAAACTCATCGCTGTGTTGAACGCCTGCGACCATTCCATCCCCGGCAATTGCTGCGGGTTGAGCGGCAAGGCGCCCTGCCCCAGCAACAGGGTGAACAACAGCACGAAACCGGCCAGGTTGAAGGCCAGCAAGGCCCACAGGTAGGCTTTCCAGTTCTGCTCTACCTTCGGATCGATGCCCGACAGGCGATAGCAGATACGTTCCACCGGCCCCAGCGCCGGGGTCAGCCAGGTGCGCTCGCCTTCAACGACCCTATAGTAGAAACGCCCCAGCCAGGGTGCGGGCAAGATGACCAGTACCAGAAAGGCCAGGATCAACAGATAGTCATAACTGTGCATGGCTGCTCCTAGTTCCGGCCGGCGCGCAGCAGCGCAACCAGCAAGTAAATGAACAGCCCTGCCGCCAACAACAGGGACACCCCATCCAGAACGCTCATTGAAATTCTCCGTCGCTACGGCGGTTGCCGCTTGGCAGCCATTGTCCGCAGGAGGGGTGTAAAGGAACGAGAGCGACAGACCGCGAGGGGCGTAAAGAAGGCGTAAAGAACGCAAAGCACAAGCGGCAAGCGGCAAGCGGCAAGCGGGTTTATCCGCAAAAGGAGCGTCGCAGGCAAGTCGTTTAAGCAGGCCCCTCCTTTGTACCAACAAGGATACATTCACGACATGCCCACGACATTCTGCCGCGACACCCTTTCGCCGCGCCTCCTGGCGAAGTAGCATGACGGGAGCGTTGATCTTCAATAGCGGCCAGTGATGGCGGCATCACAAGGCAGCAGTCGCACTATGCAAGCAATCCCCGACAGCAATACCGATAACTCATCCTCCGAACAGCGCTGGAATATCCGCGCCCTGATCGTCGACGATGACGTGGCCATTCGTGAACTGCTCTGTGATTACCTGTCCCGTTTCAACATCCAGTCCAAGGGTGTCACCGATGGCGCGCAAATGCGTCAGGCACTGGCCGAGGAGACGTTCGACGTCGTCGTGCTGGACCTGATGCTGCCGGGCGAAGACGGCCTGTCACTGTGCCGCTGGCTGCGCAGCACCTCGGACATTCCGATCCTGATGCTCACCGCCCGTTGCGAACCCACAGACCGGATCATCGGCCTTGAACTGGGTGCCGACGACTACATGGCCAAGCCATTCGAGCCACGCGAGCTGGTGGCCCGTATCCAGACCGTCTTGCGCCGCGTACGCGACGAACGCAGCGAACAGCGCACCACCGTGCGTTTCGATGCCTGGCGCCTGAACAGCGTCCTGCGCCAGTTGATCGCTGCAGATGGCCTGGTTGTCCCGCTTTCCAACGCCGAATTCCGCCTGTTGCGGGTCTTTCTGGAGCGCCCTCATCGCGTACTCAGCCGCGAGCAGTTGCTGGACGCTGCCCGGGGCCGCTCCATAGAAGCCTTCGATCGCAGCATTGATCTGCTGGTATCGCGTCTGCGCCAGAAGCTGGGGGATGATCCGAAAAATCCCCAACTGATCAAGACTGTGCGCGGTGAAGGCTACCTCTTCGATGCCAGGGAACTCGCTTGATAAGATCAGCCGATACACTTTTTGCGCGCCTGTTCGGTGGTGCACTGATTGCCATCCTGCTGGCGCATGTATTGGCATTCATCTGGTTCACACAATACGCCCCACCGCCGCTGAGGGAGGCCCCGCCGGAGTCTGCCCAGCATCATGAGCCTCCGGGCCCGCCCGAAGATCACGGGCCTCGTCGCCCTTCGCCCTGGCGCGGCCCGCTGACTGTGATGGGGTTCCAGTTGCTCACGCTGGTGATCGCAGCCTGGTACGGCGCCAAGGCGCTGAGTCGCCCCGTACGCCGCATAAGCGAAGCCGCCGAGCGCCTGAGCGAAAACCTCGACAGCCCGCCTCTGGAAATCACCGGTCCGCGGGAAGCCCGCAACGCTGCCCAGACGTTCAATCTGATGCAGCAGAAGATTCGCGAACAGATGCAACAACGCGGGCGCATGCTGGCGGCTGTCTCCCATGACCTGCGCACGCCACTCTCTCGCCTGAAACTGCGCGTCGAAAAGATCGACGACCCCAAATTGCACGCCCAGATGACTCAGGACCTGGACGACATGATCAACATGCTCGATGCCACCCTCAGTTACCTGAACGAGCACCGGAAGAATGAAGTCCTGCAACAGCTCGACCTGCACTCTCTGATCGAATCCCTGGCCGAAAACGCCCAGGACAACGGCGACGACGTTCAATATCAGGGGCACTGCAAACCCCTCAAGACCCAACCAATGGCACTGCGATCCTGCCTGCACAACCTGATCGACAATGCCCTGCGCTATGCCGGCAGTGTGAAAATCGACATCCAGGATCAGGCCAATCGCGTGAAAATTTCGGTCATCGACCATGGACCGGGAATCGCCCCCGAACTCCACGAAACCGTATTCGAACCCTTCTACCGCCTGGAAGGCTCACGCAACCGTAATTCCGGCGGCGTCGGCATGGGCATGACCATCGCCCGAGAGGCCGCCTGGCGCATGGGTGGCGAGCTCTATCTCACACAGACGCCGGGTGGCGGCCTGACGGCGATTCTTGATCTGCCACGGGCCTGAAGGCTTCGTATCCCCTCCGATACAAAGCCCACATCCCCACGACAACTGACACCTTGAGGCTTCATAAGCCGGTGCACCGCCATCGGCTCTATCAACCTCATGGGAGTCAGCCCAATGATCAGTGGTATCAGCAGTAGTTTTTCGAGCTACACCAGCTCAAGCAGCTTGACTTCAAGTACAAGCAGCAAGAAATTCCAGGAAGAGCTGTTGGCCAAGCTCGATACCGACGGCGATGGCAGCATCAGCAAGGATGAACTGAGTTCGGCACTGTCTTCGGACAATAAAGACGGCATTACCGTCAGCCTGAGCGAAGCGTTCAGCACCCTGGACAGCGACGATGACGACAGCCTGGATGCCGATGAACTGGCCGCCCTGACGCCTCCTCCGCCACCGCCGATGCAACCTGCCACCGATCTGGCTGAAGACCTGCTCAGCTCACTGGATTCCGACGGTGACGGCTCGATCAGCAGCGACGAACTGACCACTGGCCTGACCAATGCCGGCAGCACGGCCGACAGCACTGAAGTGTTCGACGCCCTGGACACCAATGAGGACGGCACTGTCAGCCTTGAAGAGCTGACCGCCAGCCTGCAACCGCAGCAACCACCGGCCCAGTTCGCCAATGTCAGCAGCACTGACAGCGCCACCCTGTTCAGCGCCCTGGATACCGACAGTGATGACAGCATCAGCGCGACCGAACTGTCCGCCGCTCTGAACCAGAGCAACAGCAACAGCGAACAGACCAACGCCAATCAGATGGCTGCTCAGGCCCTGAGCAAGATGATTGCCGCGCTGGGCGAGCGTTATGACACCGATGGCAGCAAGCCGATCGGCAAATACCTCGACACCGCTGCCTGACAGAGAAACCGCCGCTGATGTGGGTCAAGCGGCGGGATCTTCTAGCGTTGAGTCTTGATGATCCGCTCCCCCGCCACCCAGTCGGTCAACAGGCTGTAGGCGACCGCCAGTAATGTCGGGCCGATGAACAGCCCGATGAAGCCGAACGCCAGCAAACCACCAAACACCCCCAGCAGCACGATCACCAGCGGCAGGTTGCCGCCGCGGCTGATCAGGTACGGTTTGAGCACGTTGTCCACGCCACTGATGATGAACGTGCCCCAGATTCCAAGGAATACGGCCATGCCGTACTCACCCTGCCAGACCAGCCAGGCGGTGGCCGGTATCCAGACCAGTGGCGGCCCCATGGGAATCAGGCTGAAGACGAATGTCAGGATACCCAGCACCAGCGCACCGGGAATACCCGCGATGAGAAAGCCGATCAGGGCCAGTATGGCCTGGGCTGCAGCCGTGCCGATCACGCCATTGACCACCCGCTGTACCGTACTGGCGACCAGATCCAGATAATACTGGGCTCGCTCGCCGATCAGACGCTCCAGCAGGCTGAGCACAAAGGCTGCAAGCCGAGGGCCGTCACGGTAGAAGAAGAACGCGAACACGATGCTCAGGGTCAGTTCCAGAATACCGCCGCCGATCTGTGCGCTACGCGCCAGCAGCCAGTTGCCGACCTCTCCCAGATAAGGCCTGACGGCCGCCATGAGCGCGGCACCCTGCTGGTCGATGGTGGTCCAGAGCCCCACCAGTCGCTCGCCCACGAAGGGAATGCCCGCCAGCCAGGCTGGCGGGTCGGGCAAGCCATCGACCTGAACGTCCTTGATGAACGTCGTTGCATCCCGTACATGATCTGCCAGATTGAACCCCAGCCAGACCAGCGGCGCGGCGATCAACAGCAACCAGCACAGGCTCATCACCAGCGCGGCCAGCGACTCCCGCCCCTTGAACCAGTGAGTCAGCAGACGCATCAGCGGCCAGCTGGCAAACGCCAGCACAGCCCCCCAGACCAGCGCCGACCAGAAAGGAGCCATGACCCAGAGACAGGCCCCGAGCAGCGCCAGAAGCAGGATCTGCACCAACAGGCGGTCGTTATTCAACATGGGGACATCCTGCTCAATGCATCGTAGATAAAGGACAGCGAACGTCTTGCCTGCAAAGCCTAGCGGATGACTTCAATAACCAGACCCGTCTTATCGACACCCCCCACCTCCAATCGTGCCCCACGAACGCCCTTGGTAATCAGGGCCTCACGCCAGGCCTCGGCATGAGCCCCCGAAACCGTCGCGCGCAACGTGCTGTCCAGATTCAGCCCACGAGCCAGCAAAGTCACCCATGTTTCCTGTGGATCACCGACAAGCCTTGGCAGGTCCAGCCTGCCGGTGCTTCGGAGTTGGCGCATCAAGGTCGCGGATGTTGGCAATAAGTCGCCCAACGGGGCCTCGGCCTTGAACTGCTCGACATGCAGGTAGGCCCGACGATTGCCACGGGTGATGCCATACAGGGCCACCAGTGTTTCGCTTTCAGGCCCGGCCCGTCGCAATAACAGATAGGCTTGCCGATCATCGGCCCCATACAGCTTGGAATTGCCGAACACTTCATTGGCCCACAGGCTGCTTTCTCCGCAATCACGCGCCTGACACCAGAACAATAGTTCGGCACCTTGCTGTTGCAAGGCTTCACGAGCCGCCGTGAAAGCCTCGTCGGACGAGTGCTCGGCAGGCAATTGGTAGGTCACCGAAGTGAGATTGCCCCGGGCATTGACCTGACCGTCAAAACGCAATTGACCGCTGATCTTGCGGATGGCCCCCATGGGGTAGATACGCTCCAGATCCGTGCCGGGACGGTAATCGACAATTTCCGCATCGGGCAGGCGCGACATGAAATCCGGATCGCGGCTGCCCGGAACATCGGCGGCACAGGCAACGGCACTGAACAGTGAAGCGCACAGCAGGACGAATGGAGCATTGGATAGACGCATGGATGCTCTCATCGACTTGCAGAAAGAGAAATGGAAGGGGCACAGCCGGGACAAATAGGAAAGGCGGTGGATTGATCCATCATGATTGACTCCTGTTTCAACCCGTCCAGCCTCGACAGTTGCCTGCTGCAAGTCAAGAAGCAGAGAAGAAGCGATTGAAACAGTCTGCAACAGAGCGGGCTCCCGATTCATCGTTCAGGTGCAGATGATGCCCGCCGGGCAAGGTGTGAATCGCAAATGTCAGGGCTGACAACAAGGCTTCATTCCTGGCCAGCATCCCGTCCTCTGCGATGACCAATTGTGTCGGGCACTGGATGGCCTCGACAAAGCTCATGGCCTGCTGACGGGTCAGGCGAATGGCCGAAGGCAGGGTCAGGCGGCTGTCGCTGCGCCAGGTGTACCCTCCCGGCACCGGCATGAGCCCGCGCTGAGCCAGTAACTGCGCAGCCTCACGACTGACAGCCACCATCCCTTTCATCCTCACCTCGATGGCCCGCTCCTGGTCCGGGTACACCGGTTTTTTCTTGTCCGGCAGCGCCAGTTGCGCCTGCAGGGCCAACCCCATCCTTTCCACACTCTCATCGGCCTCGGCCATGAGCGGCAACAGACCGTCGATCAAGGCCAGGCGGCTGACGCGCTCCGGCATGGAGGCCGCCAGCAGTACGGAAACGATCGCCCCCAGGGAATGCCCGAGCAGGGAAAAGCGCTGCCACCCCAATTGCTCCGCCACTTGCAGGACATCGAACGCATAATCGGCCAGGTTGTAGCTCGCCCCTATCGGTCGATGATCGGAATGACCGTGCCCGGCCAGATCCAGCGCCACGATGCGCAAGCCTTCAAGCCTGGGGGCCAGCCGGGCAAAGCTGTTGGCGTTATCGAGCCAGCCGTGCAAGGCAATCACAGGCTGGCCATCATCGGGCCCGAACAGATGGGCCGCCAGCTCGATATGACCCAGATTCAGGCGAATTTCTTCTACAGGGTGGCTCATGGGCCAGTGTCCTCAATACGTCGGGCATTCCAGCGGGTGAACAGGGTCTTGAGCAGTTGCGCCGTTTCGGCTGGCCGTTCCAGTGGAAACATGTGCCCGCCCGGCATCGACAGGTACTCACCTTCGCGCAAGCGCCGGGCCTGATAGCCATGATGCGGCAACACGACTCGGCTTTGGCTGCCGCGCACCATCGCCAGTGGCACCTGAAGCTGTCGCGAAGGCTTGGGGCTGGTGTGCGGAACGCTGCGATAGATGCTGATTTCCGTGGCTGCATTGAAACGCAGGCGCAATTGCTCGCCATCGGCTTGCAGCCCGTGTTGCAGGTAGGCATCGAAGCAGTCCGGGTCGAAACGGCGAAACAGCGTCTTGCTGGCGAAATAGTCACGGGCTGCCTGCGCACTGGTAAACGCTTCGCGACGCCCCAGAGTACGGCCAGCGGGCGTGATGCGATCGATGAAACCGAAACGCTTGGCGACGCGGATCATCCACTGATCGAGCAGGCTCAGGACCGGCGAGTCGAGCATCACCACACCGCGATAGAGTTCGGGGCAGCGCAGCGCGGCATGAAAATGCAGCACACCGCCCAGAGAATGCCCGACACCCCAGACAGGCCCCGGTTGTTCGCGCAAGTGATGAATCAGCTCATCCACCAGATTCAGCCAGTTGTCGTCGACCGGAAAACGGGGATCATGGGCATGCTGCTCCAGATGAGCGACCGAGTATTCCGGTGCCAGCGCAGAAAATAGCTTGCCGTAGGTCGCCGACGGAAAACCGTTGGCGTGAGCAAAGAAGATATGTTGCGACATGCCGACGCACCCCATGGCGAACGAGTGGCGATTGTGTGCACTTCGCGCCGGGATCGACAACGATTGGAAATGCCATCGAAGATGGCACTCCGGCCATGAACCGGCCGGAGCCTGGATGGCTCACCGTGCGGAAGGCTCCTGACCATGGGGAACGACCGCAACGGTCAGCCGGGAGATACAGCAGGGCTTGCCGTCTTCATTGCTGATGCGAATGTCCCAGACATGGGTGGTGCGCCCCAGGTGGACCGGTCGCACCACGCCCGTCACCCGACCGCTGCGAACGCCCCGCAGGTGGTTGGCGTTGACCTCCAGCCCCACACAGAAGAACTTGCTGCTGTCGACAACCAGATAACTGGCCACAGACCCGAGAGACTCGGCCAGCACCACCGACGCACCGCCATGCAGAAGACCAAACGGTTGATGAGTCCGCTGATCGACCGCCATGCTGCCGGTCAGGGAATCATCGGTGAACGACTCGAAGCGAATATCCAGCACTTCGCCAATGGTGTTCTTCTGGCCCGCATTGAGGCTTTCGAGGTCGGGAGTTTCACGCCATACAGTCATGATCGATCCTTCTTGTTCATTGACAGTGTTCATTACCACGTACGACATTCACACGTGACGGACACTCACCAGTGTCATGCCACCAGCCAGCGCGAACTCGCCTTCGAGCTCCGCAAGGCTGGCGGTGCTCATGGGCTGGGCCCGCTGATAGCTGCCGTGAACCAGCAAACCGACCAGCGCCCCGACCAGAGGCTGATGACTGACCAGCAGGACGTCGTCATCCGCCGCAATGTCCAGATGACTGATGACCTGACGGGGATCGCTGTCGGGCGTGAGCCAGGGAACCGTCACGACCGGTTCACTGAAACCCAGCGCATGACGCACCAGCTCGGCAGTCTGCTGCGCCCGCACATAAGGACTGGCCACAATGCGTTGCAGCGGCTTGCCCTGCAGATGTGCAGCGCTTTGCAGCACCTCTTCGCGACCATGGGCCGTCAGCTCACGCTCGGCGTCGCTGCGCGCCCGGGATTGCGCCTCTCCGTGGCGAAGGACCCAGACCTTCACAGCTTCGGCTCTTCATCGCGCACAGGATGCGGCGCAGGCTCGACCTGGTGAGCGGCCTCGCCTTCCGGAGCACGAGGTGTCGGCCAGTCGGCAAACGGCCAGGGCTTCTGATCGCTGTGAAAGGTGCCGAAGCGCCCGATCTGCGCCAGGAACTGGCTCAGGCTGTCGCCAAAGCCCATCAGGCTGCCACTGGGTGCCCCATAGATCAGGCGATAGCCCAGTTGCACCAGCACGACCACCGCCAGAGCGATCTCGGCGACCTGCCAGACGATCACAAACACCAGCATCCACAGGATGCGCAGCAGGATCGATTCGTTTTTCTGGATTTTCGACTCGTTCAAGACCTTCTCCCTGATGAGTTTGAATTCAATTGAAACCCGTGGTTGAAATGAAATCGACGTCCGTCTTGGGTTCTGCCCGCATCAACGCTTCAATGACCTGATTGAGCGTACGACCTTCAAAAAGAATCGCGTGCAGCCCGGCGACCAACGGCATGTAGACCTGCACCTGCTGCGCCTTGACCTTGAGCACCTTGAGCGTATTCACGCCTTCGGCCACTTCACCCAGGCGGGTAACGGCCTCGTCCAGGGTCAACCCCTGCCCCAGCGCAAAACCGACCTGATAGTTTCGGCTCTTGGGCGAGGAACAGGTGACGATCAAGTCTCCGACACCGGCCAGCCCCAGAAAGGTCATGGGATTGGCCCCCTGGCTGACCGCAAAGCGTGTCATTTCAGCCAGAGCACGGGTGATCAGCATGCTCTTGGTGTTTTCGCCCATGCCCAGGGCAACCGCCATGCCGGCAATGATTGCATAGACGTTCTTCAACGCGCCGCCCAGTTCGACACCAAAACGGTCGGCACTGGCATAGACACGAAAGGTCCGGCCATGCAGCACGGCCTGCACCTTCTGGCAAAGCTCTTCGCTTTCACTGGCGACCACTGTGGCCGTCAGGGCATGTTCGGCGATTTCACGGGCCAGGTTGGGGCCGGACAACACACCGATACGAGCCAGGGGAACGATTTCCTCCAGAATCTGGCTCATCAGCTTGAAGGTCTGGGCCTCAATGCCTTTGGTCAGGCTGACCAGCATTTTTCCGCTCAGACGCTCGACATGGGGGGCCAGCACCGTGCGCAGGGCGCTCGAAGGCAGGGCCACGAAAATCAGCTCACAGGCATCGAGCGTGGCCGAGAGGTCGGTCACCGGCTCGACTTCAGGCCTGACCTTGATGCCCTTGAGGTAACGAGGGTTTTCGCGGTGGGTACGAATCGCTTGTGCCTGCTCGGGGTCGCGCATCCATTGGAGGACCTGATGACCGTTTTCCGCCAACAGGTTCGCAATGGCGGTACCGAAACTGCCACCGCCGAGAACCGCTACAGGTTGCTGTGTGGTCATAAACCAATCCATCCAGGGCCATTTGACTGGCGATGGCGGCATTATACGGAGCGCTGACGCATCGGTCAGCGATAAACATTGTCAGAAATGCCCCTGATCACTGAGCTGAGCACAGCTCTGTCCCACAAGTTCCATGGAAATCACGCCCATCTCGGTTAACATGCGCCGATGCAGCATGAATGATCGTGGCAGACAGCCTTCTTACCTGGGGCTGTGCCGATGACATACATGCTATGACCCGAATCACAGAGTGCCGACGCATGGACGCAATCATCAATTTCCAGGACCACCACCCGGACCAAAGGGTGCGTTATCGATGAGTCTGCGTCACTGGGATATCAACACCCGAACACAATTCATCAGCCTGGGCCCCGCTCTGATCCTGACACTGCTATTGGTCAGTTTCTTTACCTTCGTGCGCATCCAGGATCTGCGACAGGAGCTCAACCATATCGGGCAACTGATCGCCAACCAGCTGGCGCCTGCCTCGGAATCCGGTGTCATTCTCGGGGACATGGAAACCCTCAGGAGCCTGATGCGCGCAACGCTGTCCATGCCCAACGTGCGTTATGTGGAAATCCAGGACAGTAACAACAATGTACTGATCTACATCGAACAACCGCATCAGAGCGGGAGTCAGTCGTTGCAGACTGAAACCTTTCAGGCCCCCATTCACGCCCAGCACTCGGGGACCGATCACCTCGCTCCCCCGGACAATTATCTGGGCCGGGTGCTGGTGGGCATGTCCAGCGAGGCCTTCAGCCAGCGTCAGCAGGAAATCCTGCTCAAGGCCGGCATACTGGCCCTGTTCGCATTGCTGTTCACCTTTCTCCTGGCCAGACGACTGGCCTTGAGCCTGTCACGACCGATCAGTGACATGGGCGATGCCCTCAAGGCCATCCAGCAAGGTGATTACAGAACGCCTCTGCCGGTCAGTGACGACACGGAACTGGGTGCTCTGGCTACGCACATCAACAATCTGGCGTCGAATCTGGACAAGGCCAGCATCGAGCAACAGCGCTCCATGGCCCAATTGATCCAGACCCGGGAAGAAGCCGAGCAGGCGAACCGCGCCAAATCGGACTTCCTGGCCATGATGAGCCATGAACTGCGCACGCCCATGAACGGTGTCCTGGGCATGCTGCAACTGCTGGAAACCACCCGGATGACCGACGAGCAGAGCGAATATGCAGCCCTGGCCACCGAGTCCACCGAACACCTGTTGCGCGTCATCAATGACATCCTCGACTTCTCCCGCATTGAACGCGATGCCCTGCAGATCGAAGGTATCGCTTTCAATCTGGCCGATCTGGTCACGGCCTCGACCCAGGCCTTCAACCATAGCGCCCTGCAACGCAAGCTACAGCTGGAGCTGCATACACAGCCGGGGCTCGAGACGCTGAAGGTTCAGGGCGATCCGACCCGGATCCGTCAGATTCTGGTCAATCTGATCGGCAATGCCCTGAAGTTCACCGAGGTCGGCTCCGTTCATGTGGACGCAGGCTGGGTCAACCTGGATGCTGGCAACGTGCGTTTCACCTGCACCGTAAGGGACAGCGGCATTGGCATACATGCCGACAGACTGGAGTCCATGTTCGATGCCTTCAGACAGGCTGACAGTTCCATTTCACGCCGCTATGGCGGGACCGGACTGGGCCTGCCGATTGCCCGCACGCTCGCCGAACGCATGGGCGGGACACTGCACGCACAGAGCGAGGAAGGCGTCGGCTCGGTCTTTACCCTGCAAATCCCCCTGCACCGATGCGATGTCGTGATTGCAGACAAGGCCGAGCCACGCCCGCTCCTTGAAGATCAGGCAAACGAACACCGCATCCTGCTGGTCGAGGACAACCCGGTCAATCGCACGGTGGTCATTGCCATGCTGCATAACATGGGCTGTGCGGTGGATGTCGCGACTGACGGAGCCCAGGCCGTGCTCATGGCTGGCGCAGGCCGTTATGCACTGATTCTCATGGACTGTCGGCTGCCCGTCATGGATGGCTATGAAGCCACCCGGCAGATCAGGCAATTGCCGGGGCAGGATCAGCCGCCGATCATTGCCCTGACAGCCAATGTGCTGCAAGGCGACCGTGACGCCTGTTTACAGGCGGGCATGAATGACTACCTGGCCAAACCCTTCAAACACGCGGATTTACAACAGGTTTTACAGCGCTGGCTATCCTTTCGGACACCTGTGACTGGCGATAAATGCTAAATTGCGGCAGTCTTGGGGATCAAACCGGCCCGTAATATCGGCTGGATGACGAATTTCAGTGCACAGGTGTACTTTGATTTCCCTTGCGCTGTGACTTTCACTTGAACGCAACAGTCTATGAGTAGGCTGCCGGACAGAGTCCTGGCGAAACTAGTCCGCCAGGACTGGCAATTAGGGCCAGTGGCGCCCCATCTTGCCGCACAAAGATCATTGAGGAGCTCGCATGACCAAACAACACGCCTTTACCCGGGAAGACCTGCTGCGCTGCAGTCGCGGCGAGCTGTTCGGCCCAGGTAACGCGCAACTGCCCGCCCCCAACATGCTGATGGTTGACCGGATCATCCACATCAGCGAGGAAGGCGGCAAGTACGGCAAAGGTGAATTGGTCGCCGAGCTGGATATCAATCCAGACCTGTGGTTCTTCGCTTGCCACTTTGAAGGCGACCCGGTCATGCCAGGCTGCCTGGGCCTTGATGCCATGTGGCAGCTGGTCGGCTTCTTCCTCGGCTGGCAGGGTCTGCCGGGCCGCGGTCGCGCACTCGGATCGGGCGAAGTGAAGTTCTTCGGCCAGGTCTTGCCGACCGCCAGCAAGGTCACCTACAACATCCAGATCAAGCGCGTCCTCAAAGGCAAGCTGAACCTGGCCATCGCCGATGGCTCGGTCACTGTCGACGGTCGCGAAATCTACACCGCCGAAGGCCTCCGGGTCGGCGTCTTCACTTCCACCGAAAACTTCTAAGGGTACTCGCATGCGCCGCGTCGTTATCACTGGTCTGGGCATTGTTTCCTGCTTGGGCAATGACAAAGAGACCGTCACCGCCAACCTGCGTGCCAACCGCCCTGGCATCCGGTTCAACCCGGAATATGCCGAAATGGGTCTGCGCAGCCAGGTTTCCGGCTCCATTGACCTCAACCTTGAAGAACTGATCGATCGCAAGACCTTCCGTTTCGTCGGCCACGCGGCAGCCTATGCCTATCTGGCGATGAAAGACGCCATTGCCGATTCGGGTCTGAGCGAAGATCAGGTTTCCAACGTGCGCACCGGCCTGATCGCCGGCAGCGGCGGTGCTTCCACCCTGAACCAGATGGAAGCACTGGACACCCTGCGCGAAAAAGGCGTCAAGCGTGTCGGTCCATACCGCGTCACCCGCACCATGGGCAGCACCGTTTCGGCCTGTCTGGCCACGCCGTTCAAGATCAAGGGCGTGAACTACTCGATCTCCTCCGCCTGCGCCACCAGTGCTCACTGCATCGGTAACGCCGTCGAGCAGATCCAGCTGGGCAAGCAGGACATCGTGTTTGCAGGCGGTGGCGAAGAAGAACACTGGACTCAATCGTTCCTGTTCGACGCCATGGGTGCCCTGTCCACCCAGTACAACGAAACCCCTGAAAAGGCCTCCCGCGCCTACGACGCCAACCGTGACGGTTTTGTCATCGCCGGCGGTGGCGGCATGGTGGTTGTCGAGGAGCTGGAACACGCTCTGGCACGCGGCGCCAAGATCTACGCGGAAATCGTCGGCTACGGCGCAACTTCCGACGGCTACGACATGGTTGCTCCGAGCGGCGAAGGCGCCATCCGCTGCATGCAGATGGCCCTGTCCACCGTTGAAGGCCCGATCGACTACCTCAACACCCACGGCACCTCGACTCCGGTCGGCGACGCCAAGGAGATGGAAGGCGTGCGTGCCGTATTCGGCGCCAACGCTCCAGCCATCAGTTCGACCAAGAGCCTGTCCGGTCACTCCCTGGGCGCCGCCGGCGTTCACGAAGCGATCTACTGCCTGCTGATGATGGAAAACAACTTCATCGCCGGCTCCGCCAACATCGACGAGCTGGACCCGGTTGTCGCTGACATGCCGATCCTGCTCAAGACCCAGGAAGATGCCAAGATCGATCAGGTCATGAGCAACAGCTTCGGGTTCGGCGGCACCAACGCAACACTGGTACTCAAGCGCTGGCAGGGCAAGTAATACGCCTATCGTCACGCAATTAGAGAAGGCGCCTTTCGAGGCGCCTTTTTCATGCCTGCGATATGCTGGGCATTGCCACGATCAGCCGGGACACACCTCATGCTCACCATCAAGCCACGCGCCGAAGACGTGGAAGGACAGCCCATCCTGCGCCCCCTGCCCTCTGCTGGATGTCGCAATGTAGGCCCTTTCGTCTTTTTTGATCACATGCTGGAAACCGACTACGCACCGGGCACCGGCATGGATATCCGCCAGCACCCGCATATCGGACTTTCGACCCTGACGTACCTGTTCAAGGGCCAGTTACAGCACAAGGACAGCCTGGGCAGCGACCAGATCGTCAACCCTGGCGATGTGAGCTGGATGACGGCGGGCAGTGCCATCGCACATGTCGAGCGCACCCCGGCCCAATCACTGGCCAGCGGCTCCAGGATGCACGGCTTGCAGGTCTGGCTGGCGTCTCCCAAGGCACACGAACAAGGCCCAAGACATTACAGCCACCATCCTGCCCAAAGCCTTCCGCACAGCGAAAACATGGGCATTGCCATTCGCATGATCGCAGGCAACGGCTTCGGGCTGACCTCCCCCGTCCCGGTTCTTTCCCCCACCCTGTATGCCGAACTGCACCTTCAGAACGCAACGACCTTGTCGATCCCCGACGAACATGAAGAACGCGCGCTGTACGTGCTTGAAGGAGAAGCGTCACTGGATGGCGAGCCCATTGCCCCACGCAGCCTTGTGATATTGGAGCCGGGTCAATCAGCGAACCTGTGCGCAGAAAGCGACTGCCATGCCGTGCTGATCGGCGGAGCTCCCCTGGACGGCCCACGGCGCATGAACTGGAATTTCGTGGCCAGCGACAAGTCCCTCATTGAACAGGCAAAAGCTCGCTGGATCGCCGGAGACTGGCCGACCGTGCCAGGAGAAACCGGCAGGATCGAGTGGCCCCGGTAGGAGCGAATTCATTCGCGAAGACAGTGCTCCCGGCGCAGAAATGCATCGGATGTACCGGCCTCTTCGCGAATGAATTCGCTCCTACTTCTATCCGGTGATAAGGCCATATGAACGGCTTATATTCAGTTGGAACATTTCTCACATTTGGTTTAACTTCCACCGCAAATTATGGCCATTTAATGCCATTGCCTGAGTACCGTTTTTAAGCCGCGCTCTACGAGCGTTGCTTCTTTTCAATCCTCATCTTCAAGGAAGTCGCATGTTTGCCAACACCGTCCAGGGAGCTCAACGCGGTCTTTTATTGCGGCCTTTATTCGGCCAGATTCTCACCATCACGCTCCGGGACCGTGGACCGGCCAGCCAGCAGGCGGTGCTGGATTTCGTACGCAAGCTGGCTCTGGCCAGCGAGGCGGCGCCCCAGCCTGCGGGGCTGGTGACTGCGTTTGCACCAGAACTGTGGGGCAGCTGGCGCGGCCGTGAGATTCCGGTTAGCCGCAAGGTGCTCAACCATTCCCCCAAACTGCGCGATACCGGTGGAGATGTACTGCTGTTCCTGAAAGCGCCCGACGCAGAAACGGCACGCCGCCTGGTAGACGAATTCAGGCCCGCGCTGGAGGCACTGGCCAGCCACATCGAGGTGGTGGAAGCCGGAAAGCGCGAAGATGGCCGTGTCATTGGCGGCCGCTATCTGGATGGCATTACCAACCCCAACGATCCAATCAGTCTGGCCGAGGATATTCTGCTGGACGACGCGTATGCGGGGGCGTCGTTCGCCTTTACCCAGAAGTTCCTGTTTGACTGGCGCACCATTGCCGCGATGTCGCCGGACAGCGAAGACGCCATGATCGGCCGCGATACGGATGGAGCAATCCTGCCGCAGGGGCCTGCGGATGCGCATATCCACCGCGCCCATGTGCGTGATGCCAATGGCGATAACCGCAAGCTGCTGCGCCAGGCGCTGCCATTTGGCGAGCAGGCCGGCCACCCGGCCCGTGAGGCAGGGCTGATGTTCGTGGCTTTCTGCAACGAGCAGGAACGTTTCGAGAAGATCCTGCACCACTTGATGGGTGACATGCCCGATCGTCCTGTCGATCGCCTGATGAGCGTGGTGCAGGGTGTGGCGGGTGCTTACTGGTATGTGCCGGCGGCGGCAGAGCTGGACGTGGCGCACGTGGCCAGCGTGGCCGATACCGAGGAAGATCCGCATTGGGATGTGCGCAGCCCCAATGGCTATATGTTCTACAACTCTCAGGATTATCTGCACCAGATGGCAGAAGGCGGCTATGCGCCAGGCGACCCGCCCGGCCCTCGCCTGCTGACCTTGCTGGGGCGAACCTTTTCCCACTGGAGCGACGGCTGGCTGCGTCGTAAGCCCTTTCCACGCCTGCCACACCTGTCCACGCTGGTGACACCTGACGAAGCGCCGGTGCTCCAGGGATCGGCCTTGCTGCGCAAGGGGCTGGCCAACAAGAAGACACTGGCCGACCTGCTCTCGGCCCCACACTCACGACTGGCCCGTGACAACCAGTTGCTGCGCATCTACCCCGAAGAATTGCTGGTGGGGATCATTCCCGACTTCACGCTGGGGCGCGGCAAGGAAGTCGTCCCCTACCTGAGCGAGCAAGAGACCCTTGCGGCCTGGCTCAAGGGCCAGCTCAACGAATGGTCGGCCATGGGCCATGTGGTCCCGCACTACCAGCATCTGGTCGATCTTGGCCTGGGCGGTCTGCTGGATCAGTTGAAGCAAAAGCAGGCACAACCTGGCCTGACAACGGCACAGCAGGACTTCTATCAGGGGGCGATCTGGTCGCTGGAAGGCGTACAGCAATACCTGCTCAACTGGGCAGAACATGCCGAGCAGACAGAAGCCCGGGCCACAGCACCGGAAGATGCGCAGAACATGCGTGACGTGGCTGAGCGCCTCCGCCACCTGAGCAGCAAGCCGCCGCGTGACTTCCATGATGGCGTGCAGTTGATCTTTTCCTTCCACTGCTGCCTGCACCTGCTGGGCGAACTGACGGCACTGGGGCGACTGGACCAGATCCTGTGGCCACTGCTCCAGAAGCATCCGCTGGACGAAGCCCGTGCCCAGGAGATCATCGATTGCCTGTGGCTGAAGATGGGCGAGAACGCCTTCGTGAACCGGGCCAACATCACCGACTACGTCACTTACGGCACCACGGCGGTGTGCGGGATGGGCGGCAACTTCCCGCAAGGGGGAGGCATCAACCAGTGGGTGCAACAGATCACCGTGGGCGGCTATATGGCCAATGACGATGCCGAGCCTACCGGCGGCGTCAACCTGGTGACCATGCTGTGCCTGAAGGCAGCCCGCCGCATACCGGTCAACGCCCCCACTCTTTCGCTGCGGGTGTACAAGGACATGCCTCAGGAGGTTCTGGACGCAGCGGCCCAATCGCTGCTGGCAGGCGGCGCGCACCCGATCCTGTATCAGGATGACAAACTGTGCGAAGCGCTGCGTCGCTCAGGCAAGGACGTGTCGCTGCGCTGGTCGCGGGATTACGCGGCCGATGGTTGCTATGAGCCGATGCTGGCGGGTGCCACCGAATTTGCGTTTGCCAACGTCACGCCGATGGCGGCGCTGGAGCAGGCGCTGAACCAGGGAGCCACCTATGGCGCAGCTGGCCCGATCTACCTGCGTGGCCTGAAGCAGACTTTCCGCTCGCCACCCGCCCACGAGATAGACAGCTTTGAAAAGCTGCAGGCGCAGTTCCTGCACCAGCTGGAATGGCTAGTGATCCAGACCTACAACGTCATCCTCGGTGGCTATGGCAATCTGGGCGAAATCTGCCCGAGCCCTCTGCTGTCCACGTTGATCGACGGCTGTGTCGATTCAGGTCGCGACCTGACCAATGCCGGAGCCCGCTTTCACATGATTGCGCCTCTGTGCGTAGGCGTCTCCAACACGATCGATTCCTTGTATGCCATCAAGAAGCTGGTGTACGACCGCGAGACGGCGATCACCACACTCCCCGAACTGGTGGACTGCCTGATCAACGACTGGGGCTACACCCCGGTTGAGCCGTACCAGAACGAGTTGATGGGGCCTGCGGCGGCGGGCGAGCGCGCACGCCGTTACCAGGAATGGCGCGACATCGCCCTGCAACTGCCCAAGTGGGGCAGCGGGAACAAGGACGTTGACGAACTGGGTAATTGGGTGATGGATAACCTGATCCGTCTGTGCGTGGATGTGATCCGACAGCCCCATCCCGTGCTGCAACCGGTGCTGGACAGCATTGCCAAGACCTATGGTGCGTTTGAATTCGTCGTCACACCAGGCATCGGCACCTTCGAGGGCTACGTGGGCGATGGTGAACCCTGCGGCGCCACCGCCGATGGTCGCCGCAACGGCATGCCCATTGCCTCCGACCTGTCTCCCGTTCCGGCACCGCAGGATCTGGCGGCGGCACCCGCCTTCCGCAACATCTACCAATCGTTGGAGAGCTGGCGCAACGATGCCATTGACTACGGGCTCTCCAACGCGTCTCCGGTGGACATGAACATCTCCGAGAGCTTCCCGCTGGAAGACCTGAAACGCTTCCTGCGCGTATATGCCGACGGCGATACCGGCTCCAACCTGATCACTCTGACCTGCGCCGACCTGGCCACCTATCAGGCGGCGAGCAAGGACCCGGAACGCTACGATCTGCTGCGCGTGCGCATGGGAGGCTGGACCGAGTTCTACGCCGTGATGTTCCCCATGCACCAGGAGCAACATCAGCGCCGTCAGTATTTCACGCCCTGATCCGACCACCCTCACCGCCCACCGCACTGGCCACAGCTCTGTGGCCAGTGCGCCTTACCGGAAATTCATCATGATGCTACGTTTCCTTTTATTGCTGCTGTGCGTGCTGAGCTTCAACCGTGTCGCGTTGGCGGACTCTCCAGCCCTCAATCCGAACGACTGGAATTTTGTATTGGTGCCCAGCTTTGAAAGCCAGACAGGCAAGGGCAACAACCTCTCGCCTACCGGGCTCAACCACTCTCTGCGCTTTGGTCAGTTGCTCAACAGCTTGCTGGCGGGCAAGGCGGCGCAGGTGCGCCAAGTGTACGCACTCACCTACTCGGGTTCGCCCAGCATGGTGCCGTTGCAAAGCATCGAGCCCTATGCGTTGCTGAACAACTTCGGCATTTCCTCGCAAGACCTCAGCCAGGGCGATGCCAGTGTCTACAACTCACCGGCGTATTTCATGCAGCAGCTGCTGGGCAACCAGCCCCGTGGCACCTATGTAATGGCCATGCCGCCCGAGATGATCCAGGCCATGGCAAGCAGCGTCAGCAACGATACGCTGACACTGAATGGCACACACCAGTATGTGGTGCTGTCGGGCCAGAGCAAGCCGTTTGCCGTGAGCACCTACAGCGACGGCATTACCGATGATCCGCACTTCCCCAAGGTGCCCCTGCCACCACGCTCCGCCTGTGCCCAGCCGCCTGTCACCATCCAGGCCAAGGCACCGGACGGCTGGCAGCCTTACACCGAACAAAAGGTGTACCTGGTGCGCCATGTGGAAGCACACCCCGGCAGCAACTTTGAAAATGGCAACTACGTGTGCCAGGGACAATGGCGTGCTCTGGGTGCCAACGCCCGACTCGGCGAAATCATGAAGCGCAAGCCAGACCATATTTTCACGTCCGACCCCGACAACATCATCGGCTGCAATGGCACATGCTCGTACATCCGCCCTTCGCTGACGGTGGCACCGTTCGCCATTGAGCACGACTTGCCCCTGACGCTGGCCGAGTTCCAGTGGAATGATGCAACTGATCTGGCACAGGCGCTTTTCAACCGTGCCTCGCCCTACTTCAGTCGCGCAGAGCATGGCAGCACGATCCTGGTGGGCTGGGAACATGGCAACATTGAAAAGGCCGTGAAATACCTGCTGACGGACATGTACCGCAATCCGGCCGCCGCAGCGCAAGTGCCTTCCTGGAGCTTCGAGGATTACGACAGCGTGTGGGAGCTGTCCACCGACAAGCAAGGCAATCTGACATTCAGCAACACCTGCGAGGCCATTCCCACCACAGCCTTGCCCAGCACCTGCCCGGCCTTTTTCCAGTAAGTTAAAAGAAGCTTCTGCAGGAGCGAATTCATTCGCGAATAAATTCGCTCCTACACGATCAGAAGACTTCGCGCAGCAGGTTATGCATGCTGGTAAACGCACGATTGGCCACCTTGGCGTCGTACATCATCATGCCCGGCACATTGGCGTGCGGGTCGGTGAACGAGTGGAAGGCACCGCCGTAGCTGTGCAACTGCCAATCCACACCGGCTGCGTTCATTTCTTCTTCAAATGCAGGCAGTTGTTCCTTGTCCACCAACGGGTCGGACGCACCGTGCAGGACCAGTACCGCGCCCTTGATGTTGTTCGCATCGGCAGGGTTCGGGGTATCCAGCGTGCCGTGGAAGGAAATGGCTGCTTTCAGTTCTGCGCCGGTACGTGCCAGCTCAAGGGAGCAGCAGCCGCCGAAGCAGAAACCGAACGTTGCGATCTTGCTGACATCCAGGGAAACATCGGCCTGACCCAGCAATTGGTCCAGCGCCGCCTGCATGCGCTTGCGCAGCAAGGCGCGGTCATTCTTGAGCGGCATCATCGCGGCACCCGCCTCGTCATTGTTGGACGGGCGAACGGTCTGGCCATACAGGTCAGCCAACAGCACGACATAACCCTGCTCGGCAACGGCTTTGGCAATGGTTTCGGCACCCTGGCTGACACCCATCCAGTTGGGTGCCATCAACAGGCCCGGGCGCGAAGAAGTCGCTGCTGCGTCGTACACCAGACGACTTTCATAGGGCTGGCCATCGATCTGGTAAACCACGGAACGGACAGTAACAGTGCTGCTCATTGCTGACTCCTGATCTTCTAGAAAAAGGGATTCAAGTAACAAAACAAAAAACCCGCCGAAGCGGGTTTTCTGTCAATCGGTCATCAAACCGACAGCTCTACCAACAGCTTGTTCAGACGGCGCACATAAGCGGCCGGGTCCTTCAGGCTGTCGCCAGCGGCCAGTGCCGCCTGATCGAACAGGATGTGCGACAGGTCGCCGAAGCGCTCTTCGCTCTGCTCCAGATCGAGCTTGCCGATCAATGGGTGGGACGGGTTGAATTCAAAGATAGGCTTGGAATCCGGAACCTTCTGACCGCTGGCCTCCAGGATCTGACGCATCTGCAGACCCAGGTCCTGCTCGCCAATCGCCAGAATCGCAGGAGAATCGGTCAGGCGGTGAGACACACGCACCTCGCTGACAGACTCGCCCAGCGCTGTCTTCAGACGCTCGATCAAGCCTTCCTTCTCCTTGGCGATTTCTTCCTGAGCCTTCTTGTCCTCTTCGGAATCAAGCTTGCCCAGATCCAGGTCGCCACGTGCCACATCGACAAAGCCCTTGCCGTCGAAATCGCTCAGGTAGCTCATCAGCCACTCGTCGATACGGTCGGTCAGCAGCAACACTTCGATGCCTTTCTTGCGGAAGACTTCCAGGTGCGGGCTGTTCTTGACCTGAGCGTAGGATTCACCGGTGAGGTAATAGATCTTGTCCTGACCTTCCTTGGCACGAGCCAGGTATTCGGTCAGGGAAACGCTCTGCTCGCCACTGTCATCGGACGTCGAAGCGAAACGCAGCAGGCCGGCGATCTTTTCCTTGTTGGCGAAATCTTCGGCCGGACCTTCCTTCAGGACCTGGCCGAAGTTCTTCCAGAAGCCCTTGTATTGCTCAGGCTCGTTCTTGGCCAGCTTTTCCAGCATGTCCAGCACGCGCTTGGTCAGTGCGGATTTCATCGAATCGATGATCGGGTCTTTCTGAAGGATCTCGCGGGAAACGTTCAGTGACAGATCGTTGGAGTCCACCACGCCCTTGATGAAACGCAGGTACAGAGGCAGGAACGACTCGGCCTGATCCATGACGAACACACGCTGCACATACAATTTCAGCCCGCGAGGTGCTTCACGCTGATACAGGTCGAACGGTGCGCGCGCCGGAACATACAGCAACGAGGTGTATTCCAGCTTGCCTTCGACCTTGTTGTGGCTCCAGCTCAGCGGGTTTTCGTAGTCATGGGCAACGTGCTTGTAGAACTCCTGGTATTCCTCGTCCTTCACATCGGTACGGGAACGGGTCCAGAGCGCGCTGGCACGGTTGACGGTTTCCCACTCCTGCGCCGGAGCCTCTTCACCCTCAGCGGCCGGAGCCTGCTCTTTAGGCAGCTCGATCGGCAGGGCGATGTGGTCGGAGTACTTCTTGATGATGTTGCGCAGGCGGTAACCATCGGCGAATTCGTCTTCACCGCTTTTCAGGTGCAGAACGATACGGGTGCCACGCTCGGCCTTCTCGACAGTGGCGACTTCAAATTCGCCTTCGCCTCTGGAGGACCAGTGCACGCCTTCGCTGGCTGGCAGGCCTGCGCGACGGCTGAACACTTCGACATGGTCGGCCACGATGAATGCCGAGTAGAAACCCACGCCGAACTGACCGATCAGGTGCGAATCCTTCTTCTGGTCGCCCGACAGGTTTTTCATGAAATCTGCAGTACCGGATTTGGCGATGGTCCCCAGGTGGGTAATCACATCGTCACGGCTCATACCGATGCCGTTGTCTTCAAGCGTGACAGTCTTGGCGTCCTTGTCGAAGGTCACACGAATTTTAAGCTCTGCGCCGCCTTCGAGCAGTTCAGGCCTGGACAAAGCTTCAAAGCGTAATTTGTCGACCGCGTCGGAGGCGTTCGAGATCAATTCGCGAAGGAAGATTTCCTTGTTGGAATACAGCGAATGGATCATGAGGTGCAGCAGCTGCTTTACCTCGGTCTGGAAGCCCAGGGTTTCCTTTTGAGTTTCCACACTCATGGTCATCAAACTCCAATTGGATGGTATAGGCCGCCACATCGAGTCGGGACCTGCGTGGCAGCGGTTAGTCATCAAGGTGGGGGCTTGGAGCGGGATTTCAAGAGCGCAAAAAGATCCGCCGCGATTCTTCGCAAAAAGTTTCAGGGAGCAACCCGGTGCAATCCTGCTTCTGTTTCAACAGGTTAACGCTTGCACACTTCTCTCGGGGCAGAGCATCCCCTCTGCCCTTTTCGCCTGTAAAACCGGCCATACAGGGGGCATTAACATTCCGATGATCCGTTGGAACTTAATTTACAAGGCAGCGCTCTCAGGCACGTAGCTAATCAATAAGGAGAAATACCCCATGCGTAAGTCTTTAGCCTATGCCTTGATGCTTTCTGCCACATTGGGTCTTGCCGCCTGCGACAAAAAATCCGAGAACACTCAGCAAGAAGCCAACAAGGCAGCTCAACAATCTCAGGAGTCGATGGAGAAGGCTCAGGAAAAAGTGAACGACGCGGCCAAGGAAAGCCAGGAAGCAGCCCAGAAGAATGCGGAAGCTGCACAGCAGCGCGCGACCGAAGCGCCTGCCCAGACACCGGAGTCGGCACCCGCCAAGTAATATCAAGCCACTTCAGAAACGATAAAGCCCGTTATTCAACGGGCTTTATGGGTGACGCTGTCAATGTGGCGTGACAGCAGCGTACTCACGCCTTACACGCATCAACGCCTCAGGCCAGCGCCTCGCGACGCTTGCCCGCTACGCGATCCACGACCATGGCCGCACACAGCGTAATGACTGAAGGCACCAGCCAGGCCAGACCCTGCTCACTGAGCGGCAGATTTGCCAGCACGCCCGGCAGATGATCGCCAAACCCGGCGCCCTTGCAGGCATCGATGATGCCGAACAGCAGGGAGACCAGCATGACCGGGCCAATGACCCGCCCCTGACTGTTCCACAGCCCCTTGCAGAAGCTCAGACCGACCAGAACGATGCAGGGCGGATAGATGGCCGTCAGCACGGGGATCGAGATCTGAATCAGGTTGGTCAGGCCAAGGTTGGAAACCAGCAACGAAAACAACGCCAGCACGATAACCAGCGCCTTGTATGACAGCGGCAGAATGCGGCTGAAATACTCGGCACAGGCACATGTCAGGCCCACTGCGGTCACCAGACAGGCCAGCGAGATCAGCACGGCCAGGAAACCACTGCCCAGCGAGCCGAAGGTATGTTGCACATAAGCGTGCAGGACCGCTGCGCCATTGGCAGCACCTGCCGCCACGGCATGACTGCCGGAACCCAGGCGGAACAGGCTGATGTACACCAGTGCCAACCCGACACCCGCAATAAGACCGGCAATGACGGCATAACGGGTAATCAGACGGGGCGAATCAACACCTCGCGAACGAATGGCATTGACGATGACGATACCGAAGACCAGCGCTCCCAGCGTATCCATGGTCAGGTAACCATTGATGAAGCCCTGGGAAAAGGGTGCCGCGACATAGGCAGGTTCCGCAGAGCCGATATCTCCAGCCGGCAGCATGAAGGCGGCAATCCCGAGTACCGCCAGCGCGATGATCTTCAAGGGAGCCAGGAAACGCCCCACGGTGTCCAGCAAGCGGCCGGGATACATGGAAACCCAGAACACCACCAGGAAATACACAAGGCTGTACAGGAACAGCGCCAGAGGGCTCTCACCCGTCAACGGAGCCAGACCGACCTCAAAGGAGACCGTAGCCGTACGTGGCGTGGCAAACAGAGGACCGACAGCCAGATAGCAGACCGCCGCCAGAATACCTCCGGCAATCTTGCCGATAGGGCTGCTCAGGTCGTCCATTGCGCCGCCCACCTTGGCCAGGGCAATGACTGTGACAACCGGCAAGCCGACAGCGGTGACCAGGAAGCCCAGTGCAGCCATCCAGACATTTGGACCCGCCTGCAGGCCTACGATTGGCGGGAAGATGATATTACCGGCGCCCACAAACAGGGCGAATGTCATGAAACCGAGTGCCAGAACGTCCTGGCCTTTCAACACTTTCATCTAGGGAAACCACACTGCCAGATCAGAATTCAAAGAGAGGAGTTCCCACGGGTGAGGGAAGCTCTGCCTGCCCTTTTAAGGCTGACAGTACGACGTCAGAATTCCTTGTGAGAAACGGACGACACGAAAAGGTTGCTAGCCTAACGAAATACCCGGGAAAACGCACTAGAAAAGAGCGTAGCAACGACGAAGTGCACTCGAATATAGCGACTTACGACTCATTCGTGCATGAAATTCGCGAAAAGGCCGGCACATCCAAAAGACATGCTCAATCTGGAATACCGTCTCGCGGACAAGTCCGCTCCTGCTCAGACAGCCCGATGGCGGCATGACCACTCAAAAACACAAAGGCCACCCGAAGGTGGCCTTTGCCGATGGTCAATCAGAGCAAGCGATGCTTACTTCTTCATTTCCCAACCGGTCAGCTCAGCCAGGGCCTTGCCGATATCTGCCAGCGAACGCACGGTTTTGACGCCTGCGTCTTGCAGTGCAGCGAATTTCTCGTCTGCAGTACCTTTACCGCCGGAGATGATTGCACCTGCGTGGCCCATGCGCTTGCCCGGAGGAGCAGTCACACCAGCGATGTAGGAAACAACCGGCTTGGTCACGTTTGCCTTGATGTAGGCAGCCGCTTCTTCTTCAGCAGAACCGCCGATCTCACCGATCATGACGATCGCTTCGGTCTTCGGATCTGCCTGGAACAGCTTCAGGATGTCGATGAAGTTGGAACCCGGGATCGGGTCACCACCGATACCAACGCAGGTGGACTGACCGAAACCGGCGTCAGTGGTCTGCTTGACAGCTTCGTAGGTCAGGGTGCCGGAACGCGACACGATACCGACCTTGCCTGGCAAGTGAATGTGACCTGGCATGATGCCGATCTTGCACTCGCCCGGAGTGATGACGCCTGGGCAGTTAGGGCCGATCAGGGTAACACCCAGCTCGTCGCACTTGACCTTGGCTTCCAGCATGTCGATGGTAGGAATGCCTTCGGTGATGCAGACGATCAGCTTGATGCCGCCGAACGCTGCTTCAAGGATGGAGTCCTTGCAGAAAGGAGCCGGAACGTAGATGACCGATGCGTCAGCGCCGGTGGCCGCTACAGCTTCTTTCACAGTGTTGAACACTGGCAGGTTCAGGTGAGTGGTGCCACCTTTGCCTGGAGTCACGCCGCCAACCATCTTGGTGCCGTAGGCGATGGCTTGTTCGGAGTGGAAGGTACCTTGCGAACCAGTGAAGCCCTGGCAGATAACCTTGGTGTCTTTATTGATCAGAACGCTCATTACTTGCCCTCCGCAGCTTTGACAACTTGTTGAGCAGCGTCGGTCAGGCTGGTAGCCGCGATGATGTTCAAACCGCTTTCTGCC